>CAZDTE010000070.1:0-13513 GCA_964508275.1 uncultured Ardenticatenales bacterium
TGGCAGAAAAAAGCAAGGCCGGACCAAGACGCCCCAGATTATTGAGATGATACGGTTCACAGAATAAACGTAACTCGCTACGATAATTGAAAACTGCTCATGCGAACAACCGACCGCCCCTATATGTCCATCGTGATTCCCGCCTTCAATGAGGAGCGCCGACTACCGCGCACGCTGGGAGAAATCATCGCCTACTGTGAAGCCCAGCCCTATGCTTGTGAAATCCTGGTTGTGGATGACGGCAGCGAAGATGGAACCGTGGCCGTTGCCGAGGCCATCGCCGCGAACCATCCGTGCGTCAGCGTAATCCGCAACGACCATCGAGGCAAAGGGTATACGGTACGCACCGGCATGTTGGCGGCCCAGGGCCAGTACGTTCTTTTCACCGACGCGGATCTCTCCACCCCCATCGAAGAAATCGGCCGGTTGCTCACCTGGTTCGAGAAGGGCTTCGACGTCGTCATCGGCTCGCGCGAAGGTTCCGGCGCCCGCCGCTACGACGAACCGGTGTACCGGCACCTGATGGGGCGTGTTTTCAATTACGTGGTGCGGCTCCTGGCGGTACGTGGCATCCAGGATACGCAATGTGGCTTCAAAGCGTTCCGCCAACAGGCTGCCCAGCAGGTTTTCCGGCGACTCAAGCTCTACGGGGAGGAAGCGGGAATCGTGAAAGGCAGCATGGTCACCGCTTTCGACGTGGAGGTCGTCTTCCTGGCCCAGAAACTCGGCTACCGCATCAAGGAAATGCCTGTGGCGTGGCACTATTCCAACGAAAGCAAAGTGGACCCGTTGCGCGACTCGATCCGAAACTTCCGGGACGTGTTGCGCGTGCGCTGGAACGATCTGCGAGGCCGTTACCGGACATAGGAGGCAAACCCCGTGCTCGCTGCCGTCACCAGTTGCGCCGTCATCGGCCTTGAAGGGGCACTTGTCGAAGTCGAGGTAGACATTTCGCGTGGCCTGCCTTCTCTGACGATCGTTGGCCTGCCCGATGCCGCCATAAACGAAAGCCGGGAGCGCGTGCGTGCGGCGATCAAGAACAGCGGCTTGCGCTGGCCCGACGGGCGATTGACCGTCAACCTAGCTCCAGCAGACCTGCGCAAGGAAGGCCCCGCCTACGACCTGCCAATCGCCGTCGGGGTGCTGGTTGCCTCGGAACAGGCCTGGACCGATGCGCTGGAGAACGCGCTCTTCGTCGGTGAACTCTCGCTCGACGGCAGCGTTCGACATACAACAGGCATCCTGCCGATGGCGGCAATGGCCGGCGATCACGGCATCAAGCGCTTGTTCGTTCCTGCCGCCGATGCCCCCGAAGCGGCCCTCATCGAGGGCCTGGAGGTGATCCCGGTTCGCACCCTCTCTGAATTGGTCGGCCACCTGCAAGGCCTGACCGAAATCGCCCCCTTCCGTATAGAGTTTGACCCCGAAGACGACGAACTGGGCACCTATTCCACAGACTTCGCCGAGATCAAGGGGCAAGAGCATGTCAAGCGGGCTCTGGAAGTGGCCGCGTCCGGGGGACACAATGTCCTGATGGCCGGCCCCCCTGGTGCGGGCAAGACGTTGCTGGCTCGGTCGTTGCCTTCGATTCTGCCGCGCATGACGGTGAGCGAGTCGCTCGAGGTCACGAAGATCTACAGCGTGGCTAGCCTGCTCCCACCAGAGACGCCTCTCATCCGCTACCGGCCATTTCGCGCGCCGCACCATACCATCAGCCACGCCGGCCTGGTGGGGGGCGGGCGCTGGCCACGGCCCGGCGAAGTCAGCCTGGCGCACCGGGGCGTGCTCTTCCTCGACGAGCTCCCAGAGTTCGGCCAACGCACGCTGGAAGTGCTACGCCAGCCACTGGAGGATCACGTCGTCACCATCGCCCGTGCCGCCGGCACCCTCACCTTTCCGGCCAACATCGTGCTCGTGGGGGCGATGAATCCTTGCCCCTGCGGCTACTACGGGGACACGGTCAAGGACTGCACCTGCTCGATGAGTATGGTGAGCCGCTACCAGAAACGCATCTCCGGCCCGTTGCTCGACCGGATCGACATCCACCTAGAAGTGCCCCGCGTAGACTACGACAAGCTGAGCGATGACCGCCTGGGCGAACCGAGCGCGGCGATTCGCGAACGCGTGGAGCAGGCACGGGCTCACCAGCGCGCGCGATTCGAAGAATCTGGCCTCATGTGCAACGCCGACATGGGCCCCAGCGGCGTGCGCGAATTCTGTTCGCTCGATTCCGCCGGACGCAGCCTGATGCGTAGCGCGATGAATCAACTCCACCTCAGCGCCCGCGCCTACCACCGCATTCTCAAGCTGGCCCGCACCATCGCCGACCTCGCCGGCAACGAGCAAATCGAGACTCCTCACTTGGCCGAGGCGATGCAATACCGCCCCAGACAACAGCACTGACCAGCTGCTTTTAGAATAGTCGTCGATCTCCCCTCCGGATCCCCCATCTGGGGGGAGTGAACACCAGCCGGCTGCCCCGGTAAACGAGTGCCTGCTATCGCCCCCGCCAGATCCAACGCCATACATTGGTCTTCGACTTGGCCAGAAATGGCGTGGCGAATAGGGCCACGAACAGAGGGGCCACAATTAATAATCCGATGACCGCGCCTCCTAACCCGGCTAGAAGCACCAGGGCAATCCTGATCCACCACGACACGGCCTCAGTGCTGCTGAAAGCGCCGCTGGCTGCGCCCAGCCCTCCACCGATAGCTCCAGTGAGGTAGATCACTACACCGTGGTAATCCAGGATAAGCACCGCGAATTCGCGAAAACCAAAGAGAGGCACAAAGAGCGTCGCACCAATGGCACCCCCTGCTACGGTCCCGATCAGCACGCGCAGTAGGAGCGACTTTATTTCGAACGCGCCCGGCGCCGGCCTGGCTTTTGCATAGAGCGCACCCAGCAGAACGCCTGCGGCCACGAAAACCAGTCCGCTGACGATCCCAATCCCGACCGCTTTGAACGTGCTCGCGCTAGATACTGCCTCCGAGCGAAAGGGACGTGACTGGGCCATCATCAGTAACATGCTAACGCCAAAGGAGAGCCCGGAAACCGCGTCAAGAAAGAGCCAGGTCTTGTTTAGGGTCATTGCTTCCACCTCGTCGACTTGGCCAGCACCGCCCCTCAAGCGAAGGGTGATCTGATCCGGGCAGGCAGCGGCGCAGACATTTCCGCACGGGGATAGCCGTGGCGCTGCTTCCCATGGGATTGTTGGTCACGTAGCCACATTGTAACATCATTGGGCAGGAGAGTCAAGCTTTCCTACCTTGGGGCCACGAGCAACCAGCTTTTGACTCCATCCTCTGGTTGTGCTATGATCACTGGGCATTTCCTGGCCGGCGAAACAACAGTATCGGGTTTCCAATGAGGGAGAAATGATCAATGGCGACAAACCAAGTTTCCTGGATGATCGGCGGGCCGCAAGGTAGCGGGATCAACTCGGCGGCAGAGATTTTGGCCAAAGCGTGCAGTCGTGGGGGCCTGTCTGTCTTTTCCAACATCGAATACCACTCCAACATCATAGGCAAGCACAGCTTCTACCGCGTGCGTGCCGGCGAAGGCGAGATCCGTTCGCCGATTGACGCCGTGCATTTGCTGGCTGCCCTGGACGCCGAGAGTCTGTTCGGCAAGAAAGCCGATCCCCACGTCCATCACATCGGGCACGTACACCAGGTGGTACCGGACGGCGGCGCGATCTTCGACGCGGATCTCGAGCTGACAGCGGGTGACTTTGGCCGGGACGACCTGCGCCTGTTTCCTGTGCCCCTCCTGGACACCATTGAGTCCGGCCTGCGTGCCGCGGGGAAAGAAGGACCGGGCTCGCGGTACCAGATCATGAAGAACACCGCACTACTCGGCGCGAGCATCGCTCTCCTGGATTACGACCTCGAATTGGCCGCCGGCATCATCCGTGAGAGCTTCACAGGCCGCAAGGCACACCTGGCCGACCTCAACGTGCATGTGGCCCGCGCGGCCTACGACTACGTCCGGGAGCACTTCCCAGACGGCCTTGACTTCCATCTGCGACCGGCAGCGGATCCACAGAAGCAGATCCTGATTCGAGGCACCCAAGCAACAGCCATTGGTAAGCTGAAGGCCGGCTGCGGATTCCAATCCTACTACCCGATCACACCGGCGACCGACGAGAGTTTCTACCTGGAAGCCCTACAGACAGAGTACGACATCACCGTTCTGCAGTGCGAAGATGAGATCTCCTCGATCAACATGGCGGTGGGAGCATCTCACGCCGGAGTGCGGGCAGCCACATCCACATCAGGCCCCGGCTTCGCCTTGATGGGCGAAGGGATCGGGTTTGCCTCCATCACCGAAGCACCGGGCCCCGTGATCTGCCTCTACCAGCGCGGTGGGCCGAGCACCGGCCTGCCCACGCGCACCGAACAGGGTGAACTACGCTTCGCCTTGCACCCGGCGCACAGTGACTTTGAACACATCGTTGTCGCTCCGGGTGACGCCAGCGAGTGCTTCTACGCCGCGTTCGACGCCTTCAACTGGGCCGACCGTTACCAGATGCCTGTGGTCGTACTGATTGACAAATTCACAGCCACCTGTTTTCAGACGGCACCTGGGATAGACATGTCCGGCTTGACGATTGACCGGGGAGCGCTGTACGATCCGGAAACCGATCCTTCGGGTGCAGAGTTTCAACGTTACCGCTTGACCGAATCAGGAATCAGCCCACGGAGCCGGCCGGGACAGCCCGGCGGGATGTTCCGGGGCACCAGCGACGAGCACGACGTGTTCGGCCATATCCACGAAGGAATCGAGAATCGGATGGCGATGGTACGCAAACGCCGGCGCAAGCTCGCGCTGGCGGACCAAGAGATCCCCACCAGCCGGAAACACCAACTTTACGGCCCAGCGGTGGCCGATCTGACACTCGTCGGCTGGGGTTCGACCAAGGGCGCGATTCTGGATGCTCTGGCCGAGCTATCACAACACCGGTCCGTGAATTTTCTGCAAGTCCGCCTAATGCGCCCCTTCCCGGTGACCGCCGTAACCGGTATCCTGGAGCGGGCCGCACGCAGCATTGCCATCGAAGGGAACGCCTCGGGACAACTCGCCGGCCTGATCCGCGAGCAGACCGGCATCACCATCCCGCAGCGCATCCTCCGGTTCGATGGACGACCGTTCTCACAAGACGACATTGTGGAGAGCGTGGAGGAGGCACTCGTCAGCGGGGAGCCTGTCGTGGAGGTCAGCCATCTCTAACCGGTTGAAGTGTAGAGCACGTGGAGCGACGAATCCGGTCGCACGGATGAAGAAGGAGTGAAATGATATGCCCGCCGACACGTACGCAGTAAAGGATTTCCAAACCGACGTTATCAACGACTGGTGCCCGGGCTGTGGTGATTTCGGCATCCTTCGTTCGATCCAGCGCGCCCTCGCCGAAATGAATCTGCCGCCGCACGAGGTGGCCGTCTTCTCTGGAATCGGCTGCTCCGGCAAGACACCACATTACATCGGCACCTACGGCCTGCACACACTGCACGGCCGCGTGCTCACTGTCGCCACCGGCGCGAAGTTGGCGAACCATAAGCTGACCGTATTGGCGGTCGGAGGTGACGGCGACGCGTACGGCATCGGCGCGGGGTATTTCGTCGGCGCCGGACGCCGGAATCTGAACCTGACCTATATCGTCTTCGACAACGAGGTCTACGGCCTGACAAAGGGCCAGGCGTCGCCGACACTGGACAAGGGTTTGCGCACCAAAGGGATGGCCGAAGAGGCCGTCACCGAAGGCGTCAATCCGATTGCGCTCGCCCTCAGCACCGGCTACACCTTCATCGCGCGGGGCTATGCCTTGGATGTCAAGCATCTTGTTTCTCTGATCAAGCAAGCCATTCAACATCGTGGTTCGGCGTTGGTTGACGTGCTGCAAACCTGCCCCACCTACAACAACCTGCACACCCAGGCCTGGTTCGCCGGAAAAGACCGGACTGGAGGCCAATCTCGCCTCTACCATCTGGAAGACACCGACTACGACCCGGTGGTGCACAACCCAGACGATCCGGAGGAAGTGGTGGCCAAGAAAGTACAGGCCCTGGCTCGCTCTTACGAAGGCGGCGAACAGACCCCCATCGGTGTGTTCTATCAACTGAACACGTTGACCCTGGAAGATCAACTTGCACGCCGGCGCTCCAGCCTTCGAACTCAGGCCCAAGTGGAGATAAGTGTCTACGACCGCGATGTGACCCCTTTGCTGGATCAACTGACATAGGGCACGTAGCCACGTAGCCAGACCTTATTTGACAGAAGGGCAAAATAGTGCTATACTAAGCACGAAACTGTCATTGTAACCCGGTATGGGATTTGTCTGGAAGATACCTCCTCACCACAACCCCGAATAATGCAAACTGCTACACCATGTCGTCTACTCTTGTTCAGTGAGACGAAAAGATTAGGCAGAGGGCTTGCGGCAGTTCCAAATCTGTTGATTGTGTTGCCTTGGCAAAGCTTGGACTTTTGACAAACGCACGAAACACACTATATGTAGTGGTAAAAAGAGACGTAAACCTACTACATATAGTAGGTAAGCACTGTTTGTCAAAAGTCCAATAAAGCACATCAGGTTGTTATTGTTCAGTGAGTAACTCCGGGCAGGCCTCGTGGGCAGGGGCCTGGTTCTTGGGCATCGCGTCTGACACCTCCAAACAGGAGATACGAACCTGTGCCATTTCTTGGTTTCCTATCGCGTTGCCTCGAACCCGGAGCCCTGAGGACTTTGGATTGTGCGCCGTACTGGGACGTACATGCCACAACCCCCAACCCAGACGAGCCAAAACCGGATAGCGCGTGACCGACTCGGCATTCTTGCCCGAAGCACAAGGACCGCAGAGAACGGCACCTAACGTTTAGGAAAACGGAGTAGTACAGTGGATATTGTTGGACTTGAGAGCAAAACCCTCCCCGAGCTTCAGGAATTGGCGAGGGAACTTGAAGTGTCGGGTTATAGCCGGCTCAAGAAGCACGATCTGATCTTCCGCTTGCTCAAGGCAAACGCCGAGCAGCAAGGCTACATCTTCGGCGGCGGTTCGCTGGATATTGTGCAAGACGGAATCGGCTTTCTTCGCGCGCGGCAGCTGCTGCCGGGGCCAGAAGATGTTTACGTGTCCCAATCACAGATCCGCCGCTTTGCCCTGCGGACCGGCGATCAGGTATTGGGCCAGGTACGCCCGGCCAAAGAAAACGAGAAGTACTTCGGCCTGTTGCGCGTGGAAGCCGTAAACGGCCTGGACCCCGAGGCGGCCAAACGCCGCCCAGAGTTCGACCGTCTGATCCCGATCTTCCCTGACGAACGTTTGCAACTGGAAACCGAGCGCAGGGATCTGACGACACGCTTGTTGGACCTGGTGTCGCCGATTGGGCGTGGCCAGCGCGGCCTGATCGTCTCGCCACCGAAAGCGGGCAAGACGACAGTTCTGAAGAAGATCGCGAACGGGATTTCGGCCAACCACAGCGATGTGCACTTGATGGTGGCCCTCATCGGCGAACGCCCGGAAGAAGTGACGGATATGGATCGCTCCGTTGAGGCCGAAGTGGTGGCCTCCACATTCGACGATCCCGTCCAAAGCCATGTGCGGGTGGCGGAGATGGCCCTGGCCCGAGCCAAACGGATGGTGGAAGTAGGACGCGACGTCGTCATTCTCCTCGATTCAATCACCCGGCTTACCCGCGCGTACAACCTGACCGTTCCGCCCAGCGGACGCACCCTTTCCGGTGGTATCGACCCGGCCGCCCTCTACCCGCCAAAACGGTTTTTCGGCGGTGCCCGAAACATCGAACACGGTGGTAGCTTGACAATCATCGCTACCTGCCTGATAGACACTGGCAGCCGTATGGACGACGTGATCTACGAAGAGTTCAAAGGCACCGGAAACATGGAACTGCACCTGAACCGGCGACTCGCCGAACGGCGCATCTTCCCGGCCTTCGACATCGAACGCTCCGGGACTCGGCGGGAGGAGCTGCTGCTAGACCCTGAAATGCTCCAGAAGGTCTGGACACTACGCCGCATGGTCGGTGCGCTCGGCAACATCGAGGGCCTCGAGGCCGTGCTTCACAGAATGCAGAAAACAAAGGACAACACCGAGTTCTTGAATACCATGCACAGGGACATCTAACAAGTCTCAGATGGCAGAATCCTCGCTGTCCAAATTCTTGCGCAGTGGCCGGTACCGGGAGCACGCGCCTTTTGCTGCTTCGGTCGACCGGATTCAGGCCAGCCGGCCCATCCCGCATATCCTTCGGCAGGTGGCAGACCAGGCCGCCACTTGGGTGAATGACCGCCGCTCCGACATCCCCTTCCTCTCGCGGTACATTTCGCACCTGGCCGTGTTGTCCCTAACCCTGCTGATCGCTGGGCTCGTGAACGTTCGCCTTGCCGCCCTAACGACGCCCCACCCCCTTCCCTTTCGCCTTGAGGAGGACGAACAGGCCGTCACGCCGGCACTCTCCACTGAGGCCGCACCGCGCGCCGGGTTCCTGACTTGGGCCGCCTTGCCACACACCATCATCCCAGAGCGGCCCCGTGAGGAGATCATCGTTTACGTGGTTCAACCCGGTGACACGGTAACCGGAATATCGGAACAGTATACCCTGCCGCCAGACACATTGCTCTGGTCAAACCCGGCCCTGGAGAACAACCCCGACCTGCTATCTACCGGCCAAAAGATCGTCATTCTGCCTATGCCCGGCGTCTACCACACGGTTGAACCAGGCGACACCGTCGAGAGCCTAGCCCAGCGGTACAAAGTGGGCGCTACGGCCATCACTGACTATGCCCTGAACAACCTGCAGACTCCGTACAAACTGACTGCCGGTCAGAAACTGGTCATCCCCAACGGCGTCAAACC
This sequence comes from uncultured Ardenticatenales bacterium, assembly GCA_964508275.1. GTDB lineage: Bacteria > Chloroflexota > Anaerolineae > Ardenticatenales > JAADHH01 > CAZDTE01. The sequence goes on from CAZDTE010000070.1 coordinate 8,877, forward strand.
GTACCAGCACCGCCTTGTCCACGCTTATCACGGCCCCATCCCGACAGGCGCCGCCAAGGGGACCGGCATCTTCGGCTGGCCAGCTACCGGTCGGGTGACCCAGAAGTATTGGGCCTCACATCGCGCCCTGGACATCGGTGCGTTGTGGGGCAGCCCCGTCTACACTTCCGATTCCGGGTACGTTGTCTTTTCGGGCTGGGATCGCACCGGCTACGGCAACATGGTCCTCATAGACCACGGCAATGGTTTCGCGACTCGCTACGCCCACCTGAGTGCCATCCTGGTCAAGTCTGGGGAATCGGTCGCCAAGGGGCAGGTCATTGGCAAAGTGGGCAGCACAGGCAACTCGACCGGCGCCCACCTCCACTTTGAAATGATCAAGGGAGGTGTCCCCCGAAACCCCTACAACTACCTCCGATGACGCCGACCCCCTCAAATAGAACCCTGATCATCGGACTGGACGCAGCCACCTGGTCGTTGATGCGTCCCCTGATTCGGGCCGGCGAGCTGCCCAACTTGGCCGCTCTGATCGCCCAGGGAAGCAGCGCAACCCTGCGGTCCTGCATCCAACCTTCGTCGGAACAGGCGTGGCCAACCATGACCACCGGCTTGAATTGTGGAAGCCACGGCCTCTACGGTTACATGCGCCGCCGGCCGGGTAGCTATGTCCATGACTACGTCAACGCCCGGTTCCTCCGTGCCCCACAACTCTGGGACTGGTTGTCCAGATGGGGCCGCGAGGTGATCGTGGCAAACGTCCCGCTGACCTATCCGCCTCACCCGGTCAACGGCGTGCTCATCACCGGCTTCATGGCTCCGGGCACACACACCGAATTCACCTACCCGGCTGACCTGTATGACGAGCTGCGCAGACACGTCGGGGACTACACCATCAACGTGGACATCGAACGCGGCGGCCTAGACCGCCGCGAGGAGAACCTGGCCGACCTGGTGGCACAATTTCGCCAGATGACCGAACAGCGAACCGCCGCCGTGGAGTACCTGGCTCGCACTCGCCCCTGGGACTTCCTCATGGTCGTGTTCGTTTCGCTGGATCGTCTCGGTCACAAGTTCTGGCGCTACACCGATTCCTCGCACCCGCTCTACACGCCAGCAGGCAACAGGCGCTGGGGCTCGGTCTTGAGCGACACCTACCGCCAACTCGACGCGCAGGTCGGTCGCCTCCTGAAGCTGGCCAGTGACGAGGACACCGTCCTGGTCGTCTCCGACCACGGCTTCGGCCCGCTCACCCACGCCGTATACTTGAATCGCTGGTTGGAGCAGCGCGGATACCTGGCGAACCGATCACCGGACAGTCAAGGGGCGGGGGACCGCGCGCGCCGTCTCGGCACCGCCGCGCTCCGCAAGGCCGTGCAGCGCGTGCAACACCCCCTGGTCGCCACGGCCAAACAGCGCGCCTTTGAGCGGTTCCCGGCGCTCCGAGGGCAACTTCATTCCGCGATGGCCTACGCACACCTGGACTGGACCCGCACACAGGTCTACGCTGTGGGCACGATGGGCAACTTCTACGTCAACCTGCAAGGCCGCGAACCACAGGGAATCGTCGCGCCGGGAGCCGCGTATGAGGCCCTTCGAGACCGGTTGATCGCCGAACTGCGCGAACTCTGTGACCCTCAAAGCGGCCAACCGATCTTCGAAGGGGTGTGGCGGCGCGAAGAGATCTACCACGGTCCCTACCTGGATGAAGCTCCGGATGCGATCGGCCTGATGGACCCGCGCTACCACGGTGCCGTCGTGGACTGGCGCGCAAGCGGTGACGCCATCGTGGAACCGCTGGGAGATGAACTCCTCTTCCTGGCAGACCTCTCCGGCCAGCACACGCTGGATGGCATCCTGATCGCCCGTGGGCCGGGGATACGACAGGGGGCAGAGAGCCCGCCCCAGCAGATCGCCGACGTGACCGCCACGGTTCTTTACCGCATGGGACACGCCGTTCCCGCACAACTGGACGGCCGCGTGGTCACCGACATGCTGGAGGATGACTGGCTGGTCGACCATCCTGTTCGATACTTGGAGGAGGCGCAACCCGGCGTTCAGAAGCCTGCTACCGGTGATGGCTACTCCGCCGCGGAGGAAGAGCTGATTGAGCAGCGCCTCGGTGGGCTAGGTTATCTGTGAGCCTCCGGGTCGGCGTGGCGTCCACGGGGCAGCGCTCTCGCCGGGTTGTGCTGTGGCTCCAGCCGCTCCACCTCAGAAGCTGCGGATCACCAGCCTGAGGAAGACGATCAGCGCAGCGACCCAACACCCCCAACTCGGCCAGAAAAAACCCAAGGCATAGAACAGCCCACCCGCCACGAGCAAGAACAACAGGACCAGTGTGTCCGTCAGACGGTTTACGGCCCCCTCCAGTTGCGAGACGGTCTGGTTCAGGCTGGCGGCTTCCGGCGAGCGGATCACGAGTTCGTCCTGCGTGACCCGGTCGAGGACATCGGAGAAACGTCGCGGGAGCCCCCACAACATCTGGGCTTGTTGGCGCATTTCCGTGAGGGCCTGGTCCAGCATGTTGCCACCCTCGTCGTCCCGCCCCATGATCCGGCGCGCGTACGGCTCCACAGCCTCCAGTGGGCTGAAGTCCGGGTCGAGGCTGGTAGACTGGCCAGAAAGGATGCCCAGGCAACGGCCCAACAAAATGAAGTCTTGTGGCACCTGAAAGGGAAACTCAAAAAGGACATCCCTGAACTCGGCCATCAACCGCCGGACCTCATCGTAATCCACTGCCGTCAACTCGGCCATGCTCATGCCATAGTACCGGTCGATGATGGTTCCCGTGGCGCGAACAATGGGGCGCAAATCCGCATCCGGCAGAAAGAAGCCCATCTCCTGCCAGGCCCGAACCAGCCCAAAGTAGTTTCGCGTGAGCAGGTCCACAAGCGCCTGGCGCAGAATCTCTGTGGTGCGTGGAGGAAGCTGCCCGACCATCCCGAAATCAACGAAGACCAGCACGAATGGGCGACCGGCTTCACCCTCTGGGAGAGGCGGGCCTTGCGGCAACACAAAGAGGTTGCCGGGGTGAGGGTCGGCATGGAAGAAGCCGTCTTCGAACACCTGCTGCAGATACACGTTGAAGAGGCAGTCTGCCACTTCGTGTCTATCGACGCCGGCGGCAGACAGCGCGTCGAAGTCGCTGATCTTGATTCCGGACATCCATTGCAAGGTGAGCACGCGACGGGTCACCAGCTCCCAGTACGGAAGCGGCACCATCACCGCCTCGTCTTCGGCGAAGTGGCGGGCGAAGCGCTCGGCGTTGTGGGCCTCGGAGACGTAGTCCAGTTCCTCGTAGAGGGCCCGGCTGAACTCGTCAACGAGCGAGCCGAAGTGCATGCGCCGCCGCAGGGGGCCGTAGCGGTTGAGCCAGCCGGCTACCCAGCGAAGCGCGGCCAAGTCCGTCTCCACAAGCGCCTCAATGCCCGGACGCTGGACCTTGACGGCCACTAGATCGCCATCCGGCAGGTAAGCGTGGTGCACTTGCCCCAGGGATGCAGAAGCGGTCGGCTTTTCGTGGAACTGGACAAAGAGGTCGGACACCGGGCAACCCAGCTCGCTCTCCAAGACCGCCCGGATTTCGGCGAAAGCCACGGGCGGCACTTCGTCTTGCAGGCCGCTTAGTTCGTCCGTAATCTCCGGCGGCAGGACATCCACCCGCGCGCTGAGGAATTGGCCCAGCTTGATGAGCACGCCTCCCAGCTCAACGGATAGCTCCCGGAAGCGCCGCGCGAGCCGCCGCCGGCGCCCGGCACTACCCCGCCGGGCAAAGCCTAACCGCAGGATGTGCGGGAGAAAGACCTCCCACCACCAGAGCGAGAGGATCGCGGTGGCGAAGAACGTTGTGACCCGAACGAAACGCCAGCGGAGAAGCATAACCGGTGGCGGTCAGCCATGTCTACCGGTCAATGTCAGTCAATGCCTGGCGAACCGTTTGCAACGCGGTTTCGATCTTGTCCAACTGCGTACTCAGCGCGCCCAGGCTCCCCTGCAGATCCGTCAGCGCCTCCTCGGCCGGCAACGAGGCTGTGAGTTCCTCGAGGCGAGCTTCAGCCGCCGCTACCCGTCGCACCAGGGCTTCCGGTGATCCGGAATCGGGTGTTGGGTCTTCTGCCGGTTCGGTCTGCAATTGGAACATGAAGTCGAGCCGGCGATGGTTTGTGCCGGCGATCATGCCGAGCTTGTCCGCCAGGTCACTGGGGATGTCCGGATCGGCGACCCACACAGCAGATACGCCGGCCCCCGGTTCGGTGATGTAGTCGCCCCTACCCATTCCAAAACCCACATCCCCGTTGCTGTTCGTCTTGCCGATGACGGCTTTGCTCTTCCAGGCAGAGGCCGGCTTCGGCGAAAGTTCGGGTGCGCCAGGCCAATAGCGAGCGACAGGGACACCCACCAGCTGTTCGCCCTCAGAATCGAGCACGTTGACGATTTGGGTAGCCGCGCCTTCCCGCTCAATCACTTCAACGAGGCGATACACTTCTCCGCCGGGATCCACGTCGGCTTCCTGGTGCACCACGCCATAAACCTCGGTCACCCAGGCCCAGTCTTTCTCCGTGCCCTCCACATTGTACACCTTGGGATCCATTTCCAAGACCTCCTTGAAACGTGATTATGGGATGTGGGATGTGGGA
>CAZDTE010000070.1:13613-16445 GCA_964508275.1 uncultured Ardenticatenales bacterium
GATGTGGGATGTGAGATGTGTCAGGAGGCAAATGCCACATGCCTCACACTCAACGCCCTACGGCTCCACGTTTCCGCTCCATGCCACTCTATCTCCATCCATCCCCCGGTCTCCATCATCCTCAATTCCCGTCTCTCACACTCTACAGCGGCGCATCTGTCCCATCGCGTAGCATCCGCTGACGTACCAGAGGGATGGGAGGCGCACCGAAGGAGAGGAACTGATCGTGAAACGCCCCCAATGAAAAGGCATTGACCCTCTCTTGCTCGTAATCGGCCCGCAGCTTCAGTAGCATGAGTTTGCCCAGCGTGTAGTTCAAGTAGCCCGGGTCGAAGGTGCCCCGCTCGGCCTCTTTGCGAGCCGGCAGATCATCCATGTAGGCATGCTCCACAAAAAGGCGCGTGGCCTCCTCCACGGTCATGTCGCCGGTGTGCAGTTGGATGGCCGCCAGGAACCGGCAGTTTCGCACCAGCGCCTCCGAGAGTTGCGCCAAACGCAGACGAGGCTCACTGTCCTCAAAGCCCTGATCCAGCATCATCTGTTCGACGTAGTGAGCCCAGCCTTCCCAGAAAGAATAGGCCCCAAATGTCCTGCGTACGGCCGAGGGAGTTTGCCGGTAGTGCAGATAGTGCACGTAGTGGCCCGGATACGCCTCGTGAATGGAGACATCCTGCAAGGTGTAGTAATCGAACTTGCGCAGCCATTCTTCTTTCTGGATCGAAGACCAGGTTTCCTCCACTGGCGTCACATAATAGAAAGCTTCAAGGGTCCGCTGCTCAAAGGCTCCTGGCGAATCCAGCATGGCAAACGCCCAGCGCAGGAAAGGCGGAGTTTTTCTCACAACGCAAAGCGTGTCGGAGGGGATCGAGACTAGACTGTGTTCGCGGATAAAGCGCACAAGATCGTCCAGCGTGGCCCGGGCATCGGCGATCAGGCTCTGCTCGGTGGGGTGATTGTCGGTCATCGCCTGAATCACCTCTCGCGGCGACTTCTCGGGGTCGATCTGCCGGGCGACTGTCGCGAAATCGGCCTCGTTGCGGGCCAGGTCTTCCTGACCCAAGCGGAGGAGATGGTCCAGGGAGACATCTACCATCTCGCCCAGCCGCAGCATCTTGCGGAAGCGGTCCGCCCCGATGGCGAAGCCCTCTGTGGCTCCCGGCTGCGATTCGGTACGCAGTTGCTGGAGAACGCGCTTGATGGCCGCGCCAGCCAGCCGCGAGCTATCCTCAATGCCGGCAATCTGATCCGGGTGCGCTGTGCGCGCCACCTCCTCCAGCAGTTCTCCCTCGAGGAAACGCACATGGCCCTCAAACATTTCTATCGCGGTGGAGACAAACATCGCCGGAATCGGGTGTTTCAGGTTGGCCCAGCCGATCTCCAGGAAGTCGGGCAGCGCCGAGAGGTGCTCGGACAGCGCACGCAGCCGCTCCCCCAGGGGGGCATAGTCCCGTTTGAGGTAACCGGTAACATCGCAGTAGTAGCTGTAGAACATGGGATTGCGCTGCCAGTCACGCAGTTCTTCCCACTCGAAGATCTCTTCTTGAGCGGCCAGATTCAACACGGCATAATCCATCGCCTGGTCGTCGTCCAAGTCGGCCGGATCGATTGCCGAGATTTGCTGCTCCAACCGCCGCAGCGTGGCCACCCGGTCGGCAATGGCTTCCGGTCTGATGTCGGGTAATTGCCCATCGAACTCGTGGAAACCCAACGAGGAGGCCGCGGTTGGGTGTGCCGCGTGGTATGCCTTCAGATAAGCATCGGACAAGCCTTGAAACTCAGTTGTTGATGACGACGGCATTGTACCTGTGAACTCCCTTCGTAACGGTTAGCGGTGGCCATGCCACCCGCGCGCCAATGATTATGCGGACTCGCGTTACGGATACATTCTCTCCAACATCCGCGGGAACGGAATCGCCTCACGCACATGCCTCAGGCCACAGATCCAGGTCACAGTGCGTTCTATTCCCAGGCCGAAGCCGGCATGGGGCACAGAACCGTAGCGGCGCAGGTCCAGGTACCACTGGTACGCCTCACGAGGCAGGTCATGTTCCCCAATGCGCCTCTCCAGCAACTCGACGTCGGCGATCCGCTGGCCACCGCCGATGATCTCGCCATAACCCTCAGGGGCCAGCAGGTCAACGGAGCGGCACACCTCCGGGCGACCCTGAACCTCTTCCATGTAGAACGCCTTGCACTGCGTGGGATAGTGATACACAAAAACTGGCCGCTCGAACTTGTCGGAGATGGCAGTCTCATGCGGCGCGCCGAAGTCGTCGCCCCAGGCGAAATCGTCAAATCCTTCGTCGTGAAGGATCTCGACCGCCTCGTCGTAGGTGATGCGGGGGAAGGGCGGGGCAATCCGCTCCAAGAAGTTCGTGTCGCGCTCCAGGATCGCCAGGTCATCGGCGCATTGACGGAGTACCGCTTGCACGACGGCACTGACAAACCGCTCCTCGATTTCCATCACGTCTTCCAGCGTGGCGAAGGCCATCTCCGGCTCCACCATCCAGAACTCGGTCAGGTGCCGCCGGGTTTTCGACTTCTCGGCGCGAAACGTCGGACCAAAACAGTAGACCTTGCCGAAGGCGCCGATAGCGGCTTCGTTGTAGAGCTGGCCACTTTGCGTCAGATAGGCCGGCTCGCCGAAGTAATCGGTCTCAAACAGCGTAGTCGTTCCCTCGCAGGCCGACGGTGTGAGGATCGGCATATCCATGTTGAGGAAGCCCTGCTCGTCCAGCCAGTTGCGGATCTCTCTGATGATGGTGGCGCGAATGCGCAAGATGGCGTGCTGGCGCGAAGAGCGGAGCCACAGGTGGCGATGCTGCATCAGGA
>CAZDTE010000071.1:0-16034 GCA_964508275.1 uncultured Ardenticatenales bacterium
TGCCAGAAAGATATCACGAAGCCTGTTAGAATTCGCGAAATGTCTTCAACCGAGGTGGAAAAGCCCAAGGAACTCCCTTGTAGATTGCTTTTTCGATCTATTGCGGGCTGCATCGAGAATCTGTTTGGTAGAACTATCTCTTGGAGTTCCCTTACGCGAATGGCACGGCGACCTGTGTGAGACGTGCCACAACCGTAAGCTGCTGGACGACAAGGGGACGCCCACCGGCGTCCACCGGCTGGAATTCCAAAGCCTGCTCGATGGTCACTGGTATACCCGATCCGACAGCGCGCTTATGTGGACGGATAACCGCCTGGCGCGCCAAAGGTTCTGCGGAAACCGGTCCGGTCTCCCACTGAGAATAGCGCAGAAAGGGAATTGACATTTTCGGTCCGGTCACGTATAATGTGCAGGTAGGAGTACTCCGTTCTCAGCTCGATCTCGCTGTGCCTCACGCCCGGTCGAGATTCCAGGGAAAGGGGAAAGAGCAGAAAAAGCCAAGCAGGAGATCAGATGTGGAAACGTCAATGGCTGAACAACCACAGTTGAGAGAATACCCTTCTGTACCGCCAGAAAGGGACAACGAGCACATTATTGCCCGCCCGGGTGAAGCCATCGTCAATATCACAGCCTTTACGGCGCGCCAAAAAGTAAGCGGATATATGGGCGACCGGATTAGCCACCTAATGGGCGGAGAGGAGCCTACGTTGGTATTGACGAGTGGGCGGCTGACCTGGCGCGTACCGGTCATGCTGACGTTGCCTTCCAAGGGCACAGTAGGTGTTGTGGGCACAATGGACGTTGACGCTCGCACCGGCAACCTTATCATTCCACCGGACTTTGCGGAACAGGTTGAGGCCCATGCCAAAGCGCTTACTGAAACTTGCCAACTATAGGCAAACAAAAGAATCAGACTGTCTGGCTGCTTGCGCTTCCATGATGTTGGAGGCTGTGGGGATTGTTGTGCCCTATCCCAGGTTACTCTCCATTCTTGACGTTGCGCCTTGGGGCACGCCACACCGGAATATCTGCAAGCTACTTGAGATCATACCCAACGTTCGAGTGACGTACAGGCAAGGGGAGTTGACCGACCTCTATCGTGCATTGGATACTGGCCTGCCACCGGCCGTGTTTGTATGGACCGGGGAGTTACCTTATTGGTCAATAGCTACCTGGCATGCGGTTGTGCTCGTGGGCTATGATAAGCAACAATTCTACGTGAACGATCCGGCGTTTGCTGTGGCCCCTCAGCCGGTCGGCCAGGGCGATTTCGATCTGGCATGGCTGGCATACGATTCGTATTATGCTGTGGTAGAACGAGGATAGATACCCGACAGCCTGATGATGGTAGCACCCCATTAAACCGTGGTCGGGGTGCAATTTGACAAAATGGGGTCCATTGGCAAGCTATGTCTGACCACCAAATCAGACAGGAGGCAAGCCAATGGACCCACAGACAGTATTTTGCCACAATCCGGCCTGTCCGGCAAGTGGACAAGTCGGCAAGGGCAACATCGGAATACACAGCCGAAAGGAGCGACGTGGTAGCACCCCACTAAAGCGTGGTGAGGTTGATACAACGAGTTTTCCGGCCAACGGTTCGCTTTTTGTTCAGCAAATCGCCGGAAATGAGCCACTTTGGTGCTGGAATCTGGCTGATTCGGGCCGAAACGCAGGCCCTGATGGACCTCAACGCTCGCTCAAGTCTGTTCTGCGTACTGACCACGGTTAAGTGTGGAGCTACCGTGATACCTTTCTGGAAGGTTTATTTCTCTGGAAAAGCCTTAGTTGTTCGGCGCGCCGGCCGCGATCCAGGCCTCGATGGCGGCGATCTGATCGTCCGAAAGAAACGGCGGGCCATCAAGCGGCATCCTGGGGATGGCGCTCCCTTTGATCCGCCGGACGATCTCGCTCTCGTCCGGATTGCCCGGCAGGACGACCGGCCGATACGCGCCGCCCGCCATGACCTGGTCGTAACTATCGAGCCACAGGCCACGGGGCGGCGACTGCCCGCTGTGGCACTTGGTGCACCGCTCCGTAAGAATGGGCTGCACATCGGCCGCAAAACTGGGCGCACCAGCAACCGGTGGCGCCATTGTCTCAGTCACCATTGGCGGCTGTGTTGGCGACACCTTCGTTGGCGTCGCAGTTGGGCTAGGAACCCCTGTTGGCGTAGCTGACGCCGCTGGTCGCAGCGTGGCCGTCGGCGCTGACGACCGTGTCGGTTCAACTGCCGTGGCTGTGGCGACCCGCACCTGCGTCGGTGCGGGCGCCACCTTGCCAGCAGAGGGGGTGCTGGCGGCTCCGCCGCAGCCGGCCAGGAAAATACCCAGGCCGACCATCAGCAACCCCATCCGGGCAAACCGGGTACGCCGTGTCCAAGTCGAGGCAAGGAGTTGACGTCCCATCGCTACAATTACCTCACAGTCACCTGCCGGCGCGCGGCCAGGCCGCCGCCAATCAGCAGCAAGCCGGCCAGCACCGACAATAAGGCCAACGTTGGCAAGGAACTGCCGCCGCCGGTCGTGGGTAGGGTGGTTGGCGTCACCAAGGCTGTCACCTCAGGGAAACCGTTCACCTCGTCGTTGTGGAACCAGATGAACTCGTTTGAGGCGTGCATCGCCCCAGCCGAGTCGAAGTTACCGTTGGTCACACTCCACTGGCTCCCGTCCCAACTCACCTCGGTGGCGAAGACAGGCGCGATGCCGAACTCACCGCCGGCCATCGGCGGCATGGGCTTGCCTGGGTAGCCGTAGAAGACCTCCGGCTCGTCTTGCTCAAAGGTGCCCTTGGCGACCGGGATGGGCGGCACGGAGATTTGCAGGCCGCTCTTATTCACCACGCTCTCGAAGAAATCGCGGAAGAGATCCTCGGCCTTGGCCTGATCGATGGCGTCACCTGTGAAGAGTCGGGCGCTGTTGATGGCGCCCATGATCACGGCCACGTCGTCAATCGTGTAACTGCTTTGGCTAGAGAAGGTTCCGCTCGTGGCGTCAAATTCGCCGGCCAGGTCGTTGTACGCGCTTACGGCTGCATCGAGAAAGCTGTTGTTACCGCTCACGCGATAGGCCTCGATTAGGCCGCGCGTGGCAAACGCCTTGCTTGTCGCGTTGTCTGTGGCTGAGCCGACCAGCGCGTCGCCGTATTTGCCGATGAGGCTGATGGCCTGCGCCTGGTTGGAGGCGTTGGTCGTGTTCGCCGCGTACCAGGTGAGTCCCTGGATGGCCAGAGAAAGCTCCTCCGTGTCGGCCGGCTGGCGCGAGGCCAGCGCGCCGAACAGCATGTCGGCTGCGCCGAGGAACATGCCAGACGTATCGGGATCGGCGTACCGATTGGCCGCGCTGTGCGGTACAGTCGCTGCACCGAGCAGGCCGCCCAGATCACTCAGAGCTTCCAGCATAACCCACTGGCCGCCCCAATCCACCGTGCCGTCGCTGTTGGCGATCAGGCCCTGCTCATTCTTGAGCATTTGCAGTGCGTACTGCCCCTGCATCTTGGCTTCTGCGGTGAGCACGAGGCCCACGAAACGCCATTGCGCACCGAAGTTATCGGTGGGCGTCCCGAAGTGGTTATCCACATGGAACTGCTTGGCCCACTCAACCTCTTTGATCATCGGCCAGCCGAGCGAACGACTGGTGACGGTCTTGTCAAACGAGGCCGGGTCCCAACGCTGGGTGCCAAAATCGGCCACGTCAACTTGCTGCGTGTAATGCGGGTCGCCGCTGGTATATACGGACTTGAGCAGAGCGGCATTCGTCGGCGGCATCGCCGTATCGCCGTCGTTCGGGTCGGCGTCAACCATCTGCACCATCTGCTGGATCATGGCCATCTCGGGCATGAACGTGTCGCCCAGCCCCGAGCGCATGACCAGGTTGCCCAGGTTGTAGCGGGAATACCAATACCCTTCTTCTTCCGCTGCGGTGGCGTCAAACGTGGGCCCTTGCGCAGCGACTATCGGTGTGACGAGCAAGCTTATCACGACAAGCAGCCCAAAGATGGTGTTTAATCTGCGAAACATCTTTTCTCTCCTTAATTGAATTATGGAACGGTTTTGACATCAGTAACGTATCATCTCAATAATCCGGGGTGAGCAGAACGTCATGCCCCCCTAACCTGAGGTTAGGCCTAACCTGAGGTTAGGGCCTAACCCCCCAAAGTTGGGGGGGGCATGTGCTCCCCCAGAATTGGGGGCCGGGGGGCGTTCCCCAAGTTATTGAGATGATACTCAGTAACCCCCTAAAGCCATGTCGCGGGATACCACATCACCTCCCTTCGTGGGTTATGCGTCATGCAGCACGGTTCAGATACTCGCGGATCATCAACGCGGCCGTGGCCCCCTCGCCGGCTGCAGAGGCGGCTTGCTTGGTGCTGCCGTCTCGTACGTCGCCGGCGACGAAAACGCCCGGCATCGTGGTCATCAACGTTCGGTCGCTGATCGCGAACCCGTAGCGGTCCCGCTCGATCTCGGCTGGTAAGAAACCGGTGTTGGGCGACATGCCGATGAAGACAAACACGCCATCTGGCTGCCATTCGTGACGTTCGCCGGTGGCACGATCTTCCACGACCACACCAGCCAGCTTGCCATCCTTGATTTTGAACTGCTGGACAGCGTGGTGGGTGATCACAGTCATGTCATCACGACCGGCGACTTTCTCCTGCAGGATGGCACTGGCGCGCACCTCCGGCAAGAACTCGACGATGGTCACGCTCTTCGCGAAGCGGGTCAGGAAAAGACCCTCCTCGAAGCCGCTGTTGCCGCCGCCGATCACCAGCACGTCCTTGTCTTTGTAGAACGCGCCATCACACGTGGCGCAGAAATGGATGTTGGTGCCGATCAGGTCATCTTCTCCTGCTATGCCCAGCCGACGATACTTGCTGCCGGTTGCCACCAGCACCGTCTTCGATCCGTACTCGGCGCCGGCGGCGGTCTTCACGCACAAGTAGTCTCCCTCGTGGGTGATATCGGTCACGTCCTGAGCCTGGAGCAACTCCACGCCAAACCGCCGGGCCTGGTTGCTCAACCGGCGAGCGAAATCGGCGCCGCTGATTCCTTCGTCGAAGCCCGGGAAATTGTCCAGCACCTGGGTGATGGCAACCTGGCCGCCCAGGGCAGCCTTCTCGATCACCAGCGTATCCAACGACTCGCGGCTGGTGTAGATCGCAGCAGTCAGGCCGGCCGGCCCCCCGCCGATCACGATCACGTCGTAGAAGCTTCGCGTGGCTTTCGTTTGCAACGCCAGCTTGTCGGCCAGTTCGGCGTTCGACGGCTCGATCAGCAGACTGCCATCAGGGAAGACGATCGTGGGAACGATGCGCTTGCCTTCGTTTATCTCTTCGACGTAGGCCATCGCCTCAGGGTCCTGCTCGATGTCCACCCAATCGTAAGGAAGGCGGTGTTCACCGAGAAACTGCTTCGCGCGCCGGCAATCGGGACACCAGGTGGTGCCGTACACGGTGATTCCAGAGCCATTGCGGCTTTGCATCTTTGGGTCTCCTCCCTAATTCTTGGGAAAACGGGCATGCGATCTCGTGGCGGGCGCGAGGCATGCGCCCATCCTGCCAGTTAGATGCATCGTCGAGGTCGGTTCTTACCCCTTTGAGGCCGCCAACAGTTCACCGACCAGTTCAGCGAGTTTGTCTCGCGTCAAGAGGCCGGTCCAGATGTTGACGATTTCACCGTCGGGCGTAATGAAGAACGTTGTCGGCATTCCCCGGACCCTGTACGCCCGTACCACCGAAGCATCAAAAGTGGTGCCGGCGGGGTACGTGACGCCCAGTTCGCGGATCAGGGCCCGGCCATTGTCTCGCGAGCCGAGCCCCGTGAACGGGCCAACGTCCACGCCGAACAACAGTATCTCGTCGCTAAACTCGTCGCTCACCTTTTGCAGGTCGGGCATCTCCAGCCGGCAAGGCGGGCACAGACCGGCCCACAGGTTGAGAACCACCGGCTTTCCTGTAGACAACAGATCGGAAAGCTTGATCTCCTGCCCCTCCTGAAATCCCTCGCCCTGATACACGGTGATCGTAAAGTCGGGGGCCGCCGGGCCGCGATCCCTGCCCGCGGCGGCTGGCTTTGCTGTGGAGCGGTCCGGGCCGGCGGTCGTGCACGCGGCCAGGGTAAACGTAGCAACAAGCAGCGCAACCAACGCGATCCCTGGTCGGACGCGCCAGAGTGGCGAGATTTGGAAAACGCTTCGTTTCACATCGCACCTCCTGTCGGGAGATCGGCTAAGCCGTTTCGGCGTACGGACCTACTTCTATTGACGAGTCGCCAGGGCCCGGCCTTACCCCCTACGAGATCAGGTGCGCGCGCCAGGACAGCAGGGAGCGCCTCCAACAAAAAAACGAGGAGACGCTGTGTCTCCTCGTTCAGACGACAGAGATACTACGGGTCAGGAGAGGACATGTAGCGCGGCCACCAGCGCCTGGAACTCCTCGTGACAATCTGTGCACCGGCTCAGGTGGTCATGCACGAGCGGCAAGGCAGCCGCAGCGTCTTTGCCGACCAGGTTCAGCTCGGCAAACCGATCTAGCTGCTCGAAGCAGTCGGCGCACCCAATCTCATCGGGGCGGGTACTCATGATCCCCTGTACAAGTTGTCTGAGCATTTTTCCATCCAGTTCCATAGCTATCTTTCCCTCAACCCCAGACGTGGTGATCGGGCCATTCCTTACGCGGCGTTGTCACGGAAACGATGCCAATATGTCCTGTGGCGTCAGCCCCTCGGCCAACATCCGCTTCTTGAGTCGCTGGCGCGCATCATGCAGGAGTTTGTAGAGCGCGTTCCGGTTGGTGCCCATGCGCCGGGCCACCTCTTCCAACGGCATCCCATGGATGCGTACGGCGATCATGGCCTGGCTCTGTTTTTCGGTCAGCTCCTCTTTGATCAACCGGCCCAAATCGCTCATCATTATGCGTTGCACGGTCTGCTGTTCCAGGCTGGGGGAGGGGTCGGCCAACGCATCGGGGACGAAATCCGAGTCAGGGAAGCCGGTCATCTCATCGAGGGAAACATCGCGCCAGCGACGCCTGCGTAGCTCGGTGAAGGCCACCCGCACGGCGATCTTCTGGGCCCAAGTCGTGAAGCGACTCTCTCCGCGGAACGAATCCAGTCCGGCGAGGATCTTCAGGAGCGCTTCCTGGACGAAATCCTCCAGGTCAGAGCCGCGCACACGCGGGTAGGGGGCCATCGCGAATCCCATACCGCGCACCAAGATTGCACGCAGGTCAGCCAGTGCTTCGTCTTGTTCTGGGCCCCGCAGGTCAGCCAGCCACTCTTCGTTCGTGCGCTCAACCATGTCATCTCCTCGCCATGGGACAGCGGTTTCAACGCACGTAAGTATAACATCAACTCGAACATCCGGCAAGCCGTATCTCCCGAGGGGTTTGGCGAGGGCCTCAGCGCATCGCTTCGCCCAGCGTCAGCGCGGCGACCACGATGAACAGGATCCCCATCGCTCGTTCCATCGTGTGCTGGGGGATACGGGCAGCGACATGGGCCCCCAGTTGCCCGCCGATGATCACGCCGGGCACAGTGAACAGGACGATGCTCAGCACGGTCGAGAGCACAGCGCCCCCGGTGCTGGCGAACTGGGCGAAGTGGCCGAGCGAAGCGGTCAGCGCGGTCAGCGCCACCACGAACACGCTGGTAGCTACCGACACCTTGCTCGGCACGCGACAGCGTTGCAGCAGGAAGTAGTTGTTCATCTCGCCCAGGCCGGTGGAGATCATCCCGACAAACAGCCCCCCGATCCCGGCCATCAAGCGGCCCTCTGTGCGGTTGCAAACCGTGTAGCGAATCTCCTCACCCTCGCTGGTGATCAGGCAGGTCTCCGCCCGCTCGCCACCGTACTCCTCCTGAATCGCTTCGTCCATGCGCGCAACGTCTTTTTGTTCCGGGGCGCGCAGGAAGCTGGCCGCTACCCCAAACAGGCCGACACCCAGGACCACCTTCAGAAACACCGGCTCAATGCGCCCCGCGAGCCAGGAGCCCAACAGAGCCAGCGGAAGCGTGGCCACCAGCAACTGCCAGCCCAGCCGGTAGTCGATCAATCGCCGGCGCGCGTAGGCAAACACGCCGCTGGCAAAGCCGAACACCTCCGTGATCAGCGCGGTCCCGATCGCTACCTCCGGGCGTAGGTGCAACGCGAGAATGAAAAGCGGTGAAAAAAACGTCGCTCCGCCCACCCCGGAGGCCATCGCCGTCGTGGCGATGAGAATCGAAATGGGGAGCATGTACCAATAATGAAGGGTCATGGTAGGGCCATCTCCTTGTCCGGCAACTCAACCAACCTTGTGTTCGCCACAGCTCAACCGCCAGGCGCTGCCATCACCGGCCAGCATCACGTCGGCTTCTGCCGGCCCCCAACTGCCCGGCTCATATGAGGCCAGCGGCGGCGCATCCCGCGTCTTCCAACCCTCCAGGATGGGGTCAATCAGACGCCAGGCAGCCTCGATGCCATCGCTGCGGGCGAACAGGGAAGCATCGCCGTGCAGCGCGTCCAGCAGCAGGCGTTCGTAGGCGTCCGGCAGCGGCTTGTCCCCAAACGAGGAGCGATAGTGAAACCCCATGTCCACAGATCGCATTTCCTGTACAGCATCCGGCACCTTGGTCTCGAACTTCAGGTGCACGCCTTCATCGGGCTGGATGCAGAAGCCCAAAACGTTCGGCGTGTGCTTGGCCCCAGGAGGAAGATCGAACATCAGGTGGGGTGGGCATTGGAACTGGATGCTGATTTCGCTCGTCTTCCTGGCCAGCGCTTTGCCCGACCGCAGGTAGAACGGCACCCCTTTCCAGCGCCAATTGTCCACGTACAGCTTGAGGGCTGCATAGGTGGCCGTTTGCGAGTCGGGGGCGACGCCGGCCGTCTCGTGGTAACCCCGGTATTGGGCACGTACCGTGTCGCCCAAGGGTACTGGCCGAATCGCCGACAGCACCTGGACTTTTTCGTTGCGCACCGTATCGGCCTGGAAGGTGGCGGGCGGCTCCATCGCCACCAGCGCCAGCAATTGCAGCAAGTGGTTCTGGAACATGTCGCGCAGCACGCCGGCCTGATCGTAGTAACCGGCGCGGTGCCCCACATCCACGCTCTCGGCGACGGTGATCTGCACGTTGTCCACGAAACGCCGGTTCCACACCGGCTCGAAGATCGTGTTGGCGAAGCGGAAGAACAGGATGTTCTGCGCCGTCTCTTTGCCCAGGTAATGATCGATGCGATAAACCTGCGCCTCGTCGAAAACGGCGTGTACTGCGCGGTTGAGCTCCTGGGCCGAGGCCAGATCGCGCCCGAACGGTTTTTCGATCACGATGCGCCGCCAGGGAAACGCGGCCGGGTCAGTGGTTTTGCCTGACCAGCGGGCGATCCCCAGCGCGCCGAGCTGTTCAATGATCGGGACAAAGAATCGCGGCGCTGTTGCCAGGTAGTACAGGCGATTGGCGGGCTCGCCTTCGAGATCGGTTAGGACGTCGCGCAGCCGGCCGAAATCGTCGGGCGCGCTCAGATCGCCCTGCACGTACATCAGCCGGCCGGCGAATTCTGCCCACACCGAGGAGTCGAAACTGTGCGGCGCGAATTGTTGGACACCCTCCCGCAGCAGGGCGCGAAAGTCGTCGTTGGTATACGGCCGGCGAGCGAAGCCGACAACCCGCACCCCGGCAGGCAGCCGTCCCTTGCAGAACTGGTTAAACAGCGCGGGCACCAACTTCCGGCGGGTCAAATCGCCTGAGGCACCGAAGATGACGAAGGACGTCGGGCCCGGATCGGTCTGCGTCATGGCTCTCACTCCTCCTTGTGGCGTCACGACTCTCGCTTCACAGCGTGGCCGCCGAACTGGCCGCGCATGGCCGAAAGCAGCTTGTCACCGAAGGGCGCATCCTCTCGCGAGCGGAATCGCCGGCCGAGTGCCAGCGTGATCACCGGGATGGAGCAGGCCAGCTCAATCGATTCCATGACCGTCCAGCGCCCCTCCCCAGAGTCGGGCACGTAGGCGGCGATCCCTTCCAAATCGGGGTCCTCGGCCAGGGCGTTCGCCGCCAGGTCCAGCAACCACGAGCGCACCACGCTGCCGTAGCGCCAGATTTCGGCGATCTGGCGCAAGTCCAGGCCGAATTCCGCCTTGTGCTGCATCAGCTCAAACCCCTCGGCGTAGGCCTGCATCAGGCCGTACTCGATGCCGTTGTGCACCATCTTCGCGAAGTGACCGGCGCCGGCCGGGCCGACGTGCCCCCAGCCCTTGTCTGGTGCGGGCGCCAAGGTCTCGAGGGCAGGACGCAGACGGTCCACCGCCTCCGTCTCGCCGCCGACCATCATGCTGTACCCCTCGGCCAGGCCCCACACGCCACCGCTGGTCCCCACATCGACGAAGTAGAGCCCGCGCTCCGCGAGGAGTGCGGCGCGGCGGACCGAATCCTTGTAGTACGAATTCCCCCCGTCAACGATGATGTCTCCGGGGGTGAAGCGCTCGGCCAGCGCCTGGACGGTGCTTTCGGTCGGGTCGCCGGCGGGAACCATGATCCAGGCTGCGCGGGGTGGTGACAGTTTCGTCGCCACCTCGGCCAGCGAGCGAGCGCCCACCGCGCCACCGTCCTCCGCCAAGCGGATGGCCTCCTCGTTCACGTCGTAGGCCACCACGCGATGTCCGCCGCGCAGCAGGCGCGTCGTCATGTTGGCCCCCATCTTTCCCAGTCCAATCATTGCGATTTCCATCGTGACTAGCTCCTTCCATCATGGTATTGCCTGAAGTTCTCGTCCGTTACGACGACGAAGTTGTCGCTGCCGAAGGAGTTGTGCACATACGCATCGGCATCGTTGTCGTTCGTCCACAATCTACCATCAACCAGGTAGCGGAACTGGTAAGCCCGACCGATCTCCAGGTCAACCGTGAGAATCCATTTGCCCTGCCGATCGCGTTTGAGCGGGTGCGAGTGATGGTTCCAGGCGTTGAAATCCCCAACCAGGTGGATCACGTCGGCCCACGCGCTGTTGGGCACGGCAAACGTCACACGGGCAACGACACCTCTCTCCGTTTCGACAAATCGCTTAACGATCATGGGGGCACTCCTTCGTACTGTTCCCGTTCCGCGATCATCTGCTGGACCACATCCATGAGCGTCGCCGAATCATTCACGATCCAGCGTCTGTCCAGCAACCGGCCGGCGCGTAGCGCCCGCTCCGTGAACGGCGTCGCCGAGGCGACGCACCACATGCCGGCGGCCAGGGCGGCCCGCACCCCGGCAGGCGAATCCTCAATCACCAGACAGTTGGCCGGAGACACGCCGATCTCCCTCGAAACCAGCGCGTAGATCTCCGGGTCCGGCTTGCCCTGCTCCACATCGTCTCGCGTCGCGACGAAGTCGAAGTCGCTGGACAGGTCCAAGACCTCCAGCACACGTTGCACCTGCGCGCCGTGCGACATTGTGGCCAGGGCGGTGCGGCAGCCAGCCCGGCGTGCGGTGTGCAGCAGGGCGACGTTGTGCGGCCACTGATTCTTGCGCAGAACCTCTGGGTCCGCCAACATGCCCTCGTAGATGCGCAGGCGAATCTGCACGTAGGCTTGCCAGGGGCTGTGCACCCCGAATTCGGCCATGCGCGACCGCGCAGCCAATGCCAGATCGAATCGATCCACCAGCGCCACAGCCACTTCCTGGCGCGAGCGACCGACCACGTCCTTGAACGCTTCCACCACGTCCGCTACATCGAGACGGTGCGGGCACAGTTCGACGGCAGCACGGGCGTAGGACAGGGCTTTGAGTCGCTCAGTCTGAACCAACGTGCCGTCCAGATCAAAGATCATCGCGCGGATCATGCCAGTTCCTCCGCCAGGCGGTGCAGTTCGCCGGCCACGTCCGCGTCCAGATGGACGTGGATCACGCGCCGACCGGCATCGAGCAGCGCCTGCCGGTCGCCCACCGCCTGCGCCGCCTTCAGCACCCCGAACGTCATCGCCGAAGCTGCCACGCCGGCTTCGTCCGGGATGGGGACATCACGTTCCGCGTCTGCCGTGAACTGGATGAACAACCCGTTCCCGGCATCGCCCTTGTGCAATTGGCCGGTGGAATGCAGGAACCGTGGCCCGTAGCCAACTGTGGTCGCCAGCCGCAGCCGATCGCGTAGCGCGGTCCGCAAGGCCAGCAGCGCCGCATCCGTGGCCGGTGTCGGTTGGACGTACGCCTGCAAGGCGACGTAGTCGCCGGGCTGGGCCTGCGCCAGGAACTCCTCCAGCGCCTCGGCCGTGGCCGGCGCTGATTCGCCGGCCGGCAACCGGCCCGTTGCCGCGTACTCGGCGACCATCCGGCGAGCCAGCACTTTCGCTGCCTCCACATTCGGTTGATCGAACGGATTGATCCCCAGCCGGTAGCCGGCCACCGCTGTGGCCATCTCCCACAGGAAGAACTGCCCGCCCAGGTCATACAGATCGCGCAGGTGGATGGTCACGACCGGATGCCCCGCCCCTTCCAGGGCCTGAACCTCCGCCTCGATCTCCGGGGTTGTCGCTTCGGCGAGGCGGAGGTAGACGAACAAGCGGTCGTCTCCGTAAACGTCAGGCGGCCCAAGAGGCTCGCCGACCACCGGCAAGATGCCCACGCCTTCCTTGCCCGTGCTCTCCGCGATGAGCTGCTCGACCCAGTTGCCGAAGCTGGCGATGCCCGGCGAGGTGACGAGCGTCACCTTGTCTCGTCCAGCCTTGGCCAGCTCACCCAGAATGGCCCCCAACCGGCCACCCAGGTTGTCACCGCGCACAGGACAGTTGCTCGATTCGCAGTTGCACACCATCGTCATGGCCCGTTCCAGCAGCGCCGGCACATCGACACCGATCAGCGCAGCCGGCACCAGTCCGAAGTACGACAGGGCGGAATAACGACCGCCGATGTTGGGGTCGTTGAGAAACGTAGCCCGGAAACCGTACCTCTCGGCCAGATCAGCCAGCCGGCTGCCCGGATCGGTGATGGCGACGAACTGTTGGCCGGCCCGTTCCCGGCCCACCTGTTCGGCCACACGATTGAAAAAGAACTTGAAGAACGAAAGGGTTTCCACCGTGCCGCCCGATTTGGTGGCCACGATGAAGAGCGTGCGCGCGATGTCCAGGCGCTCCGCGTGGGCCAGCACCACGCCCGAATCGGTGCTATCCAGCACGGCCAGGTTCAGGCCCGGCGCATTCGGGAAGACCTGACTGAACACCTCCGGAGCCAGGCTGGAGCCACCCATCCCAAGCAACAACACGTCGGTGAAGCCGGAGGCGCGCGCGTCCTCTGCCAGGTCTTGCAGGCGAGGCACGTTCGCGCTCATCGTTTCGGCTATGTGCAGCCAGCCGAGCCGGTTGGTGATCTCCTCAGGTTCCAGCTTCCACACCGTGTGATCATGGGCCCAGATGCGGGCCATGATCCGATCCGCCCGGCTCTCGGCCAAGGCCGCATCGACGCGCTCTTGATGCGTGCCCAGATGGGCAACGAACGATTTGTGATCCGCATGCAGCCGTTCTCGCTTGTCGGCAATGCTGGCCATCAGCGTCTCGAACGATTTGGCGAAGGAGGCCACACCGTTATCTTGCAACCGGTCGGTGATCGCGTCCAGGTCGATGCCCAGTTCAGCCAGCGCCGCAAGCTGTTGGTGGGCCTCATCCACGCCATCCGTCACGGTCGTTGCGACGGTGCCGTGGTCAAGGAACGCTCGCAGCGTCGCCGTCGGCAGCGTGTTCACCGTGTCTGGCCCGATGAGCGTGTCCACGTAGAGGGTGTCCGGATAGATCGGGTTCTTGGCGCTGGTGCTGGCCCAAAGGACGCGCTGGACTCTGGCCCCTCGGTCGCGCAGGCTGTCCCATCGCGGACCGCTGAAAATGTCGCGGAACCGCGCGTAGGACAGTTTGGCGTTGGCGACAGCGATCTTGCCCTGCAGCGGCCGGCCGGCGGCGATCCCTTCGAGGGCGCGGTCCACCGCCGAGTCGACGCGGCTGATGAAGAACGAGGCCGCGGAAGCGACGTTGGCCAGATCACCGCCCGCTGCCACCAGGTCTTCCAGCCCTCTGACGTAAGCTTCGGCGACCGCCTCGTAATGAGCCAGGGAGAAGATCAGAGTGACGTTGACGTTGATCCCCTCACCGATGAGCACGCGGATGGCGGGGATACCGGCCGGGGTAGCAGGCACCTTGATCATGACGTTGGGGAGATCGAGGGCCGCGAAGAGGCGACGGGCTTCCGCGATCGTCCCGTCGGTGTCGTGCGCCAGCGCCGGGCTGACCTCCAGGCTGACGTAACCGTCATCGCCGGCGGTGCGGTCATAGACCGGCCGCAACAGATCGGCAGCCAGCCGGATGTCGTCTTGGGAGAGCGTCTCGTAGATCGCTTCCACCGAGCGGCCTTCGTCAACGAGGCGACGCAGGTCTGCATCGTAGTCGGCGCTGCCGGCAATCGCCTTCTCGAAGATGGAGGGGTTCGAGGTGACGCCGCGGATGCCCTTTTCGATCACGTCTTGCAAGCCGCCCGTGTCGATGAACGAACGGCGGATGTAATCGAGCCAGGCGGCCTGGCCCAGTTCGGCCAGTTCATGCAATTTGGTCATTATCGTTTCTCCTGTTCAGCGTCCCCGGTGCGCGCGATGCGCCGGTGCGAAAACGGCGTCGAGCGTGGAGCGACGCAACACGAAGGGTGGCAGATGAACCCCTATCGCCGGTTATGGGGCGCGATAGATGTTGATCATACCATCGAGCAGCCGCAGGGCGACCGCTTTCTCGCGCTGGAATGTGTTCCGCCCGATGATCGAGCCGAACCCGCCGCCATCTCGGATGGCGCGCGCTTCGGTAAGAATGGCCTCGTCGTCATCCTTCTTGGCTCCTCCCGAAAAGATGATGATGCGCCGCCCGTTGAACGCGCTTTGCACGACATGGCGCACGCGACCCACCAGCTCTTCCCGTGGGATGCCGGTCGCCTCGTACACCTTTCTTGCGGCGTCCATCTCGAGGTGTTCTGAGGGCAGCTTGACCTTGATGATGTGCGCGCCGAGTTGGGCGGCGATGTGGGCGGCGTAGGCGACGACGTCCAGGGCTGTCTCCCCTCCCTTGGTCAAATCGCTGCCGCGCGCATACGACCAGACGACGACGACCAGCCCGGCGGCCTTGGCTTCGCGAATCAGTTCCCGCAATTGCTCGTACTGCAGACGGCGGTCGGCTGTACCCGGATAGATGGTGTAACCGATGGCGGTGCAGCCCAAGCGCAGGGCGTCCGCCACGGAGGCGGTCTGAGCACCCAACGGATCCGCCTCGCCGTGCAGCATGTCGTGGCTATTCAGCTTGAGGATGAGGGGGACCTGCCCGGCAAACTCGGCTGCGCCGGCTTCCAGGAACCCCAGCGGAGCGGCGTAGGCGTTGAGGCCGGCATCGATAGCAAGACGAAAATGGTAGTGCGGATCATAGGCCGGAGGATTCGGCGCAAAACTCCGCGCCGGCCCGTGCTCAAAGCCCTGGTCAACGGGCAGGACGATCAACCTTCCCGTCCCCGCCAACCGCCCATGATTGAGAATCCGGGCCAGACTGGCAAGGACACCAGGAGTCTCGCTGCGGTACCAACTGAGGATTTCACTAACACGGTCCGTCATGAGGGCCACTCCTTTCGCGCAGGCGCATGCTGGACTTAGCGTCCAAACGATCTCTACCCGTCGGTCCATGGCCGGTTCTGTGCGGGGCAGCACTGTAGCCAACGATGACAGCCAGGTAGGGCGGGTCTCTCACCGAGCCTTCCGTGGCGCGCGATTTCGCGGCCGGCACTGAGACCGACCGCAAACTCACCACCGGTCATTAGACAAGCTGTCTAGAGGTCTTCTTACCCTTGGTTGCCACCGGAAAACCTGGCACCCGCTCTTCCACCAGCTACCGAGGGTTGGGTCACTTATGGCATATCCCGTATCATCTCAATAACTTGGGGAACGCCCCCCGGCCCCCAATCCTGGGGGAGCACATGCCCTCCGGCCCCCAATTCTTGGGGAACACATTCCGTATCATCTCAATAATCTGGGGCGTCTTGATCCGGCCTTGCTTTTTTCTGC
>CAZDTE010000072.1:0-15704 GCA_964508275.1 uncultured Ardenticatenales bacterium
GAGTTCCTTGGGCTTTTCCACCTCGTTTGAAGACATTTCGCGAATTCTAACAGGCCTCGTGATATCTTTCTGGCAGGTTTATTCCTCTGGAAAAGCCTCAGTCCAAATAACCCTTGACCTTCAACAGTTCTGCGTTGAGAATCGCGCAGCCGGCGGCGCCACGCACGGTGTTGTGGCCCAGCACAACGAACTTGAAATCGAGGATCGGACAGGGTCGTACGCGCCCGGCCACGGAGGCCATCCCCCGCTCGATATCGCGATCCCGCCGGGGTTGAGGGCGATCGAGCTCGCGGAGCACGACGACCGGCCGCGCCGGTGCGCTGGGCAAACCCAACTCCTGTGGCTCGGCGCGGAAACTTTCGAGCGTGGCGATCAGCTCGTCCACTGTGGTCTCCCGTGCCAGGGCGATGGAGACCGCTTCCAGGTGCCCGTCGAGGACGTGTACACGGTTGCACTGCGCGCTGATGGCGAAGGCGGCCGGCTCGATGCGGTCGCCGTCCAGCGTCCCCAGCAGTTTCAGCGGCTCGCTCTCCATCTTCGGTTCCTCGCCGCCGATGTAAGGGATCACGTTGTCCAGGATGTCCAGTGAGGCCACGCCGGGGTAGCCGGCCCCGGAAATGGCCTGCATGGTGGTCACCATCACCTGGCGCAGCCCGAAGCTGTCGTGCAGCGGCTTGA
Source organism: uncultured Ardenticatenales bacterium (assembly GCA_964508275.1). GTDB lineage: Bacteria > Chloroflexota > Anaerolineae > Ardenticatenales > JAADHH01 > CAZDTE01. The sequence continues at coordinate 679 of CAZDTE010000072.1, forward strand.
GGGCCAGCACGAGAGCGATGGTGGAGCAGTTCGGATTGGTGACGATGAAGCCGGTGCCGCCCCGGTTGAGGCGTTGCCCGTCGATCAGGCCCACGTGATCGGGGTTGACTTCAGGGATCAGCAGCGGCACATTCGGTTCCATGCGATGCGTGGAGGTGTTGCTCGACACGGCATAGCCGGCCCCGGCAAACGCTTGCTCCACCGGCCCGGCCAGATCGCCGGGGAGCGCCGAGAACACCAGGCGTGCCTCAAATCCCGGCTCGGAAGGCAGCACCGTCATCTCTCGCACCGCATCCGGCATCGGCGTGCTCAACAGCCAGCGGCACGCTTCGCTGTAGGGCCGGCCAGTTGAGCGGTCCGAAGCGGCCAGCGCCACGATCTCGAACCACGGATGGCCGTCCAGCAACTGCACGAACCGCTGCCCCACGGCACCGGTAGCCCCCAGCACGCCGACCTTGATCCGCTCCACGATGTGTGCGCCCCTCCCGTTCGTTACGTATTGTTCAAGAACCCCGACGATTTTGCCAAATCGCAGTTTTGAGCTATCATTTTACCACAGCCAGGTTTTCAAAGCAACTTGCCGCCCGCGCAGCGTGCGGCGCATGGCCCCGATCCCCCGCCGGCCAGTCTGCTGGTGGGTAGCGGCAAGAAGAACCGAGGAGGTCTCATGCCCGAATTCCGTTGGATACCTGATCGCACCCTCCGGCGCAAGATGGGGGGGCTCACTTCTCGCGCTGTACTCAGCACCGTTTTCCTTTGCCTCGTCCTCACGCTGCTGGCTTGGGTCCCAGCGCAGGCCCAGGAACCGACCGGGCTGCGCCTGGAACGTGCCCACGTCAGCGTCTGGCCGGAGTACGACGATCCCAGGGTGCTGATTCTGTACGAGGGGACCTTCGCCGACGATGGCGGGTTCCCGCGGGTAGTGGAATTCCCTGTGCCGCTGGGAATTGACGTCAACCAGGCCGCCGGCGTGACGCCAGACGGCCGTTACCTGCGGCAGACGTACCAGATCGTCGCTCAGGACGGCTACGCGTTGCTACGTTACGAATTGCCGATCCCGACGTTTTTCTTCGAGTATTACTACGATCCTCTCGAGGGGCAGACGGAGAAGTCGTTCGACTGGTGGCTGCGCACCCAGTACCCGATCTCCAACCTGCAGATCGAGGTGCAGCGACCGCAGACGGCCTCCGGCTTCACGGTTTCTCCGGCGGCCGACATGGTAGGCACGGAGCCGGATGGGTTTGAGTACCACTACGTCTCCCGTCCGTCGCTGGGCACCGATGAGGAGATCAAGCTGCACATCAGCTACACCAAGGAGAACCCTGATCCCTCGGTCACGCGGGCGCCGCCCATGACGCCGGCGGCTCCCCCAGCGGCGGCGGTCGCGCAACCGGCGGACCAGGGCCGCAGCGGGACCGTGCTACTCGTTGGGTTCTTGCTCGCCGCCGGTTTGCTATCTGCCGGGGGATACTGGTACATCAGGCAGCGGCGTACCGAAGTGGCACAGGAAGAAGATGAATGGCAGCCGCCTCGGCGACCACGCCGGCAGCGACCACGGAGGGAAGAGATGGCCGCCTTCTGCCATCAATGCGGCAAGGGGCTGCGCGCCGACGACGAGTATTGTGCCAACTGCGGCACGAAGCGCCGCCGGTGATTGCCATTCGCCGCAACCAGGGAGGGAGTGCATCTTGAGCACACCTATCGGCGCTCTGCGTGCCGACACGGGGATCGCATCGAATATCGTAGCCTGGCGCCGCTCGCCGGCGCGGCCGGCACAGGCGGAACCATTCCCAGACACGCTGCACCCAGCGCTGGCTAGAGCCCTGCGCGCTCGTGATATCGCGGCTCTCTTTTCCCACCAGGCGGAGGCCTGGCGACATGTGCAGGCCGGGCGCCATGTGGCTGTCGTCACCGGGACAGCCAGCGGGAAGACGCTTTGCTACAACCTGCCGGTCCTCGACCGCCTTCTGCGCGACCCGGCCGCTCGGGCACTGTATCTCTTTCCTACCAAAGCACTGGCCCACGATCAGAAAGAGGCCGTCGAGCAGCTTCTCGCCGCCGCCGCCGCCGTTGAGCCGCCGGCGATCCCCATCGCCACCTACGACGGTGACACGCCGGCTGACGCCCGTCGCCGCATTCGAACGGCGGCCCGCCTGGTGATCAGCAACCCCGACATGGTGCACACAGGAATCCTGCCTCATCACACGTTGTGGGCCGACTTCTTCCACGACCTGAGATTCGTGGTTGTTGACGAGATGCACGTCTGTCGCGGCGTGTTCGGCTCGCACGTGGCCAACGTCCTGCGCCGGCTGAAGCGGGTGGCCGCGTTCTACGGATCGTTTCCGCAATTTGTGCTGGCTTCGGCGACCATCGCCAACCCGGCGGAACTGGCTGAACGTCTGGTGGAAGAACCGGTGACGGTGATCGACAACGACGGCGCGCCTCGTGGCGAGCGGGTTTTCTGCATCTACAACCCGCCGCTGGTCAATCGCGATCTCGGCCTGCGGCGCAGCGCCATGCTGGAAAGCGTGCGGATCGGCGAGAGTCTGGTGCGGCGCGGCGTACAGACCATCCTGTTCGCGCGGGCACGGCGGACGGTGGAGTTGATCCTCAGCTACTTGCGGCGTCGCTTTCCGCGAGCAAGCGAGGCCATTCGGGGCTATCGCAGCGGCTACTTGCCGCGACAACGTCGCGAGATCGAACAGGGGCTCCGCGAGGGAACGGTGCGCGCCGTCGTCGCTACCAACGCGCTCGAACTGGGGATAGACATCGGCGGCATGGGTGCAGCCGTCCTGACCGGCTATCCCGGGAGCATCGCCGCCATGTGGCAGCAGGCCGGACGCGCAGGCCGGAAGACGGACGCGGCGCTCGCCGTCCTGATCGCGTCTGCGAACCCCTTGGACCAGTTTCTTGCCCATCACCCAGATTACGTCTTCGCCCGCTCGCCGGAGCAGGCGCTGATCAACCCGGACAACCTCCTCATCCTGCTGGGCCACCTGCGCTGCGCGGCGTTCGAATTGCCGTTCCGCAAGGGCGATCGCTTTGGTCGTGTTGGTCAGGAGCAGATCGCCGATTTGCTCGAGTTCCTCCAACAGGCCAGCGTCTTACATCGGTCCGGCGATCAATTCTTCTGGATGGCCGACCAGTACCCGGCACAGGACATTTCGTTGCGCAGCGCTTCGGCGGAAGCCGTGACCCTGCAGACGCGCGACGGCGTCGAGCGAGCGACCGTGGGGCAGGTCGACTTGGCCAGCGCCCACTGGATGGTGCACGAGAGAGCAATCTATCTACACGAGGGGCAGATGTACCGGGTGACTCGGCTCGACTTGGCGAGCAATGTCGCGCACCTGGAGCCAGCCGATGCGGACTTCTTCACGGAACCGCGCCGGGAAACGATGGTTCGGCTTCTGGACAAACTGAACGAGCTCGCCGTGCGCGGCGCCACCAAGACCCACGGCGAGATCGCGGTCACGACCCAGGTAATCGGTTTCCGCAAGGTCCGGTGGTTCACACACGAGGTGCTCGGTGAGGGTGAGGTTTCGCTGCCGCCGACCGAACTGATGACCACCGGTTATTGGCTGTCGTTGTCCGAGGAGACGGTGGAGCATTTGCGACATCAGGGCTTGTGGTCCAACGATCCGAATGATTACGGACCGGGTTGGCCAGCGCAGCGAGACCGGGCCAGGGCGCGCGATCGCAATCGTTGCCAGAGTTGCGGCACGTTGGAGCAAAGCAAATCCCACCATGTCCACCACAAGGTTCCCTTCCGCGCCTTCGAGTCGACCGGGCAAGCCAACCGGCTGTCGAATCTGGTGACGCTGTGCCCGCGCTGTCATCGCCGGGCCGAACTCACCGTGCGCATCCGCAGTGGGCTGGCCGGGTTGGCCTTCGTGCTCGGACATCTCGCGCCCCTCTTCTTGATGTGCGATACGCGGGACATTGGTGTGCATGCCGACCCGAACTCGCCGCTGGCCGACGGCCGCCCAACGGTCGTGATCTACGATCAGATTCCGGCGGGCATCGGGTTTAGCGAACGCTTGTTTGCGCTGCACGATGAGTTAATGCACCGAGCTCGTGAGCTGGTGGGGGCGTGTGAGTGCACGAGCGGCTGCCCGTCCTGTGTGGGGCCGGGCGGCGAAGAGGGTGCCGGCAGCAAACAGGAGACGATGGCGATCTTGGAATTGCTGAAGTGAGGGGTAGTAAGCTGTTTTGAAAATGGCGACTCTCCCCCCCTCCGGCTCTCCCCAGCGGGGGGAGTGAACACCGCGCGCCCACATTGACGGTTTCGAAAGGTGCAAACGGAATTGCGATGACGACTCTTGCCGATAAGCTAAAGGCGCTGGGCGTGAATGTTGGAGCGCGCGACCTCCCGGCAGCACACCCGCGCACGGCGCACCCGATTGAGCAGGTGGTCTGCGGACAATTCTGTGGGGCACCCGGCGGGACGACGTTTGTCGTCGAAGAGCGCTACCCCCCCGATCACCGGCACGGGCGGGCGGCGCTGGGCAACACCGCGTCGCTGCGGACACTTGCCGAGTGGGCCGGTGATGCGCGAATCGCCGAAGCCGCACCCGATTCGCTGGCCTTCCTGGACACCGAGACCACGGGGCTGTCCGGCGGCACAGGCACCTACGCGTTCCTGGTTGGCATCGGGCGCTTCGACGGCCAGACGTTTCGCCTGGCTCAGTTCTTCATGCGCGATCCGGCGGAGGAGCCCGCTTTGCTCGCGGCGGTAGGTGCATTCCTCCAACCGTGCGCGGCCCTGGTCACGTTCAACGGCAAGGGATTCGACGTGCCGCTGCTCAATACTCGTTTCATCGCTAACGGTGACCGCTCCCCCTTGCCGGCCATGGCCCACCTGGACCTGCTGCCTCTGGCTCGCCGGCTCTGGCGTGACCGGTTGCCCAGCCGGACGCTGGGCTACCTGGAGGAGCACATCCTGGGGGTGACTCGCACGGGTGAGGACGTCCCCGGCTGGGCGATTCCGGGCCTGTATTTCGACTACGTGCGCACGCGCGACGCCCGACCGCTGGGGAGCGTTTTCTACCACAACGCGATGGACGTCCTTTCGTTGGTGACGCTGTTGGGTCACACAGCAGCTTTGCTCGCCGATCCCCTGGATGGAGTTGTGGCCCACGGGTTGGACGTGTTGGCCATGGGGAAGCTGTTTGAAGGACTCCGCCGGCTGGAGACGGCCGCGGAGCTGTACACGCGTGGGCTGGGACACGATATTCCGGAGGATGCGCGCTGGGATGCCGTGCGGCGGTTGTCGTTCACGCACAAGCGGTTAGGCAACTTGGCCAAGGCCGTGGTTCTGTGGCGGGAGTCTGCGCATCGGGGGGAGGTGTACGCGCACGTCGAGTTGGCCAAGTTCTTCGAACACCGGCAAGGTGACTTCTTTGAGGCTGCGCAGTGGACCGAGATGGCCATCGCGCGGGTCGGCGAGGCCAACTTCACGCCGCCCGAGCGTCAGCGGTGGCTGCCCGAATTGGAGCACCGTCTGGCGCGCCTGCACAGGAAGTTGCTGGCGTCTATGGAGCGGGCCGGAGAAGACGCTAGCGCGGCACCTCGACGGTGAGGTGGGTCCCGGCCCCCAATCGTGACTCAATGTGCAGGTGGCCGCCAACCGCTTCGGCACGCTGGGCCATAATCGCCAGCCCCCAGCGCTGTTTCCCGTCACGGGAGTCTCGCTGGTCAACGTCGAAGCCAATGCCGTCATCGGCGATGGTAAGGGAGACCGTAGCAGGGCGTTCATCGACGGTGATCGCCACCTGTGTGGGGTACGCGTGCCGGGCAGCGTTTGTCAAGGCCTCCTGGGTGATGCGGAATAGGGCGATCTCGACAGCCCTGGCCAGCCGTGGGATGATCTGCTCGCCCTCCACGTTGATAGGGAAGCCCAGTCGCGTCGAGGATTGGTCTGCGTACCATTCGAGCGCTGCCACCAGGCCGTGATCGTCCAGGACCTGCGGTCGTAGATCAGACATCACCCCACGGATGCGGGCGGTCGTCTGGCGTACCATCTCCAGCGAATCGTCCAGGCAGGCGCGGGCCATGTCGTCAGCGTCCTCCGGTAGCCGTGATTGCACAACGTGCAGATTGAGGTTGAGGGCCGTCAGGCTCTGCCCAACCTGATCGTGGAGTTCGCGGGCCAGCTGCTCCCGCTCGTCTTCCTGGACTTCCGCCAGTTTCGCGGAGAGAACAGAGAGTCGTTCGCCCCGCTGCCTGCTCTCTTCGAACAGCCGGGCGTTCTCAATCGCCACGCTGATCTGGCCGCTGATCGAATCCAACAATCCAAGATCGTGGTCGCGTATCTCCTTGCTAGGGGAAATATGCAGGTGCATGACACCGACCACGGCGCCCCGCACCTTCAGCGGCACACTGATATCTTTGTGCGGCTCCATCTGCAGCCACCGCCGGCTATGCCGTTCATCCTGCCAGCAATCTTCGGAGATGATCGTCTCGCCCCGCTGCGCGGCCCTACCACACAAGCACTCCGCTTTCGAAAGGGGGGTGGTGAGGCACGGATGATCGTCAGGAACCTGCCGGTGGGCAGCCAGAGTTGTTCGCGCGTCCTGATCATCATCACGCAGGAATATCATCCCCTGGCCACCTTCGCCGAGCAAATCCAGTTGCATAATCTGGTCCAACGATCCGTCGAGGATGTGGTCGAGGTTGAGCGACCGGCCGATGCTTGACGAAATGGCGTAGAGTGCCGCCATCTCCTGGTTACGCCGGCGAATCTCCTTCTCGCGCCGCTTGCGCTCGGTGATGTCGCGAGCGAAGTAGGCCAATCTTCGCACCTTACCGTCCGCATCAAACACCGGAAAAAAGCTGTAACTGAAGTGCAGCCCGTATGCGCTTTCGCTTTCCAGGCGTAGCGGTTTGCCGGTGTCGATGACCTGTCTGACCCAACCGGTTCTCGACTTGAGCAGACTCGGTGGGATAACATCCTGCAAGGAGGTGCCGATAAGATCACTTTCAGGGATTCCGGCAAGCTGAGCCGCCATATCATTGACCGCAATGATCGTTCCGTTGGCATCGATGAGGGCGGCCGCGTCTCCGGGAGCATTCAGGAGGACTCGGGCCATCTCCTCGCTGCGGTGCAGTGCGTGCTCCGTTCGCAGGCGTTCGGCGATCAGGGCCGTCCGCAGCTCCTCCTGGTCGACCAGGATGGTGTCCCGCATCTGTTCGGCAATCCCGGCCGCGATGTCGGCCACTATGGTCGCGACCCGGCGGTGAACGTGAACGGTCTGTTCGGAGGTCAGACCCCCGGTCACAATTTGGACAAGGGTATCTACATCGGAGCTCAAATCATCCAAACTCAGGTAGCGTTGTTGGGCCAACGCTTTGCCGAAGTCCCGAATGGCCTGGTGTTGGATCGGGTCAGAGCATAAGAGTTCCAGGCCCTGTTTGGTCAGATCGGCCAGGTGTAGTCGTATTTCGGCCGTGCTGCGGGGGATAAAGGCAGAACGCCGGCGTACAATGATCTCGTACCATCCGCTGGCAATCGCCTCAGCTCGCGACTGTAGCTCCTGCCAAAGGTCTTCCTGATCCTTGGGCCTCATAGAACTATTCGGTCATTCGATTGTGGCGCCCGACGGACGATCGCTGAAGCACACTGCGCGTTTCCCTTCCGCAGCCGTCCCAGCCTGTTGTGCTCAACGTTCTTCGGCCACTACCCGTCCGACACCGACCAGGGAGGCGGTCCGCTCCGGTTCGTTTAGGGCAATGTCGTCGGGGCCTTCCGGCCTCCACAGCGGGGCCAGCACCAGTCCGGGTTCGACAACTTCGAGGCCCTCGAAAAACTGCTCAACTTCCGCGCCGGTACGGAAACCGCCAGGGTTGGTCGTGCCGGCGTAGATTGCTTGCAACCGTTCAACGACATCGCGAGGCAAAGCGTCACTTATGGCATGGGAGATGGCGATGTAGCTGCCTGTCGCCACGCTTTCGCGGAACGCTCGCACAACCCCATGAGCCTCCGCGAAGTCATTGATGAAATGGAGCAGGCACAGGAACAGGACGCCTACGGGTTTGGTGAAGTCAATTAGACGCCGGACATCTGCGTGGTTGAGGATATGGTCAGAGTCGCGGGCATCAGCCTGGATAGCGACCGCCAGAGGGTTGTCAACCAGCATGGCCCGGCTGTGGCCTACGGCAACCGGGTCGATGTCCACGTAGACGATGCGGGTGGATGGGTTGGCCTCTTGAGCCACTTCGTGTACGTTGCCGACGGTCGGGATTCCGGACCCAATGTCGAGGAATTGGTCAATTCCCTGTGCACACATGAAGCGGACAGCCCGGCGCAGGAAGGCTCGGCTGGATTGAATGCCTATCTTGGTGTCGGGATAGATCTCCAGGCTTTTCGCTGTCGCCAGACGGTCCACCTCAAGGTTGTGGTAGCCCCCCAAAAAGTAGTCGTACATCCTGGCGGCGTTCGGCTTGTCTAGCGGGGTGCTCTCAGGTATCCATTGCTCTTGGTTCTTCATAACCGTTCTCCTATGCTTCTTGACAGAACAGTAATCCAGCGGACAGTAACCTGTGATCAGTGCTCGGTAGGCAGCAAACCGTTGCCGGGGGCGCACCCGGCGCGGGTCGCCGCAAACCGATCACCTGGTTCGATAGAACTCCACCACCCGGTGGACGATCTCGTCAATCCCCAGGCTCGGGCGGTAGCCAATGGTCTGGCAAATGTGGGTCAGATCGGGCACGCGGCGAGGCATGTCTTCGAAGCCTTCCTCGTAGGCCTCGTCGTACGGTATGTAGACGATCTCCGAGCCGCTGCCCGTAACCGCTTTCACCTTCTGGGCCAACTCACCGATGCTGATCTCCTCATCACCGCCAACGTTGAACACCTGGCCAACCGCTTCTTCGTTAGCCGTCAACTTGATCAGGGCATTGACGACGTCGGTCACGTAGGTGAAGCAGCGAGTCTGAGTCCCATCGCCAAAGACCGTGATCGGCTGGCCGGCCAGCGCCTGGCGCACGAAGGTCGGCAGGACCATGCCGTAGCGCCCGGTCTGGCGTGGCCCCACGGTGTTGAAGAATCGCACGATGATCACCGGCAGCTTGCGTTCCTTCCAGTAGGCCAGGCCGAGGAACTCATCAATTGCCTTGGAGCAGGCATAGCTCCAGCGCCCCTTGTGTGGCGCGCCAATGACCAGGTCCCCATCCTCGCGGAACGGTTGAGCCGCGCTCTTGCCATACACCTCGGACGTGGAGGCGATGAACACTTTCTTGCGCTTCTTGCTGGCCATCTCCAGCACGATCTCGGTGCCCCGCAGGTTCGTCTCGATGGTCCGCACGGGGCTTTCCACCACCAGACGCACACCGACCGCTGCAGCCAGATGATACACCACATCGCAGTAATCAACCAACTCGGCCAGCACCGGCGCATTCATCACGGTGTCAATGGTGTAATGAAAGCGGTCGAGCGGTTTCAGGTGGGCGATGTTCTCGATGCTGCCGGTCGAGAGATCATCAATGACGTGGACTGTGTGGCCCTGGGCCAGAAGGGCCTCCGCCAGGTGAGAGCCTATAAATCCTGCGCCGCCGGTGATGAGTGCTTTCAACGCCTTTCTCCAGGTTCCATATGGAATCAGGGCAACTCCATTTGCGCAGGTGGCGATGGCGCTGCTGCCTGCGATAACTCGCCATGCTAGAGGGAGGCTGAACGAATGCAATTTGCCAGAGTATAACCCAGATATGTCCAGTTGTCAAAGCCAGGCGGTGGCGGCTGGTGTCCGTCGTTTCTTACGTCCGACCGGCAGCGGGCAAACCGCGCTGCCTGGGTAGGCATTGGCTTTAGGGAACTCCAAGAGAATAGTTCTCCCAAACAGATTCTCGATGCGGCCCACAATACCGCGAAAAAGTAATCTGCAAGGGAGTTCCTTGGGCTTTTCCACCTCGTTTGAAGACATTTCGCGAATTCTAACAGTCTTCGTGATACCTTTCAGAACGGACGACAGTCCGCGTCCCTGTGGCGACGGATTGTCATCCGCCGCGAGCGGGCTTGCTCACAGCGGACGGGGTTTGGCCCTGCAAACGCAAAACGTGGCCCCAGTACGCGCTTCTTCCTTGACGAAGTGGTTGGAGTCTGTTATACTTCCCGCATGGAGGAGGAAGGGTAGATGCCAAGGAAGGATCGCACGATCGGGCTGGTCATGTGTCTGCTTGCCGCTGCCGTGCTGGGCGGCTGCACGCTGGATCGGCCGGTCATGGAGGGGGTGAGCGTGAAGCCGGACGCGATCTCCCCAAACGCTGATGGTGCGGATGACGTAGCCCGCATCTTTTATACGCTACGTCACACGAGTATGGTGTCCATCTACCTGGTGGACGAACAGGGCCAGAAACATCACTTCCGCCAGAACAAGCGGCGCTCGGCGGACGACTACGAGGCCTGGTTCGGCGGCGTAATCAACGACCGCGTGCTACCCAACGGACGCTATCGGCTGGTCATCGAGGCCGATCCGCTGGACAGGGGGGCACCCGTGCGAGTCGAGCGAACCCTGATAATTGAGAACGCCGACAACACGGTGCCCATGATTCAGAACCTGACCGTGTACCCGCCGGTCTTCACACCGAACCGGGATGGCGTGGCCGACCGGATCACTGTCGGTTACTCGTTGGCCGAAGACGCCGACCGCATCGATGCCTATCTCATCGCTGAGGATGGGACGCGCTACCCCCTGCCAGAAGATCAGATCCGCAAGTCGCCCGTCGCCGGCCGGCACGAACATACTTACCACGGCGGTGTGGACCTGGGCGCCGAACCGCCGCCGGACGGCACGTACACCGTCGTCGTCGAAGCGGTGGACGCCGCCGGCAACCGCGACGAAGCCCGATCAACTGTTACCATCCAAGACGGTGGTGTGCCTCGTGCCTGGATCGTACGCTCTCACGTCCTCTGGAACGCCGCTACGGTCACGCTTGGCGCGACACTGACCTTCACGGCTACGGTGGAAAACATCGGGCAGGTGGCCATTCGCACCTTGGGGCCGCCCCCGGGGACAACGTACACAACCCAAGAGACCTACACGACGCAGGGATTCCCCAAATCCGACGGCGCGTTTCGCCTCGGCCTGGATTTCGAGGGCAACAGCATCGGCCGCGAATACCCCTATCGCTGGCAACTGGGCCAGGATGAGGAGCTTACCACGATCGATGGGGAGAAGTATCTGGAGCCCGGCCAAACCGTGACCATCGTTGGACACCTACGCCTGCTTGATGCCCCGCCGCGCACTCAACCGTATTTCTGGCTCGGCCTGCTGCACGAAGGGGTGCGTAAAGTGGAAGACAAGGTGGACCCCCAGCAGATTAACATTGATTACTGAGAGCCGCCAACTACGGTTGGCCGTCATCATCGTCAGCTACCAGGTGCGTGACCTGCTGGCCCCTTGCCTGAAGTCCGTGATCGCCGGGCAACCGGCAGTGATCCACGATCCGAGGACCGGTGACCGATCACTCGTCACGGAGACGTGGGTCGTGGACAACGCTTCGGCCGATGGCAGCGCAGAGATGGTGCGCCGGCGCTTTCCCCAGGTGCACCTCATCGCCAATGACGACAATCGCGGGTTCGCGGCGGCCAATAACCAGGTGTTGCGGCAGCTCATTTCGTTGAACAGGGCGGGTGCGGCCAGCAAGGATGCTCCCGACCACATCTTGCTGCTCAACCCGGACACAGCAGTACGCGGCGATGCGCTTGCGTTGTTGGTGGCGCACCTGGAACAGAACCCCGGCGTGGGAGCCGCGGGGCCGGCGCTCATCTATCCCGACGGGCGATTCCAACACAGCGCCTTTGCCTTTCCGGGCCTGCTGCAGTTGGCTCTGGACCTGTTCCCGATTCACGGGCGGCTTTCCGCATCGCGCCTGAACGGACGATACCCACGATCGCGGTACGCGGCAGGCAAACCTTTCGCGATCGATCATCCATTGGGCGCGGCGCTGATGGTGCGCCGGCAGGCCATCGAGCAAGTCGGATTGCTCGACGAGGCGTTCTTCATGTACGGCGAGGAAGTGGACTGGTGCTGGCGGATCAAGAAGGGGGGTTGGGCCATCCATTGTGTGCCGCGCGCCCAAGTCGTGCATCACGAGGGGCGCAGCACGGCCCAGTTCCGCGAGGAGATGTTCGTCGCATTGTGGCGCAGCCGGCAGCGGTTGTACACCCGTCACCACGGCAGGCTGACGAACTGGTTGGCCGGTCAGATCGTACGCCTCGGCATCGCCCGGCAGATGCGCCGGAATCGGGCGCGTTTGGCGCGGGGGGAACAGAACGAGACGCAGTGGAAAAGCCAGCACCGGGCGTATGAAAGGGTGCTCCAGGAGTGGGGCGCACGTTCCGAGCGTAACCCGTGAAAAGGTGGGACGTGAACGCGTGAAAGCAACACGCAATACGTGACATCCGCGGACCCAAAATGAACCCCAACATCTCCGTTGTCATTCTAACGAAAAACGAGGCCCGTCACATCGCGGACTGTATCGCCACGGCAACGTGGGCTGATGAGGTGCTCGTGCTCGATTCCTTCAGCGAAGACGACACGGTGGCCCTGGCTCAGAAAGCTGGGGCGCGGGTAGAACAGTGCCCCTTCGTGAACTTTAGCGATCTGCGACAAAACGCGCTCCGACGTGCCGTCGGCGAGTGGGTCTTCTTCTTGGACGCCGATGAGCGGGTGACGCCGAAATTGGCGGCGGAGATTCAGGCGTGTGCGCGCGATTGGGTTGGCGATGCCACAAGCCCGGTCGGCTATTGGGTTCCCCGACGCAACTACTTCTTCGGCCACCTGGTCCAACATGCCGGGTGGGGGCCCGACCACCAGCTTCGGCTGCTGTGCCGTGAACGCGCGCATTACGACCTGGAGCAAGAAGTACACGAGGTGGCCGTCCTTGACGGCACCGACGGCTATCTGTCGAACGCGCTCATCCACTTCAACTACGCGAGCTGGCGGCAGTTCTTCGCCAAGCAGAATCGCTACACCTGGCACGAGGCGCGGACTCTCTTTCGACAAGGCGCAAAGGTCCGCCCTCAGAACTATGTGCTTCAGCCGTGGCGCGAGTTCTGGCGACGCTACGTGACCTGGCAAGGATACAAGGATGGCTGGATGGGCATGGCCTTGTGTACCGTGATGGCTTTCTTCAACTTCGTCCTCTATCTACGCCTGGGACAATTGTGGAGGGACGGATAACCATGTACGACGAGTTCGACTTGCGACCTTATCTTGCTGCGCTCCGCCGCTATTGGAGGCACCTGGCGGGGTTTGTCCTCCTCTCCACCCTGGTAACGACCGCACTCGTGTTCCTGTTGCCGGCCCGGTATGAAGCGACCGCCGGCATTGCCATCGTGCGCGCCGTGTCCGACATCAATCTGGTACCCCAGTTCCGCACCCTCTCCGAGGACCAGGTCGCGCCGGGGCGGTGGACCGATGCCGGAGGCCGCCGGCAGGCTCTTGCCGACCTGGCGAAGAGCAGCAAGATCGTTGCGGACGTGATGGACGAGCTGGGGCCGAAGCTGGGCACGCCTCCTCCTCACCCGGACGATCTCCGCCGGCGGGTCAAGGTGGAGATGCAAGGAGACTTCATCTTACTCACAGCATCCGCACGGGCCCCAGATCACGCCGCCGGCCTGGCCAACGTTTGGGCCCGATCGTATGTGCAACATGTCAATGAGGTGTACGGGGAACTGTCCGCCTCGCCCGAAGCGGTGGACGCCCAGACTGTGGCTACCCGGTCAGCGTACGAGACTGCTCAAGCCGATCTGGAAGGATTCCTGGGCAGCAATCGTATTGACGTGTTGCAGCGGGAGATTGCCTGGAGGCAGGGCGTGGTGGATGATTATTACGTGACCATCACAGACACGCTGAAGCAAGTATCCAGCCTGCTCATAGAGGCTCGATCCTTGCAGGCGCAGGTGAACAGCGTGGCCTCTCCGCCGGCGGCTGCCCTGGGCGATCAACTGGCGATCATCATCTTCCGCGCCGCTGCGTTTACGAGGGGGTCTGACCTGGGCACCCAGCTTCAACTCAGTTTGGATCCCCAGACGTTGGTCGCCGCATCGCCGGAAGCGCGCGGCCAGGCAATCGGTTCGCTGGTGGATGTGCTTGAGGCCCGGCAACGGCTGCTTCACGAGATCATCGAGGGGTACTCGGACGCGGTTTTGCAGGGCCCGGAGAGCGGACTGTCAACGGCGACTTCATCCACGGCCGAAGAGATTCGGCGGTATGCGCAGGAGGTGCTGGTTTTGCAGAGTCAACTGGAATCGGAGCGGGCGACCTGGCGACAGTTGACCAAGGCCAGAGACATCGCCTGGGAAACGTACAGCACCTTGCAGAAAAAGGCAGCGGAGATTCAAGTCGCCGCCCAGTTCACGAATACGGCAGTGCGCCTCGCTTCTCTTGCCGGTGAGCCGCGGCATCCGGCCTGGCCCCGAAAGAAGTTGACCATCGGCCTGGCGGGGGTGCTGAGCCTGCTGGCCGGCCTGGCCACGGTGCTCGCCAGCCAGTACATAGCCCTGCACGTTCGCCATTGACGACCCTCACGACTACTCCTGCGGAGGAATGCGCAGCTCGTCGCCCACGTGCAGGTTGCTGGGGTCAATCAAGTCGTTGACCATGATCAGATCGTCTATCGTGACTCCGTACTCCTGGGCGATTGACCAGAGAGTTTCCCCTGCTTCCACCGTGTGCACTTCCATGATTGGCGTGGGCGTGGGAGTCGGCAACGGAGTGCGGGTTGGAAGCGACGTGGCCGTAGGCCTGGGAGCCGGCGTGATGTCTACTCTGCCAGACGTCCTGGGGAATCCGCAAGCACGCGCCAGGGCGATCATCCAAAAGAGGACGAGCACAACGATAACCAGTCGTGCAACACGGTCCATCTCTTTCTCCTCCCACAACTTCGGCTGCACGGTTGCCCCTGCAAGGGAACTCCAAGAGAATAGTTCTCCCAAACAGATTCTCGATGCAGCCCACAATACTTCGAAAAAGCAATCTACAAGGGAGTTCCTTGGGCTTTTCCACCTCGTTTGAAGACATTTCGCG
>CAZDTE010000073.1:0-15545 GCA_964508275.1 uncultured Ardenticatenales bacterium
GGTATCGAGATGCTTCTAGCAAGTACGCCCCGCGCAAAAAAACGACGGACACCCCGCGATTCTCGACGCCTAGCTTTTTTTTCACATCCATGTTATACTTTGAGGTCAAGGGGAAATGTGTATCGGGAACCAACTCCCCAACAGTTTGAAGAGGTCACGTTTGAGAGCCGATGACAGATTATCATCTCGACGATGTGCTTCGTCTGCGCAAACCGCACCCGTGTGGCGGAAGGGAATGGCGGGTGGTCCGGCTTGGTGCAGACATCGGCATCCGCTGCCAAACCTGTGGTAGACGCGTCTTGCTCCCTCGCCGCGACCTGGCCAAGCGAACCGTCGCTGTTGTGCAGCGCGCACCAGGGTCTCAGGAGGGTCAACCCGCTTGAACGTAACTGACCTGCCCGATCTTGCGCCGCCTGCGGAGGGCCAGGCAAGCTTTGCCGATGTACTTCGGAATCGAGATTTCCTCCTGCTGTGGTCGTCCCAGGCGCTGGCCCAGACGGCCCAGAACGGCATCCACTTTGTGCAACTTGTCCTCATCGAAGAGCTAACTCGCTCTAGCCAACACATCGGCATCATGATCCTGGCGTTCAGCCTACCAGCGGTCCTGTTCAGCAGCGTCGCCGGCGTGGTTGTGGATCGGGTCTCTAAGAAGAAGACATTGGTGCTCACCAACGCGTTGCGAGTGCTGACGGCCTTGAGTTACCTCCTGGCTCTCCACGCTCTGAGTGGCGCCTCGCTCTTGCTGTTCATCTACCTCATCACTTTCGTTGCCTCGGCCATCGGCCAGTTCTTCAACCCGGCCGAGGTTTCCATCATTCCCCGTCTCGTCGAGCGTGACCGTCTGCTCACGGCTAACTCTCTGTTTAGTCTGACACTCACCGCCTCCCAGATCACGGGATTGATTATCGTTTTTCCCGTGGTCGTGAAGTTAGGCGAAGCGTTTGCTGGGCCCGGCATGGGGATTCGCTTGTCGTTCCTGCTGGTTGCCGCGCTGTACGCGGTGGCAACCGCTCTGGTCTATCGCCTGCCGGGTGACGTGCCGGCTGCCCGGGCCGGGACGGAGCGCCGGACGGTGTTCGCTGCCCTGCAAGAGATCCGAGAAGGCTGGGAGTTTGTGCGTGCTCGCGCGACGATCTACGTGCCGATGATCCACCTGACCCTACTAGCAACTCTGGTGATGATCATGGCAATGCTGGCGCCAGGCGTGGCCACCCGTGTGCTGCACGTCAGCACCGAGAACGCTGTCTACATTTTCATGCCCGCCGGCATCGGAATGCTTGTCGCCACGTTCCTCGTGGGGCGCTTCGGCGACAGGTTCCGGCGGGAAATGTTGTCCAATGTCGGCACGTTGGCCCAGGCCTTCACGCTGGCCGTGTTGGGATTCGCCGGCTGGATTGGGGCCGGTTCGCGCGGCCTGATTCCGGTGGTCATGGTGCTTTCCTTGTTCGTCGGCTTCGAATTCTCCCTCATCGGCATTCCGGCCCAGACCGTGCTCCAAGAACGATCGCCCGAGGACCTGCGGGGACGCGTATTCGCTATGCAATTCTTGCTCACCAATCTGATCGCCATTCCTCCCATGTTGTTCGTCGGCACGCTGGCCGACTGGCTTACGATTCCTCCGGTAATGATTCTCGTCGGCGGCGGAACGCTGCTCGTTGGGCTTTGGTGTGTTTACTACACCTACCGCGCGCCGGAACTGGAACCGGCTGAGCTGCGACAACCGCTCCCTGGGCCGGCCCTGTCGGGTCACGCCGGAGGGCTGGTGCCCGTGCCGGTCGCTGCCGGTCGCCATCTCCACGGTGCGAATCCGGCCTATCGCGCCGGTCCGGACGAGCGCCCATCGAATCGCCACCCGCGTCGCATCCTCTTCCTCATGTCCGACACCGGCGGTGGGCACCGGGCGGCAGCCGAGGCGATTTGCGCAGCGATTCCCGCCTTGAGCCTTGATGCTCCTCCGGAGACCACGCTGGTGGATTTCCTGGTGCAGGGCGCCCGTGCTCCCTTCAACCAGATCGGGCGACTGTACCGGCCAACCGTGGATTACGCTCCCTATGTGTGGCTGAGCCTATTTCGGCTGACCGCCCGGTCCGCCGGCTATCGGGCCGCACTACAGTTGCTGGATCGGGTGACGCGACCGGGGATCGCGCGGCTGCTGGCGCAAAACCCGGCTGACCTGGTGGTCTCCGTCCACCCGTTGGCCAATCATGTCCCGGCGCAGGTGCTGCACGGCATGAACTCTGGCAGCCCCTTCGTGACCGTGGTGACCGATCTGGCAACGGCCCACCCGCTCTGGTTCTCGCCGGATGTGGACCGGTGTATCGTGCCCACAGAAGCGGCCCAACAGCGCGCGGAGCGGGCCGGCCTGCCACGTGAAAAGACGCTGGTAGCCGGACTGCCCATCAAACCGGACTTCGCTGCCCTGCGCGATGAACAGGACCGGTTGTGCAAGGAGCTGGGTCTGCGTGCCGATCGTGTGGCCGTCTTGCTCGTCGGCGGCGGCGAGGGCATGGGCCGGCTGTACGATCAGGCTGTCGCCCTGGATGAAGCAGGGTTACCCTTGCACCTGCTCATCGTCGCCGGCCGGAACGAACGCCTCCGGCAGCGCCTACAGAGGCGAACCTGGCGTGTGCCGGCCACGGTGTATGGCTTCGTGAACAACATGCCGGAGCTGATGGCCGGTTGCGACGTTATTGTCACCAAGGCCGGGCCCGGCACGGTGAGCGAGGCGCTGGCCGCCGGCCTGCCGTTGCTGATCAGCGGGTACATCCCTGGCCAGGAGGAAGGCAATGTTTCCTACGTCGTGGAAGGGGGAGCCGGCGTGCTGACCACCACTCCCGCAGCGGTCGTGGCCCAGTTGCGGACGTGGCTCGAAGACGGCGGGGAGGCCCTGGCTCGCTTGTCCGAGAACGCGCTCCACCTTGCCTATCCGCATGCTGCCGAGGACATAGCTCGCATCCTGGTTGAGATCGCCGGCTAGTGAGCTGGAGCTGACTGCTCTGAAAATAGCGACTATGCCCCCTTCGGGGGGGACCGAGAAGGAGTCAGTATCATCTCAATAACTTGGGGGCCGGGGGGCGTTCCCCAAATGATTGAGATGATACGTAAGGTAGCCCAAAACGCAAGAAATTGACGGACACCCCCAAGCGCAAGGCGCTTTGACAGCGGCTGGCCAGTGTGCTATACTCAGGTCCTGCTGGCTCACACGCAACTCAATGAGGGAGCGTGCCAATGGAATCGCCATCGCCAACCACCATCGCCGTCATCGGAGGAACCGGGCAAGAAGGCCAGGGCCTCACCCTGCGCTGGGCGGCCGCGGGTCACCCGGTCATCATCGGCTCCCGGCAGCGAGAGAAAGCCGAACGCAAAGCCGTCGATCTGAACGCGCGGCTTGCCGGCCGGGGCCACCCGGTCATCCGCGGCCTATCAAACCGCGAGGCGGCCGCCGAGGCCGACGTGATCGCCCTCGTCGTGCCGTACGCCGCCCAGCGAGACATCCTCGCCGACATTCGCGAAGCCGCGCAGCGGAAGGTCGTGCTCACTGCCGTCGTCCCCCTCGACCCGGCCAGAGCGAAACGGATCCTGGTGCCGCCAGACGGCTCCGCCGCAGCCGAGGCGCAGAGGATTCTCGGCCCGGAAACGCCGGTCGCCACCGCCTTCCAGAACGCTGGGGCTCATCATCTCCAGGCCTGGGATCAGCCAGTAGACTGTGACATCCTGGTCTGTAGTGATGATGCTGATGCCAAGAGCACAACGATGGGACTGATCCAGGCTCTCGGCATGAGGCCGCTCGACGCCGGCCCCCTGGTCAACGCCGTCGCCGTCGAGGGGCTCACGCCCATCCTGATCGGCCTGAACATCAAACATCGCGCTCGCGGCACCGGCATCCGTGTAACTGGCCTGCCATGACCGCCCCGCAAGTCACCCTGATCGCCGTACCCGGCATTCCTCTCATACAGCCCGGCGACGACCTGGCCGCCACCATCGTGCGCTGCCTGCGTGAAGCCGACCTGCACCCGAGATCGGGCGACATCCTGGTCGTCGCACAGAAGATCGTATCCAAAGCGGAAGGCCGACTGGTCTCGCCGATCGATGTGAGCCCGTCGCCGGAAGCCGAAACGTTGGCTGCGCAGACCGGCAAGGACCCGTGCCTCGTTGAGATCATCCTCGGCGACAGCCGCCAGGTGGTCCGGCACCGCCCGGGCGTGCTGATCGTCGAGCAGCAGAGCGGCTTTGTCTGCGCCAACGCTGGCGTTGACCACAGCAACGTGCCGGATCGGAACGGTGATCCACAAGTGGCCCTGCTCCCCGAAGACGCGGACGCCTCGGCCGCCCGGCTGCGTGAGCGCGTGCGCCGGGCGACCGGCGCGGATGTGGCCGTGATCATCAACGATAGTCACGGCCGACCGTTCCGTCTGGGGACGTGTGGCGTGGCCGTCGGCGTTGCCGGCATGGTCGCCCTTTCTGACTGGCGCGGCGAGCCGGACCTGTTCGGCCACCCGCTGCGCATCACCACCGTGGGCACAGCCGATGAGATCGCCGCGGCCGCCTCCCTGCTGATGGGCCAGGGCAATGAAGGGCAACCGGTTGTTCTCGTGCGCGGCGCGCCGTTCGAGCTGGCGGCGACCGGCACGATCCGCGACCTGCTGCGCTCCCGTGAGGATGATCTCTTCCGCGAGCCGGCCCCGCCCGCCGAAATCCTGCACCTGATCCACCGCCGTCGGACGGTGCGCCGCTACCAGAACCGGCCGATCGATCGCCCAACGCTGGAAGCGCTGATCGCCGCCGCCTGCGCCGCCCCCTCGGCCCACAATCGCCAGCATTGGCGTTTCGCTGCCATCACCGCCAGGGTCGTCAAGGAACGGTTGGCGCGGGCCATGGGCGAACCGTTCCGGTGCGATATGGAGCGCGAGCAGCTTCACCCAGACGAGATCGAAATGCGGGCCGCCCGTTCCTTCCGCCGCCTGGTTGAATCGCCCGCCCTCATCGTCGCCGGCTTCAGCACGTCCGACACCGCACCCAGTCGAAGCGCGAGTGATGCATCTGTCATTGCGAGCGAAGCGAAGCAATCTCCCTCTCCGATAAGAAAGACTGCTGCGGAGCTGGAATCCAAAATCGAAGAGACGATGGCCACACAAAGCGTGGCCGCCGCCATCGAAAACCTGCTGCTGGCGGCCACGGTCTATGGGCTGGGAGCCTGCTGGATCTGCTGGCCACTCTTCTGTCCGGACGAGGTCAGGGAAGCGCTCGGTCTGCCGGACGACTTCCAGCCCCAGGCGCTTGTTACGCTCGGTTTTCCCGCCGAGGCCCCATCACCCAGGGATCTGTTTCCGCTGGACACTCGGGCCCACTTTTTCCTGGAGGAGGAATGGAGCGAGTCGTAGCGCTGTGCGGGGGCGTTGGCGGGGCCAAACTGGCACTCGGCCTGGCCCACCAACTCCCTCCCGACGCCTTTACCGTTATCGTCAACACCGGCGACGACGTTGTCCACCACGGGCTGCACATTTCCCCAGACCTGGACACGGTGATGTACACGCTCGCCGGAATCGTCAACCCGGAAACGGGCTGGGGACTGGCGGGCGATTCCTTCCAGATGCTAGACATGCTGGCTCGCTACGGCGCGGAACCGTGGTTCCGCCTGGGTGACCGTGACCTGGCTACGCACCTGCTGCGTACCGAGATGCTGCGCGCGGGGCATTCGCTCACCGATGTTACGGCGCACCTCTGCCGCGCCCTCGGCGTTGGCCCTCGCCTGCTGCCCATGAGCGATGACCGCGTGGCCACCATCGTGCTGACCGATGAAGGTCGCCTGGAATTCCAGGAATACTTCGTCCGCCGTCGCTGGCAGCCGGTCGTGCGGGAGATCGTCTTCGATGGCCTCGAAGTGGCCCGCCCCTCGCCTGCCGTGCTGGAAGCAGTGTGCCAGGCAGACGCGATCGTCGTCTGCCCGTCCAACCCCTACGTCAGCCTGGACCCAATCCTGGCGCTGCCCGGCCTCCGCGAGGCGATACGGGAGTCGCCGGCCGCAAAAGTGGGCATCAGCGGCATTATCGGCGGGGAGGCGGTCAAGGGGCCGGCAGCCAAGATCATGCGCGAGTTGGGCGAAGTTCCCGCGGCCCACGTCGTGGCCAGTCGCTATGCCGACATCCTGGACGCCTTCTTCCTGGATACCCGCGATCGTGCCGAGCGCGAACGTATCCAGGCCCTGGGCGTGCGACCGGTTGTCGCCGACATCTTGTTGCCCGACCTGGAGGCGAAGACGCGCCTGGCCGGCCACGCGCTGGAAATCTGCAGGGCGCGGCGAGACGCAGAGCGATGAAGCTGGCCGTCGCCGTGCCAGTCAAGCCGCCAACGGAGGCCAAGAGCCGCCTGGCGGAGGTCCTTTCGCCGGGTAAACGCACGGCCGTAGCCTGGCATCTCTGCGAACGCACGCTCGCTACCGTGGAGCGCTGGCCGCGCGCTGATCTCCGGCTGATTGTCAGTCGGGACGCCGAATTGCTGGCCGACGCCGGGCGCCGAGGCTGGATCGCCGTGCCGGAGGAAGTTGCCGACCTGAACAGTGCGCTGCGCCAGGTGGCCGCGCGGGCCACCCGCGAGGGAGCAGGCGCACTCCTCGTGCTCCCAGCGGACTTGCCGCTCCTGACCGCGGCCGATTTGGAGAGGCTGGCCACGCTGGCCGGGGAGGGCACGCCGGTTGTCGTCATCGCGCCCTGCCGGCGCGGCGACGGCACGAACGCGCTACTGCTCCGCCCGCCAGACGCGATCCCGTTCGCCTTCGGGCCGGCCAGCTTCGCCGAGCATTGCCGGTTGGCCGAGGGGCGACGCGTCCCGGTGCATGTCTTCCGTTCGCCGACGCTGGCGCTGGACGTGGACACTCCGGAAGACTGGCGTGAGTTGAACGACTGAAAAGGAGGCAGCATGGGCAGAGCGCTGAACTTCGAGCAGGTTCAAGACTATCTGGAAAGCCTTGTGCCAAGTCGCCCATCCGAGTTGCGAGAAATGGAAGCGCAGGCGGCGACCGAGAGGTTCCCCATCATCGGGCCGGTGGCGGGCCACCTCTGCTATCAGATCGCGCGCCTGATCAACGCCCGGCAGGTCTTCGAACTCGGATCCGGGTTCGGCTACTCGACCGCCTGGTTCGCGCGTGCTGTGCGGGAGAACGGCGGCGGCACGGTCCACCACGTCGTTTGGGATGAGGAACTATCACAGCGGGCCAGCCGGCATTTGCGCGCGCTCGGCTTCGATGACACGGTCCGCTATCACATCGGCGAGGCGGTGCAAACGCTGCGCGAGGCCCGCGGCCCGTTCGACCTGATCTTCAACGACATTGACAAGGAGGGCTACCCGGCCTCGCTGCCGGTCATCGGTGCGAAACTACGCCCCGGCGGCGTGCTGATCATCGACAACATGCTGTGGGGCGGGCGCATCTTCGATCCCGAAAATCGCGAGCCGAGCACTGATGGTGTCCGCGAGTTCACCCACCTGATCGCCAACGACCCTGCCTGGGTTACCTCGCTCGTTCCGATACGCGATGGGCTGATCGTCGCGTACAAGACATGAGAGGAGGAACATCGGATGACATCGCAAACAGGCAACCAGGGGATCGAAACGCAGGCCGAGGAACTCCGATTTGGGATCATGTACCCACCGGCCTTCCCCTGGCCACAGATGGTGGAAGGCGCACAGCTTATCGAGTCATTGGGATTCGACAGCCTGTGGTTACCGGACCATTTCGTCAACCCGGGGGACCCGACTACCGACTGGTTTGAGTGCTGGACAGTCCTCGCGGCCCTGGCCACGCAGACCGAGTCTATCCGCATCGGCACGTTGATCACGTCCATGATTTTCCGCAACCCGGCGCTGGTCGCTCGCCAGGCGCTCACGGTGGATCACATTTCGGGTGGCCGGTTGGAACTGGGCATTGGGGCCGGCGGGAGCCGCCACTGCCATACGATGACTGGCATTCCGGTCTGGGAACCACGGGAACGGGTCGACCGGTTCCGCGATTTTGCGGCCATCGTTGACCGGTTGATGCAGAACGAAGTCACCACGTACGAAGGGGCCTACTACCGCGTGGATGAGGCCCAGATTCACCCGGCTCCCGTGCAGCGACCGCGCCCCCCGCTGACGATTGCCGCCCAGGGACCGAAAATGCTCGAGATTGTCGCAACCTACGCCGATTCGTGGAGCGACTTCTATGTGGGCGCCGACTTGTCTCCGCAGCAATCATCCGAGATTGCGCGCCAGCGCAACGAGAAGCTGGACGAACTGGCTGCACAGGCGGGACGCGACCCGCAGGCGATCTGGCGTTCCTTCGCCTTCGGATGGACAGCGGACAACCCATTCCGCTCCCTCGACGACTTTCAGGAGGTGGTGGGGCGCTATCGCGAGGCCGGCATGAATGAGTTCATATTCATGTACGCTCCAGGCGTGACCGAGTTTGCAAATCGGGCGTTCACGAGCCGCGAACAGTTACAGCGGATCGCTGCCGAGGCGTTGCCAGCGATCAAGGAGGCGCCGTGATCACAAGTCTGCGCCGGCGGGTTTATCTCGGCTGG
Source organism: uncultured Ardenticatenales bacterium (assembly GCA_964508275.1). Taxonomy (GTDB): domain Bacteria; phylum Chloroflexota; class Anaerolineae; order Ardenticatenales; family JAADHH01; genus CAZDTE01. Next base: position 8,556 of record CAZDTE010000073.1, read on the forward strand.
GCGCTGGCCGCCATCGGCTTGGCGGGATGCAGCGGACAGCCGACGCCAACGCCGGCACCGCCAGCGTCTGCGACGATCGTTGTGCCCGCGGCCGTGCAGCCGACGGCCACTCCGCCACCGCCAACCCGGTCACCGGTGCCGCCCAGCCCAACCGCAACGGCCACCCCGCATCCGGAAACGGTGTCGCCGGCCTCGGCGCCGCCTTCGCCCACCGCGGCCGGCCCGACCGCAACACCCCTGCCCGACATCGCCCTCGTCGTGGACAACCGCGATCCGACGTTCGCAACCGAGGGCACCTGGTTTGTCGGAGACGGCGGCCAGAGCTTCAACGGCGATTGCGCCTGGGCTCCGCGTGGCGTCCAGAACATCGCCCACGTCAGGCCGGACTTTCCGGTCGCCGGCGCGTACGAAGTCTCTGCCTGGTGGTGCGGCGATCCCAACCACGACCACTCGCGGCGAGTGCTCGTCGAAATCTACCCGGCGGCCGGCCAGGCCGAGTCGCATCCGGTCCACGTCAATCTGCAGGAGAACGCCGGTCGATGGAACAGCCTGGGAACGTACTGGTTGGAACCGGGCGGCTCCTTGAGTCTTCACGGCAACCTGACCGGAAACGTCGTCGCCGACGCGTTTCGGTTCGCCTACCGTTCGCCGGATGCGTTGCACATCACGCCCACGCCGTTGCCGACGCCGGTCGTGTGGACCGGGCACCCACCGTCGCCGCTGGAACAGGTGACGTCCGGAGACCTCTCGGCGCGGCTGGGGCTGGTGCAACGGTTCTATCCGTACACGCCGATCAACTCGGCGGAGCCGGCCACCTTTGACGATTGCCAGGCCTTCCCTCGCGATGGTTGCGGCGGAACAGTGGGGGGCTGGCGCGTGCTGGTGGAGTACCAGGACCTGCTCGTCGGATACCGCGTATCGCAAGATTACGCGCTGGTGACGATTGAGTCGCCGGGCGCGCTGGCAGATCGCCAACTGCTGTACGCGTACGGCGTTCACGGGGGCCGGTTCTTCCGGGTCGACCGCTACCCGGACGGCAGTTGGCATCTTTCGGGCGCGGATTTCGGCGGCACGTCTGCTGCCCACGCACCGCTGGACGCCACGGTCGTTGATGCCTGGCAACCGTTCCTGGAGAGGTACGGCACGGTCTCATTCGAGACGGCGGAGGGGCTGAAGCTCACGATGTATGGCCTGGGAGATCGCGTCCGGCTTTCGGAGGCAGACCGGGGCCAACTGGCAGCGCTGGCCGCACAGATGGAAACGGCCCTCTGGCCGTAACGGGGGCGGACCCCTTGCGTTCGCGCGGCTGCCAGGCAGGCAGAAGAAATATGGCGTATGACGAAGGGTCGGCACAGCGCATCCGGGAATTACTGGACGAGGAGCCAGGGCTCGTCGAGAAGAAGATGTTTGGCGGCATTGGGTTTATGCTGCACGGGGCAACACGGCCTGCGGCGTAAACAAGGACGATCTGATCGTGCGAGTGGGCCCGGAGCGGTACAAGGAAGCATGGCGAGGGCGCAGCGGCGAACGCCGCACGGCGATCAGGTGGCCGTCTGCTGGAGCTTCAACTGCACGCCTTCGTATGTCTCCTCGATGACTCGTTGCCCGTCTGACGCCACAGGCAGGCTGTGACCGGGCAGCAAATGCGCGATCTCTTTGTCGAGTAGCCGCTGCAATCCCGGCAAGTAATCTTCCATCCTCCCTCCTGCATAAGGATCCGGTTTGGCCATGGCGTGCGGCATGACGGTGTCACCGGTGAAGGCAGTCCTCGTCGGAGCATGGAAAAGGCAGATGCCGTCCAGGGTGTGGCCCGGCGTGTGGATCACCTCCCATTCAAAGCCGCTAAGCTCAAGCGTTTCGCCGCCTTTGACCTCGGTGACCTGACAGCCGAATTGCCTGACCATCTCCTTGAGCTGCGGGGGGTTCGCCTCGTGAAGGATGACCTCAAAGCCCCCGCGTTCCACGATGCTCGGATACCCTCTGAGCAGCTCGAATATCCCCATCGTGTGGTCCTGGTGCTGGTGTGTAAGGACGATCTTCTTGATATCGGTCGGCCCGCGCCCGAATTCGGAAAACTCGAGAAAGGCCGTGTAGTCATTTCCAGGATCGACAATTGTCAAATAGGATCCCACTATCGTGTAGATGTTTGAGGAAAAGACGTATCCCTCCAGGAAGAACAGCTTCCGGAAAAGTTCGTCCTCCAGGTGCAGGACGTCGGCCAGAAGTTGCCAGCCCGAATACGGCACCTCCTGCGGTCCTCCATCGTTGTTCATGACGGTCATGTTCGCTCCCTTGCAAATCGTAAGCCCACGCGCAGTCCTGCTTGCTGCCTACGGGCCATTGCCTGGCAGGTCGAAGTGCTGGCCGATGATGGCCCGACCGGCCGGCCCGGTGGTGAATTGCAGGAAGTCACGCACCTCCGCCGATGGATCCGCGCCATTTACGAGCACGAGTGGGCGCACCACCGGATAGTCGCCGTCGGTCACCGTGGCGACGGTGGGCATCACGCCGTCCAGGGCAATCGGTTTCACATCGCCTCCCACAAGGCCCATGGAGACGTAGCCTACCGCCTCGCGGTGGGCCGCCACGTATTCCAACATCGCGGAACTGGTCGGAGTGACGATGGCGTTTAGAGTGGGCTGCTCGCCCTGCAACAGCGCGGCTTCAAAGACCTGGCGTGTGCCGGAACCTTCTTCCCTGCTGACAGCGCGCACGTCCCCCCCGTCCCACCCCAGGTATACCCATCGCGTGACGTGGCCGGCGAAAAGGTCGCGCACCTGGTCGGTGGTCAGCGTGCGGAGGGGGTTCTGGGGGTTGACGATGATGGCCAGGCCGTCCATGGCGATCGCTGTGGTCCAGATTTGCTGTCGCCCACTCTGCGGATCGAGCAGCTCCGATTGTGCGACCGGGCGGGCGACCATCCCCAGACTTGCTGCGCCCTGACGAGCCAGGGCTAACCCCAACGTGCTGCCTTGAGCCTCCACGCTGAACGTCACGTGTGGGTGCTCCTCGTGGTAGGCGGAGGCCAAAGATTCCACCAGCGGAGCCATAGCGGACGATCCTATGACGGTTAGATGAGCCGGTTCAGGTGGTTCGACGCCGCCGCAAGCGGTGAGCACCAAGGCGAATAGACCCAGCCAGACTGTTGCCGAGCGCACCGGACAACCCTAGCGCCAGCCGGCCACAGCGACCAGGAGGGTAAGCGCGCCCGCCAGCCAGCAGTAGAGGGCGAACACGGTCAGGCTGTGCCGGCGCACGTAACGGAGCAGAAGGGCAATGCAGGCGTAGCCGGTGGCCGCTGCGGCAAAGAAGCCGACGATCAGGGATAGGCCGGCTGTTGACCCGCCCCCCGCGCCGAGCAGGTCCAAGAGCTTCAGCAGCCCGGCGCCGAACACAATCGGCGCCATCAGCAAGAAGCTGAAGCGTGTCGCCGCCTCCCGGCCCAGATTGCGCACCAGCCCCATGCCGATCGTGGAACCGGAGCGCGAGATGCCGGGCGCAATGGCCACGGCTTGAGCGATACCGATGAGCACAGTATCCCACCAACTCAGGTTCGCCAACTCTCGCTGCCTTCGCCCCAATTTCTCGCTGCCGAACAAGATCACACCGGTGATCAGCAAGAACGTGGCAGCCCATGTCGGCCGCGCGAACAGGCTCTCGAAGGCATCCTGAAAGAGATAACCGGCCAACGCAGCCGGGATGGTGCCGACAATGATCAGCCAGGCGAGCAAGCGGTTGGGGTCATCCCGCAGGTTGCGCGTACGCACGCTGGCGAACCAGGCTATCGCCAAGTCGAGGATGTCGCGCCAGAAGTAGAGCACGACCGCGGCCAGCGTGCCCCAATGGACCGTCGTGTCGAATACCAGGCCGGGTGATGGCCAATCAAGCAGCCACGGGACGATGACGAGGTGTCCGGAGCTGGATATCGGCAGAAACTCGGTCGCTCCTTGCAGCACGCCGAGGATGATCGCTTGGTAGAAGTTCATGATGTCGGCCTCGTGAATTGACAAATGCGGGCGCAACAGGTATCATATCGCTGGACAGCGTGGCGCCGGTCAAGCGATACCGCACGTGCTGCAGGCAGAGGGGGTGCTACAAGCGCTGCAACCGCTGGCCCCGCCGGCAATCGTTTGGGTCGCGCCGGATGCGCCAACCGAGTGGGCAGCAAACAGAGAGATTTCACGCGTCGTGTTCGCGCTGTGGCACACGGCGCACGCGATCGGCTCGTCCGCTGCGCTCATCGAGCGCAAAGCGTCGAACGAGATTTGACAATCTTTACAGACGTATTCATACAGCGGCATGATCGGCAACGCCCTTTCTAGGGATTGTGGTTTACAGACATTCGGCCCATGCCGAACATTCTAATGCAAACTTCACGTTTTTGCAAATTCGAGGAGGATACCCATGTCGAACCTGATCGGAGTCTTCACGTGCGATTTGCGGCCGGACGTGCCGGCGGCGGAATTCGAATTCTTCATGCGTTCGCAACTCTTACCGGCCTATCGGAACCTGCCGGGTTGCCTCGAGGCCAATCTGCTGCGGATGGTCAAGGGTGATGGGGAGAGGTCGTACGCGTCTATCTCGCGTTGGGAGAGCGCAGAGGCGAATGATGCTGTGTTTGAGCCGGAGGGGCAGCTTTCCGCGGAGTACTCGGCGGCCCAAGAGCGCCTGGGCGAGTTCGTGACCGAGGCAAGATGGGTCGGGTACACGGCTTGCTGATTCGTCCGGCCCTGCTCTCGCGCATACCGGCCCGGATCGCCCGGTGGCTTGTCCTGGGGATCACCCTGCTCGTCGGGGTTGCCTGGATCGGCGTTGGGGCCGTGGCGGCCGATGCGCCGCCCACCGACTTCATCCCCTATTCGCACGAAGAGGTGCTTCTCCTGGTGGGGGGCTTGCCGCTTTCGATGCCTCGCCGGCAGATCATCACCTATACGGTGCAGGCCGGCGATTCGCTTTCCGCGATTGCCGCGCGCTTCGACCTGGATGTGGAAACATTGCGCTGGTCGAACGAGGAATTGGCCCGCAACCCGGATCGCATCTACCCCGATCAGTTGTTGGTGATTCTGCCCTTGCGAGGCGCTTACCATGTCGTCGCCGATGGGGAAACGCTGGCTGGGCTTGCCGAACGGTACGGGGTTGAGCCGACCGCCATCTCGGACTTCCCACTCAACGACGTTCCGCCTGGTGGGTCGCTGCAGGCCGGTCAGCCGCTGGTCATCCCCGGCGGGCGGCGGGAGATTCGGCTGCCCAAGCCGTCACTCGCGCCGGGTAGTGCTTTCGCCTGGCCAATCGTCGGTCGGATTACCCAGCGCTACGGCGCGCAACATCGCGCGGTTGACATCGGTGGGCCGTACGGTGCCACCGTGTACGCGTCAAAAGAGGGACGTGTCGTACACGTTGGCTGGGCGCGTACCGGTTACGGCTACACGGTGATCGTTGACCACGGGAACGGCTTGCAGTCGTTGTATAGCCACCTGAAAGGGCAGTGGGTTCACGTGGGCGACTGGGTTGACCGCGGCGACATCATCGGCGCGCTGGGCAGCACCGGCAATTCCAGTGGCCCGCACGTCCACTTTGAGATCCGACTGAACGGCCAGCGCGTCGATCCGACGCCGTACCTGCCGCCCGGCGACCCGCGGTAGCCCGCACGTACACCTGACGAGTCCCCCAACCTTCGCGGTCCGTGCCAGGAGATGCTGATGACCCGTGCCGATGATGTGGTCGGCTGTAGAATCGAAGACCTGGACACCCCGGCGGTGCTCGTGGACCTGGACCGGCTGGACCGCAACGTCCAGGAAATGGCCCGATTCGCGGCGCAACACGCTGTTGCCCTGCGCCCGCACTGCAAGACACACAAATCGCCGGCCATCGCCCGTCGTCAACTTCGTGCCGGCGCCCGCGGTATCACGGTCGCCAAGCTGGACGAGGCTGAAGCGATGCTCGAAGCGGGCATTGACGACATCTTTGTGGCTTACGAGATCGTCGGCCCGCGGAAGGTGGAACGGCTGCTGGCTCTCAATCGGCGGGGGCGGGTTTCCTCTGCCGTCGATAGCCTGGCCGGTGCCGCAGCGGTGTCGCGGGCGGCCGTTCGCGCCGGCCGGTCGCTGGATGTGTTGATTGAGGTGGATTGCGGGCTGGGGCGCTGCGGGGTCGAGCCGGGGCGTCTCACCGTCGGCTTGGCCCAGGCGGTGGTGGGACTGCCCGGGTTGCGGATGACCGGCGTTTTCACCCATGCCGGCCACGTGTATTCCGCTACGGGCCGCGGTGAGGTGCAGGCCATCGGACGAGCCGAGGGTGAGGTCATGGTAGAGACCGCCGATCAGATGCGGCGGGTCGGCCTCGACGTGGCGGTCGTAAGCATCGGCTCCACACCCACGGCCCGCATCGGCGGGCGGGTCCCCGGCGTGACCGAGATTCGGCCCGGAAACTACGTGTTCTTCGATCGCATGCAAGTGGCTTTGGGGGCGGCCACGGAGGAAGACTGCGCCTTGACGATACTCAGCACGGTAATCAGCCGGCCCATGCCGGACCGGGCCGTGATCGACGCCGGCAGCAAGGTGTTCTCGTCAGACAAAGGGGCGCACGGCGCAGGTGGTGTCGAGGGCTATGGGCAGATCCTGGGACATCGGGCCATCGTGGGGCGTCTTTCGGAGGAGCACGGAATCGTGGAGTTGCGCGGCGCGGATTTGCCGGTCGGCGACAGGGTGCGGGTGTTGCCCAATCACGCCTGCGCGGTCGTGGGGCTTGCCAATCGGTTGCTTGGCGTGCGGGGTGGCATCGTGCGGGAGCTGTTCGCACTGCCGAGCCGTGGCGGCGTGCAGTAGCAGACCTGCAGGCCAGGCCATCGGCTGCCGCCGGGAGGGGGGGGTTAGGCTTTTCCAGAGAAATAAAACTGCCAGAAAGATATCACGAAGCCTGTTAGAATTCGCGAAATGTGTATCTTTTCAAAAAATGGGGGCAAACCATAGGGTGCAACAGAAATCAGCCACG
>CAZDTE010000074.1:0-3175 GCA_964508275.1 uncultured Ardenticatenales bacterium
CGAATTTTACCCAACATTTTCATAATTTTGATTTTGTCAAATTCTCAACTGCGTAAGGTGAGTTAGTGAAATTCGTGTAATTCGTGGCAGAAAAAAGCAAGGCCGGGGGGCGCGACGTTCTGCTCACCCCGAATTATTGAGATGATACATGAAAACGCCGGCAAGCAGGCCCGCTATTCGTAGCGCAGGGCCGCGATCGTCGGCAGCCGGGCCGCAACCCACGCCGGCCCCAGGCTGGCCGCCACAGCGATGCCAAGCGCGAAGGCCAGGCTGACTAGCACGAGAATCGCCGGGAAGACGTAGGGGATGCGGAAAAGTACCGCCTCCATCGCGTTCACGAAGCCGCGCCCCAGCGCCTGGCCGCCGGCAAGCCCGAGAATCCAGCCGAGCAGTCCAAGCGCGGTCCCTTCGGTCAGAAAAGCCTGGGCGATCTGGCCATCGCTCGCGCCCAGGGCACGGAGCACGCCGATCTCCCGACGGCGCTCTAGCACGCCTATGGCCAGTGTGTTCGCCAGCCCGATTGCGCCGATGGCGGCCACTAAGACGACCATGCTGCGCAAAGCCACCCCCAGCGTTTGCGACTGCTTGCGGGCAGCGTCCACCTCCGCCTGGGCGGACTCGCCAGCCGGCGACCAGGCCGCATAGCGGCGCTCGATCTGCGCCAGCACGTCCTGCACCGCCTCGCCTGATGAGAGCTGGGTGCCCAACGCAAACAGGTTGGCGCTATCCTGCCGGTTGCGCAAGCGGGCCACCGTGCGGCGCGGGGCGAACACCTTGCTCTGCACCTGGCTACCCAGGAAGATGGTGTTGTCAATGACCGCTCCGACGACATGGAACTGAACGTAGCGCCCATCGCCCAGATCTACCTCGATGGTATCCCCCACCCCAAAACCCTGTCGGGCCACCAGGTCGGCGGAGATGACGGCCTCGAACGGCGCGTCGGCCCGGTACCAGCGCCCGGCCAGCAGGTTCGGGCGATAGAGGCGTGTGTCCGCGGGCAGGCCCCACAGGCGTACCGGCGTATATCGTACCCAGGCGTCGGTGAGCGTCCACGGTTCTGCCTGCGTGACACCGGGGATGGCCCGCAGGCCGGCCCCCAGCTCCGGGCTGACCGCTTGCCGGAAGAAGACCCACCCCTGGGCCCGATACGTGCGAAACACCTCGTCAATCACCGCATCCACCGATGCCTCGGTGGTCTGCGCGGCCAGCAGCGTGCCCACGGCCAGGGCGATGACCAGTACCGTCAGGCCGCTGCGCAGCCGGCGCCGGCTCAAGTTGCGCAGCGACATAGACATCATCGGCGGGAGGCCGCGCAGGCGGAGGAGCGCTTTCTGCAGCCGGTCCGCTCCGTAGCGCGACGTCAGACCGTGCGGTTGCAGCGCTTCGTGTACGGAGATGCTGGCCGCGTGCCAGGCGGGAAACAGCCCGGCGGCCACGGTCACGCCCAGGCCGACCACGAGCCCCAACGCCACACCGTCCGGCGACAGGGCGAAGGGAACGGTCAGGCTGGTCAGCCCGCCCAGGAAATGGGTGATGCGCCAGCCGAGGAACCCACCCAGGGCAACCCCCAAGGGCGTGCCGGCCAAACCGTAGGCGGCGGCCGCGAGCAGGTAGCCGGCCACGACCTGGCGACGGTCCGCCCCCAAAGCCTTCAGCGTTCCGATCTCGTTTTGCTCCTCGACAACCAGTGCTGCCAGGGTGTTGCCGACCAGAACTCCGCTGAGCGTCAGACCGAGCGCGGCAAACAGTCCGAGCAGGCGGAACAGGGCGTCCAACTCCCGCTTGCCGGGGAAGTTCTGGGCATCGCGGACCTCCGGTTCGGCGTGCTGGAGGTGCTGTTTGTCGAGCGTGCGGGCGATGTCGCCGGCCGTCTGGCGGGCGCGGGCCGGGTCGGCGACGCGAATGAGCAGTTGGTTCGCGCCGGCCGTGCCGAGCAAGTCCTGCACCGGGCGCGCGTGGACGAAGGCCGTAGCCAGCCCGGTGAGTTGGGCGGCCAGCAGGGTTGGGCTGCGGGCAAAGCCGCTGACGATCAGCGATCGCTGCCGGCCACCAGCATCCCGGTAGCTGATCGTGTCTCCGATGGCGACGGGGGCCAGCTCGCGGGACGAAATCTCCAGCAACGCCTCGCCGGGGCCGGGGTAGCGCCCTGCCAGCAAGTAGAGGCGGTTGACCGATGCAGCAGCCGGGTCTGGCAAGCCGACCAGATAGAGCGTCTGGGAGTGATCGCCATCGCCCAGGCGAGCCTTCACGTACTCCGTCCAGCGCCGTTCGACGGCACTCACAGCGGGTCGAGCGGCGAGAGAGCGCGCGATGCTTGGGCCGGCATCCCAAACCCAAAACGTGATGTCCGCTTGTGACGCCGCGTCGTAAGCCAGGGCCTGGGCGTGGGCCAGGTTGCGAGCGGTGAAGACGACGGCGGTCACGCCGGCCACGGCGATGATCACGGCGGCCAGCGTGAGCAGAGAGCGGATGCGGCGCACCCGCAGGGAGCGGATCACTCGTCGCCCCTGTAACGTAAACCCCATGCGGCTGCCCACTGACGCAATCATTAGCACATGTTCTCCTTGCCGGTTATTATACCATTTTCCTGGCCCCGCTTCAAGAACCGCGGCGGTCGTGACAAGTTGCGCGATTTGGCGCGATGGGGTAGAATACCAGGGTATGACGTCCGTCGCTCGTGGTCACCGGGAAACGCCCACCACGGCCTGCGCAGCACATAACCCACGGCGGTTGTCCCGACGTGGCCAGGCCTTGACGAGCGACAGGGCAGTCACGGTGTGGAGGGCGAATTCAATGGCGGGGAACACGTTCACGTACCGGGCTTTCGGCCTCACGCTGTCCTCGGCCTTTGCCTTGCCAGATCTGCTTCCCGCAACTGCCGCAGCAGATGTGCAGATCCGCTGCGGCGGGGTGCCGCCTGCACTGGAATCCCCGGCACTGTGCAAGGTCTTCTACCAGGTGCGGGACAATGAGTGGCTGCTGAACACGGAGCGTATCGCCGGCGCGCGGTTCCTCGTGCGGGATGGCAACGAAGTGCTGATCGAACAGAAAGAGGCGCACGAAGATGACGTCGTGCGCCTTTTCTTGTTGGGTTCGTGCATGGGCGCACTCCTCTTCCAGCGCGGTGTGCTCCCACTGCACGGGAACGCCGTCGCCACGGACGGCGGCGCCGTGG
>CAZDTE010000074.1:3275-15456 GCA_964508275.1 uncultured Ardenticatenales bacterium
CGCGGTGTGCTCCCACTGCACGGGAACGCCGTCGCCACGGACGGCGGCGCCGTGGACGGCGGCCGCCTGGCTATCACTTCCGAGGCCCGCCTGGACAACCGCGACGAACTGTGCGACCGCTTCGACATCCCGGCCGCCGAGCGGCCGATCACGCCGGACGGCGACCTGATCCTGGAGGCCTATCGCCGCTGGAGTGAGGACTGCCCGCAGCACCTGTTTGGCGACTGGTCGTTCGCCATCTGGAACCCGGCAGAACGCCGCCTGTTTCTCGCCCGCGACCACCACGGGGTCACGGCCCTGTACTACGCCGATACGCCACGGTTCTTCGCCTTCGCCTCCTCGCAGAAAGCACTGCTGGCCTTGCCCCAGGTTCCGGCGCGCCTGAACGAATTGAAGTTCGCCCAACGCCTTGTCCACTGGGAAGGCGACCCGGAGCAGACCCTGTTTCAGGGGATCCAACACCTGCTGCCGGCGCACGTGCTGGCGGTCACGCCGCAGACCAGCGAGAAACGGCGCTACTGGCGATCCTCGGCAACGTCGGCGCGGCCACATTGGCAAACAGTGGTTTGCCCTACCTGGCCGAGGCCCTGGCTCGCGGGGAGTCTCTCTCCACAACAGCCGTGCGTTCCGCGCAACTGGTGAACGCCGTGCGGATGCTGCGTTCCGGTGGCCTGGCCTACGTGGCCGCCGACGATGACAACGGCAGCGGCGGCATCACCGTGCCCTTCCACGGGCGCCGGCGTCCCTTCCGCTCCGGCGCGGCGGAGTTGGCCCTGCGGGGCGACGCCGCCCTCGTGCCGGTCTTTTCCACGTTGGCCCTCTCCGGTCACGTCACCTTCGAGTTCCTGGAGCCGCTCACACCGGAAGGCGCGAGCCACACCGCGCAAGTCGAGAGCCTGCTGCACGGCTACGCCGCTCTTCTGGCCGAGCGTTACACCACCGACCTGGGCGCCATGGAGTGGTACATCTTGCGCAAGTACGTGCGGTTGCCGCTGCTTGACAACAGGGTGAGGTTGATGTAGGATTGATGGTACTGTCTGCACGAGTCTCTGAAGGGGAACCCTTCTGCGTGACTGCCGGGAGGTGAATGGTGAGCAAGGAAAACAGGGATTTGATTCGGGCGTATGCAAAACCTGGGGGAGCAGTACAAATCAACCACAGAACGCAACACGCACTGCGTTCTACGCCATCGTGACACGGTTTTCAGAACAGGTGGAACCATGCACACACAACGATACTGGCGAATCTCATTAGCAGCAGCCGTCTTCGCACTCGCCTGGGCGAGCCTGGTTTGGGCGTTCGCCGAGGAGCCGTTGCACTTCCGCGATCCCATCACCGGGGAAACCGGCAGCAAATGGGAAGAGATCAGCACGATCCACGATGACTTGTCGTACGCGATGGCCCTGGCCGCCGGCTTCTCGCTTTCGGACAGCATCACGCTGCAAGTCTGGAACCAGTTGGTCGACTCGGAACAGATCGGGCCGGGCGATGCCATCTCGTACACCAACTGCGTCGGCGGGGCCTTCTTTCCCGAACCGGACCCCTCCGATCCCCAGGTTTGCGGCAGTTCCTATTCTCTCGCCGCCTGGCCACGCTGGGACGACATGCAGGACAGGGACCACTGCGTCACCTCGCGGTTCGGACCGTACTCCCCGTTCTTTCACTTTCCGCACCAAAACGATCAGGACGTCGGGGCGCTCCACGACTGGGCCTGGGGAACCGCCGATCAACTGGTCGCCTACGAGGCATACGCCTGGGGTGGCCCAACGGTGCTCACCGCGCAATGCCGGTTTACGCGCACCGCTGTGATCACCACGGGCGTGCAGGCCGGATCGTTGGAAGCATTCGCGACCTACCTGCACTCTCTCGGCGACTCCTACTCACACCGCGAGTGCATCAAGGCGATGGATCTCATGGGCATGCCCTGGGCGACTCACACACTCGCCGGCGTGCCGGCCTGCAACTACAACCCGACGAACCCCGGCCCGGACGATGTCCACGGCCATGAGTTTTACACCTACACCGACGCTTTCCGCACGGACGAGGCGATCCAGCACATCTACAGCGAGTTGGTGGCGCGCAGCGTGCAACGGGAGGGGCAGTTCGTCCCGATCGGTCTGGACACGCCGATCTCCGGCACGATGACGTTGAGCGACACGCTTACCATGTTCGTGCATGAATGGGACTTCGACCACCCGGCCGAACGGCGCGCCCTGGCCGATCAGATCGCCGCCGCTGTCCTGGCTCGACGCAGCGAGATCCACCGCAGCTACTTGCCGACGACTATTGAGTGACAAAGCAGCCCGTCGCAGGCGCGGTGCTCGTGCCACCGCGCCTGCGATGGGCTGCTGAGGATGAAAATGGCACCGCCACACGCTCGCCGAGGTCTGCCCTTCGGGCAGGCGTCTGCCCTTCAGGCAGGCGTCTGCCTGGAACAGGCAGACAAGGAGGAAGGCGATGACGCGCAACGCTCGAAGATGGGTACTGATCGTGCTGAGTTCCGGCTTGGCCATAATCCTCGTCTTCATTCTGCTGAAGACGGCCTCGTTTGTGGGCGCGTGGGCTGAGGAGGACACAGGGCAGAACGCCATCGAATACTTCGATCCCCAGGACTACCCAACCCCGGTCGCCGCTCGCACGACCTACACGCCCAACGTTAGCAGCATCCACTTCGACCTGGTAGGGGCGTTGGCCATTGCTGCCGGCTTTTCCGTGACCGATGCAGCAACGATGCAGGCCTATTCACAGGGCACGGATTCGGGAAACCTCCCCGGAGCCAACCCGGTCTACACCTTCACCGCCGATCCGGCCAACTACCCGCCTGCGCCGCCCATAACCAGTGTCCCCACCAGCGCGCTCTGCCCATCGCCGGCAACGACCGCGCCCACCGTGACGCTCGGCGCGACAGACATCATGACGGAAAACGGGAACACGATCGAGGTCTTCACCTCTCGGTTTGGCCCCTACGGCACGTTCTTTCACGAGCCGCACAACAGGGCGGATGAGCTAGGAGCGATTCAGGACTGGGCTACCGGCCAGACAGACGTCCTGACCGCTGTCGTGACCTTCGGGTACAGCAGCACCGCGAAATATGATTGGCAAGGTATTGCGAACATCTACGAAACGACACCCTGCTTCGTAACCGATACAGCGCGCGTTGATACCGGAAACATCACCGCGGGAAGCGTGGCCGCCTTCGGCATCTATTTGCACTCCCTGGGCGACAACTGGTCACACCAGGAGTGCCTGTCGGCGACTGAGGCCCTCGGTTGGCCCTTTGCCGCCCACGTGCAGGTTGATGGACAAGACGATCCCTTTTGGCCCTGCCGCTGGACCTCCCATCACCAGGAATTCGGCAAGCCCGATACGTTCCCGGAAAGCAACCGCACGTTCACCGGCACGGTGGAAGTCTACAAAGCTCTGTACACATATGCCCTGCAGAGCGAGCGCACGCTCTACCGGCCCATCTCCTTGACCGCCGAAGGGGGGCACATCCTGAACACGCTTTACGATTTCGTACACAACACCGGCTCGTTCAGTGTCCCCAGACCGAATCAGCCAACGCGCCGCGAATTGGCCGACGAGTTGCGCACCTGGGCGCTGCAAACCAGACAGGACAACCCGGCTTACTGGAAACATCAACTGTATCTGCCGGCCTTGATGAAGTGAACGGACCGTATCGCTGGCGGAATGGCGCAGCCGAGGCGGGTGGCCGGAGAACATGGCGACTGGCCATCCTCGCAGTCGGATTCGCGGTGCTGTGCGGGGCGCTCACCGCCTGCCTGGATACAACGCCGGCGACGATCAAATTCGGACTGCTCGCGCCGTTTGAAGGGGCCGACCGCGCGACAGGTTACGATGCGCTCGCCGGTGTGCGACTGGCGCTGCGTGAACACAACCAGAGTGCGTCCGGCTTCCGCATCGAGTTGGTCGCCCTGGACGACCATCACGACCCCAGCGGGCAGATGGCCGCCCAGCGGGCCGCCGAGATCGTCGCCGATCCCGGGGTCGTGGCCGTGATCGGCGGCTTCGGGAACGGGCCGGCGAGCGGAGCCGCGCCGGTGTTGGCGGAGGCCGGCGTGCCCTTCGTCGTCGCGGCAGCGACAGTCAATGACATGCCGCTCACCGGAGCCGTCCGCCTATCGCCCGGCGACGAGGCCATTGCCCGGTTCGTGCTCGATTGGGCGACTGTGTGGCACGCGAACAGGTGGTCGATCGTCGGAAAAGGCGGCCTTGCCGACGCCTTACGCCAGACACTGGCAACTGAAGGGATGTCAACGGTTGCCGACGAACGGGAAGCACAGGTCGTGATGTACGCAGGCAACGATGTCGTGGAGGCGGCCTCGCTTCTGGGAAACTTGCCGGGGGACGGCAGCGGCCCCATCTTCGTCGGCGGGCCGGCCGTCGACAACCCACGTTTCGCCCAGTTGGCCGGGCCGCGAGGGGCCGGGGCCAACTACATTTCGCTGGCTCGCCCGGCCGATGAACCGCTTGCCGCCGCGTTCCAGGCCGCTACGGGTTCGCCGCCTTCGTCAGCCGCCAAGTTGGCTTACGACGCTGCCCGCTTCCTTCTCGATTCATGGGACCGCCACTCCCCTCCGACCCGGGCGGCGCTCCTTCAGGCGCTGAAGCAGAGGGGGGCCGGTCAGACGGCACGCGACGTCACGCCAACGCTGTACCGCCTTGACGGCACAGGCTATCCGGGAGAACAGCTTACGTCCAAACTGAGGTGATTGAACCATACACAGACCAACAGACCAAGAAATCGGCCTTCACAAATGAAAGGGGAATCTGCAATGGGGTACTCGTTTGTCGGAGCAATCGTCGGCTTCGTGATGGGCTGGGCATTGCACTGGTACTGGCTGCACAGCCGCGATCCGCAGGCCACAGACCAGGAAAGCCCGGACATGTCCGCTGGCGCTGCGTGGGAGGAAACGCCGCTCGTGGAACCCTCCGTGGCTGTGGAACTGAGCACCGCCGAAGAGGAAGAAACCCCGGTCGCGGAACCGGCTGACCGGGCCAAACCGGTGCCAGACAAGTTGCCGCCCGAACCGGGCCCGCCAGATGTCCAAGGCGACACCGAACCGGGCACGACCGCCTACTGCGCCCACTGTCGTACGCGACGGCCGATCTCCTCACCGGAGTATGTCAAGACGGAGCGCGGGCGGCACGCGGTACGCGGGCTGTGTGCCGAGTGCGGTGGCAAGATGTTCAGCTTTGTGAAGAGTCCCGAATGATGGCGTGAACCAGGGGCGGTGACTCCACCGGTTGAGCGCTCCAGCCATACGCGCGGAGCAACCGTTCGCGGACACTGCGCAGCCGATCGGCGCCGGCAGCATGAAGGGTGAACAACGGGTCGCCCTGCTCGACCCGGTCGCCAACTTTGGGACCCAAGATGACGCCAACCCGGTGATCGATCCGGTCGCCCTTCTTCTCCCGGCCACCACCCAAGGCAACGACAGCATAGCCGAACTCGCGAGCGTCGATGGCAGCAACATAGCCGCTTTGCGGTGCTGGGACGGTTTCCACCAGAGGGGCGCGCGGCAACCGATCCGGGTGATCGATCACCGCCCGGTCGCCACCCTGCGTCGCAATCCATTCCTGGAACTTCTGGAGCGCCGCGCCGGAGTCGAGTTGATCGCGCAGTTTCCGCCGCGCCTCGGCTTCGCCGGCCGCCACCCCGGCCAGGAGCAACATCTCACCAGCAATCACGAAGCAGTGCTCGAGGAAATCGGTCGGCCCTTTGTCGCGCAGTGTGTCCAGCGCCTCGCGCACCTCCACCGCGTTGCCGACCGCATTGCCCAGCGGTTGGCTCATGTCGGAGATCACAGCAGCCACGCGGCGCCCTACGCGGCGGCCGATGTCCACCATCGTGCTGGCCAACGCCACCGCCTGCCGCTCGGTTTCCATAAACGCCCCGCGCCCGACCTTCACGTCCAGAACAATGGCATCGGCTCCGCCGGCGATCTTCTTGCTCATGATCGAGCCGGCGATGAGGGGGATGCTGGGTACGGTGCCGGTAACATCACGGAGGGCATAGAGCTTGCCGTCGGCCGGCGCCAGATTCGCCGTCTGTCCGCTCACCACGATGCCACAGCGAGCCAGCGTGTCCAGGAAACGAGGCACGCTCAGGTCAGCGCGGAATCCGCGGATTGACTCCAGCTTGTCCAATGTGCCGCCGCTAAACCCCAGCGCACGCCCCGACATCTTGCCGACCGGCATCCCGCACGAAGCCACCAGCGGCGCGACAACCAGCGTGGTCTTGTCCCCCACGCCCCCGCTGCTGTGCTTGTCGACGATGACCGGCGCGATGTGGTGCAGCTCCAGCGTTTCGCCCGAACGGGCCATCGCCAACGCCAGGGCAACCGTTTCCGTGTCGGTCATGCCCTGGAAGAAGACGGCCATGCACCACGCCGCCGCCTGGTAATCTGGGATGTCGCCCCGCGTGTAGCCCTCGATAAAGAACTCGATTTCTTCGGGGTCCAGTTCCTCGCCGTCTCGTTTCTTGGTTATGATGTCCACTGCGCGCATGATGATGGCTCCGCCCTGGCTACTGCCGGCACGTCCGGCACACATCAAGTCTTGTAACCGTTCAGCGTCTCCTGAATCTGCCACGGATTGCACGGATTAACACGGAGAAACAAGAAATTCGTGAAATCTGTGTAATCCGTGGCAAGATAGAGAGTAAGCAGATGTTTCCGGGGTAGTCCCTGAACGCTTACCAAATCTT
This sequence comes from uncultured Ardenticatenales bacterium, assembly GCA_964508275.1. Taxonomy (GTDB): domain Bacteria; phylum Chloroflexota; class Anaerolineae; order Ardenticatenales; family JAADHH01; genus CAZDTE01. The sequence continues at coordinate 10,006 of CAZDTE010000074.1, forward strand.
AACACCGCAAGCGAAGAAAGTCAAACGAGGGCATCTCATCGGGCTTGCAAACATGACCCTCATGTGGTACAATCATGCCCTGAGTTCATGGTTTCCGGTTCTGAGTTTGATTAATGCCGCCACGTTTCGCGTCTCATAATTCCCGCCTCCTGGCGATCATGGTTGCCGGCCTCTTGCTGCTTGGCGCTGGATGTCGGCCCGCACCCCCCGCGCAATTCGACGGCGCACGAGCGATGGCGCACGCCCAGGCGCAGTGCGCTGCCGGACCACGCACGCTCGGCAGCGAGGCCCACGCGAAGACCCGCCAGTACATCGGTGAGACGCTGGGCCAGGCCGGCTGGCAGGTGGAGGAACAAGCATTCACCTTCCGGGGGGAGACGATCCGCAACCTGATCGGCAGGCGCGGAACAGGAGAAGACCACCCGGTGATCATCGGTGCCCATTTCGACACGCGCCCGATCGCCGACCACGACGCGGTGAAGCGTGACGAGCCGATCATCGGCGGCAACGACGGGGCCAGCGGCGTGGCCGTGCTGCTGGAACTGGCCCGCGCGTTGCCCAAGGACACGTCACCGCCGGTCTGGCTGGCCTTCTTCGATGCGGAGGATCTCGGCGATCTTGGCGGCTGGCCGTTTTCCGTGGGCGCAACCTACCTGGCGCAATCACTCACCGTGACGCCCACCGCCGTCGTCGTCCTAGACATGATCGGCGATGCTGACCTGCAAATCTACAAGGAGGGGAACTCGGACCCGGACCTCACTGACCAAATCTGGGAGGTGGCCGCCGAGCTGGGGTACAGGGACGCGTTCATCCCCCGGCAAAAGTGGACGATGATTGACGATCACATTCCGTTCCGGCAGCAGGGCTTCACGGCGGTGGACCTGATCGATTTCGATTACCCGTACTGGCACACCCGCGCCGACACGTGTGACAAGATCAGTGCGGAGAGCATGGAGAAGGTGGGGCGTGTGTTGCAGGAATGGCTGGTCAGCCGTCAGTAGTCAGTGGTCGGTCGCCAGAGGTTGAGATAGAGACAGCAAGTCTACGCAACATGCAGCACGCAAGACGCAGCGCGCATTGGGAGGTAGTCCAGTTTGGAGAAGACCAACAGGAGGCTTGTTCATGATACGCATTGCTGACCGGATGAACAACATCCCGCCATACATTTTTGCCGCCGTCTCAAAACTGATCGCGGCCAAGCAGGCCGAGGGGGTGGACGTGATCAACCTGGGCATCGGCAGTCCGGACCTGACGCCGCCGCAGTTCATCATTGATGCCATGAAGGAGGCTGCCGAGGAAGCGATCAGCCACCGCTACCCCAGCTACTTCGGGCTACCGGAACTGCGCCAGGCGATTGCCGATTGGTATGCCGCACGGTTCGGCGTGTCGCTCGACTCGAACCGCGAGGTGGTGCCGCTGATCGGCTCGAAGGAGGGGATCGCCAACATGGCCCAGGTGATGATCGACCCCGGCGACGTCGCCCTCGTCCCCGATCCGGGCTATCCCACCTACAGCAAGGGCACGCTGCTGGCCAGCGGTGAGGTCCATTACATGCCCCTGCTGGAGAAGAACGGGTTCTTGCCGGACCTGGAGGCCATACCGGCCGGCGTGCTCCGGAGCGCGCGCTGCATCTGGGTGAACTACCCGAACAACCCGACCGGCGCGTTGGCCCCGTTGTCGTGGTTCGAGGAGTTGATCGCGTTCGCGCGTGAGAACGACATCGCCGTCATGGCCGACAACCCCTATTCCGACGTCACGTTCGATGGCTACGTGGCGCCCAGCTTCCTGGAAGTGGAGGGGGCCCGCGACGTAGGCGTCGAGTTCAACTCCCTCTCGAAGTTGTACAACATGGCCGGCTGGCGCGTGGGCATGGCGGTGGGCAACGAAACGATCATCGAGGCGCTCACGCGCGTGAAGAGCAACGTGGACACCGGCATCTTCCGCCCTGTGCAGATCGGTGCCATCGCCGCGCTGCAAGGCGACCAATCGTGGTTGGCCGGGCGGAACGCCATCTACCAGGAGCGGCGCGACGTGGTGCTCGCCGGCCTGGAAGCCGCCGGCATCGAGGTCACCCCGCCCAAGGCCACGCTCTACGTCTGGCCGAAGACGCCGGAGGGTTACACGTCCGAGGAATTCGCGATGAAGGGGTTGAACGAAGCCGGCGTTTGGATCACGCCGGGCAACGCCTTCGGCCTCTCCGGTGAGGGCTACCTGCGCATCTCCCTCTGCGCGACGGCCGACCGCCTGCGGGAAGCGATGGACAGACTCGGTGCGCTAGGTTTTTGATCCCGGCTCCGGCTGCAGGGTGGCAGCGGTAAGAGCACCCTTGCTGCGCAAGTCCCGTATGGCCAGGCGGAAGATCGCCAGCCCGAACGCGATCCCGGTGAGCCAGCCGAGCGCCGCAATCCCACCTCCGAGCGGCGAAAACAACGCCTCCGTGATGGTAGCCGATAGCGTGAACGATGCGGCCACGACGGCCCGATACCCTGTGGAGCGCGGCAGACTCCCCGCCGTCGCTCCCAGGGTAAGGGAACTCGTTACTGCTCAGCCAAGCAGCGAGAATGGCCTCAGCAGCGGTCGGAAGCCCCCCAGCCCCCAAATCCTGGGGGGAGCAGAGCGCGATTTCCCCCCAGAATTGGGGGGTTAGGGGGCCTGCCTGAGCAGTAACCTGGCAGGTCTATTTCTCTGGAAAAGCCTAAGTTGCCGCTTCGACTGCTTCAGGCTGATGACCAGCAGGGTTGCGCAATTCTGGCTTTGGGCTTATACTATCAGCATGTACAAGGAGACAGCCCCACCGCCAGAACTTACCTTCTTGGTTGGTGTGGAAATCAGGGACCGCACCGATCGCTGGCCGGTCGAAACCTCGCTGGACGAGTTGGCCCAGCTTGCCGCGACCGCCGGCCTGGACGTTGTCGGTCGCACGATCCAGCGGCTCGACCGCCCCCGTGCGGCCACGTTCATCGGCAAAGGGAAGGTGCAGGAGATTCGCGAGGACGTGGCCGAATTCGGGGCCGCTACGCTTCTCTTCGACGACGAGCTTTCCCCGCGTCAACAGCGCGAGATGGAGCGGGCGATGGGCGAGCGGATCAAGGTGCTGGATCGTACTGCCCTCATCCTGGACATCTTTGCCCAACATGCTCACACACGCGAAGGGCAGTTGCAGGTTGAGCTGGCCCAGTACCAGTACCGCTTGCCGCGCCTGACGCGGATGTGGACCCACCTGGCCCGGCAAGCGGGCGGTGCCGGGGTACGTGGGGGCATCGGGGGCGTCGGCCTGCGCGGTCCGGGAGAGACGCAGTTGGAGGTGGACCGTCGCGAGATCAACCGGCACATCGCCCGGCTCAAGCGTGAGTTGGAAAAGGTACGCGCTCACCGGCGACGGTATCGGGCGAAGCGACGCCGTGCCGGTCTGCCTGTGGTTGCCCTGGTCGGCTACACAAACGCCGGCAAGTCCACGCTCCTCAACGCGTTGTCCGACGCCAACGTGCTGGTCGAAGACAAGCTGTTCGCCACCCTCGATCCCACCACCCGCCTCGTCAAGCTGCCGGACGGGCTGGAGGTCCTCTTCACCGACACCGTCGGCTTCATCCAGAAGCTGCCGACCGACCTGGTGGCCGCGTTCCGCGCCACGCTGGAGGAAGTGGCCGAGGCTGACCTGCTGCTGCACGTTGTTGATGTGACGCACCCCCAGGCGACCGAGCAGATGGCCTCGGTTGCCGACACCCTCGATCAGATCGGCGCAGGAAACAAGCCCACGCTGGTCGCCTGGAACAAGATCGATCTGGGAGACGTGGAAAGCTGGCGAGAACAAGCGGCCCGCCATCCGCACAGCGTGGCGATCTCCGCGAGGGAGCGCATCGGCCTGGAGCTTATGCTGGCCCGCGTGGAGATAGTGTTGAGCGCCGACCTCGCGTCGGTGGAGGCACTCATTCCCTACGCGGCGGGAGACGTGTTATCGGCGATCCACCGACACGGCACGATCGTGTCCGAGGAACACACGCCGGAGGGGACACAGGTCAGCGCACGGGTTCCGGCCTGGCTGGCCATAGCACTCGAATAGGCCCTCATTCTATCCCCTCCTTTGTCTCCACGATCAGGTGATCAACGACCGCTTGCAGCGCTTCCTGGTCGCTCGCGCCTTGGGCCAGCGCTTGCCGAAAGACGCGGCTCTGCCGATCCGCGCTGGTGCCGTTACGCAAGATGGTCTCGACGTAGGCCACCTCTTCCCGGCTCCCCAATTCATCAACCACGTCGTCCACCAACTCCATCAGCTCCATCGCCAGGAAGTTCATCGGCACCTTCTCCGCACAGCCGTAATCAATCAGTTGCCCCTCGATGCCGTAGCGCATGGCGAGCCACTTGTTCTCTACGATGTGATAGCGTCGATAGCGTCGCCAACTGCGGTTCTGATGGCGAAGCTTGATCAGTTTGGCGATCAGCGCCTGGATCAGTGCCGCAATGCACACCGCCTCGTCCACCCGCGTGCAGATGTCGGTGATGCGGACCTCGAGTGTGTCGAACTTCGGGTGCGGTCGGACGTCCCACCAAATCCTGGTCGCATCCGGCCGTCCGGTCTCCTCGTCCTGCAGGGCGCCAACCGTTCCCAGCAGGTTGACCAGGGCCTGGTACTCTGAGAACGAGCCAAACGATTGCGGAATGCCGGTCCGCGGCAACATCTCGAACACGACGCTGCGGTACGACTTTAGGCCGGTGTTGCGCCCTTGCCAGAATGGTGAACTGGTGGAGAGCGCCAGAATGTGCGGCAGGAAGTAGCGCAGTTGGTTCATGATCTCGATCATGAGGTCCTGCGCGCCCGGCCAATCCCCGAAGCCGACGTGCACGTGCATACCGAAGATCAGCAACTGCGTGGCCACACCCTGAAGATCGTCGAGCAGTTTGCGATAGCGATCGCCGGCGGTGACCTCCTGCTCGCTCCATGAGGCGAAAGGGTGCGTGCTGGCCGCGGCGATGCGCAAGCCGTTCTCCTCGGCCAACTGGCACACGGACCGGCGCAAACGCACGACCTCATGGCGCGCTTCCTTCACATTCCGGCAGACGTAACTGCCGACCTCCACCTGACTCTGCATGAACTCCGGCTTCAGCTGCCCGTCCGGGAAGACCTGTTGGCCCTGGTCGAGGAAGTGCTGGATGTATGAATGGAGGTCCCGCGTTTCCGGGTGAATGATCTGGTATTCCTCTTCGATTCCTATGGTCAGCGGCACGTTGTACATGATGGCTACTCCTGTCTTCGTCACTGTAATTGGCCCCAATTCTTAACCACTGATTACGCCGGATGCTGCCCCTTCTGTGGAAGGGCTGCATCCGCGATTTCACCGCTGTTATTGCTGTTTCATCAGTGTAATCTGTGAAATCTGTGGTTGATTTGTACTGCTCCCGTAAGCGTTCAGGGACTACCCCGGAAACATCTGCTTACTCTCTATCTTGCCACGG
>CAZDTE010000075.1:0-15411 GCA_964508275.1 uncultured Ardenticatenales bacterium
GGCTGATTTCTGTTGCACCCTATGGTTTGCCCCCATTTTTTGAAAAGATACGCCGAAACCCGAAACCAAAAAGGGAGTATCGTCAATTTCAGAATCGAGGAAGAGAAGTAGCTCGCAGTGGATAACGTGGCTGGGTATTACCATCAGCGCCGCCTTCCTCTACCTGGCCTTTCGTGGTGTGGAGTGGGGCGCGATGTGGGCAGCCCTGGCGAGCGCCGAGTACCTGTGGGTGATCCCCGCGCAGTTGTCCTTGCTGGCCGGCTTCGTGGTCATCACCTGGCGGTGGCAGCGACTGCTCCGCCCGGCCGGCACCGTGTCCAACCGGCGCGCTTTCAACCTGGTGATGATCAGTTACCTGATCAACTACGTCCTGCCCGGCCGGTTGGGCGAGTTGGCCCGGTCCTACATGGTAGGCCGCGACGGAATCAGTCGGTTGGCTGCGCTGGCGACCGTGGCTCTGGAGAAGGTCCTCGACGGGCTGGTGATCCTCTTGGCTCTGGGGATTGCCGCTACGGTGCTACCGTTGCCTGCCTGGGGGCACTGGATTGGACTGGCCGGTATCCTGTTATTTGGGGGAGCCTTTCTGGTCGTCATTGTCTGGCTGCGCATGGAGGAACGGGGCGTGGCTCTGCTGATGCGTGTGCTTTCCCCTGTGTCCCCGCGTTTCGCGGGGACGGTTGCCGCGATGGCCGATCGCTTTACGATTGGGCTGGCCGCCTTGCGCACCAGTGAGGATTTCCTCGCCGTGAGCCTTCTCTCCGTCCTCCACTGGGTGACCAATGCCCTGGTCATGGCCTTTACCATCCGCGCCTTTGGCTTCGACGTGCCCTTCATCGGCGCTGTCTTGCTCATGGCCGTCCTCGGCCTGGGCACGACCGTACCCTCTGCGCCGGGCGCTTTGGGAACGTATCAGTGGCTGACTCTGCAGGTGCTCGCCCTGTTCGGGATTGCGCAGAGTGATGCGCTTGGCTTCGCGCTTGTCCTTCAGTTCAGCCAAACGGCTACCATCGCCCTCGTGGGCGGCCTGGCGATGGTCTGGGAGGGGACATCGCCGGCCAGGATCCTGGACCTGCGCTCGACCGCCCCCGACGCGTAACATCGGTTGCCGGAACGTGTGCCCAAGAAGCGAATCACGAATCACGGAGCAGAGCCCGCAAATCCTTATCCGTCGGCAGGTTTGACAAACACAAACATTTGTTCTATAATCTGGGGTATGGATGCCGAAGCCAAACTCCGGACGATTGCTGTGGACATGCACCTGGAGCCGGATGGGGATGCACCTGTTGCCGGCCGACCTCCCTCGTGCGGTGGGGAACGACTCGAGACTCTGCACCCCACAACCGTGGGGCCCGGCAGGGGCAGGGGCCGCACAGCCACCCTTTCCGATCCTCATGAGCGGCAACAGGCTGTCACGAACATCGCCGCCCAGACTCTGGCCGGTCGCGGGCTTCGCGGGCGCGCACTGGACCGTAAGGCGCGGTCGTTGGGCATCTTCGATGCCGTCATGCCCGGCGGCCGGCGCGCTCCGTTGCTCAAAACGCTGCTCACTTCCGTATGCGAACGGAACTGCTTCTACTGCCCTTTCCGCGCCGGACGTGACTACCGGCGTGCCACCTTCCGGCCCGAGGAGATGGCCGCCGTATTCGACCAGATGGCACGCGCACGCCTGGTGGACGGGCTGTTCCTCAGTTCGGGGATGGTGGCCGGTGGTGTGTCCACGCAGGATAGCCTGATCGCCACTGCCGATATCCTGCGCAACCGGTTGGGGTATCGTGGCTATCTCCACGTGAAGATCATGCCTGGCGCGGATAAGGATCAAGTGTTCCGCGTCATGCAGTTGGCCGACCGAGTCTCCATCAACCTGGAGGCGCCCAACAGCGAACGCCTGACCAGGCTGGCCCCAACAAAGGCGTTCCTCAGCGAGTTGCTCCAGCCTCTCAAGTGGGTGGAGGAGATACGCCAGGCAGAGCCGCCGCACGGGGCGTTCAAGAGGCGGTGGCCATCCACAGTTACCCAGTTCGTTGTCGGGGCGGCCGGCGAGTCGGACCTGGAATTGCTGCAAACAACCGGGCCCCTTGTCCACGATCTGCGCCTGGCCCGCGTCTATTTCTCCCCGTTTTCGCCCGTTCCCGATACGCCACTGGAGAACCAGCCGGCCGCCAGTACGCTGCGCGAGCAGCGCCTATACCAGGCGTTCTTCCTCTTCCGGGACTACGGATTTTGCCTCGAGGAGATGCCCTTCGATCCGGCCGGCGACCTGCCGCTGGACGAGGACCCCAAGATGGCCTGCGCGCGCGCCAACCTACTGCACACTCCCATCGAGCTGAACAGCGCCGACCGCCGCCACCTCCTCCGCGTTCCAGGGATTGGCCCCCGGAGCGCCGACGCCATTCTTCGTGCGCGCCGGCAGGGTAGTCTGCGTTCGTTACGTGACCTGCGCGCGATCGGCGTGTCCGCTAAACGGGCCGCCGACTTCGTGGTGCTAAACGGTCACCGCCCGGCCCGCCAGCTCAGACTGTTCTAGGATTACCCTACAAGACTTGCGTTGTGGGCGAGAATGATCTACCACCAAGACACAAAGCGACCAGGTGCCACTTGTTGCGTAATGCGTGCTGCGTGTTCCGTCGCTCCACGCCGCACGCTCACCGCCCCACGCTCCCACTCCCTGCATCACTCATCGCACCGGTTCCATCCGTCGCCACGTCTGCGTAGAGCCAACATTCGGGTCGTAACCCGGATCGTTTGTGAAGGTGTATTCTCCCTGGGGTGAGACCCAGACGTAGCTGTATTGCGACGGAAGTTGGATCGGGCGGCCCTCGTACGGGTTGCGGTAAGTCTCGACCCCGCGAACCGCTCGGCTGAAGCCGGCGTACACGCGGTCGTAGGTCGCCTGCCGGTTTTCGTATGCCTGCCGGTAGATCTGGCTGATCTCCTCACTCGTTTGGGCGATGATGCGGCTAAGTTCCCCGGCACTGCGGATCGCCAACATGCCGTTCTGGATGGCCATCTGCACGACTTGCTGGTATTCGCTGAACCACTGCTCGTCGACGATCACTGACGACACTAGCGCCTGCATCAGGCTGGCAACAGAATCGAGCTTCCCACGCTCCGCTTTGAAGGAGTACAGGTATTGCGTTCCCCAGCGGACAGATCCCGGAACGTACGGGTTCTTGGCGAAGAAAAGAACGACGTAGAAGTCCTCTTCCACCCAGTGTCCGGCTTCCCGGTACTCCACCCGGACCTTGACCGCGGTGACGTCCGTGCCCTCGCTGGATGCGGCCACTGCCTGCTCGACCTCCGGAAGTGCTGTGCTGTTCACCACCCGGGCGCCCACGCCGCGGCGATACCGTGGCAGCACAAGCTCGCGGACGAACGTTGTGGGGTCCGTAATCGGTCGCACGACCTCGTGGCCCAGGTACTCGGTCCCCTCCGGGCAGCAGGCGATGCCTCCCTCGACCCACACGAATGGGAAGAGCGGATAGAATTCCAGTGCCTCAAGCCCGTCGGGATTCGAGACCCGCATGGCCACCGTCGCCAGGTCGAAGCGGTCGTAGCGCCACAGGACGCCGCCATCAGCCTGCCAGCCTTCCGGAATCAGCATCCGGAAGGCCTCGCGGCCGGCGACGCTGTCATGCACGTGGAGAACGGTCAGGTGCAACGCTGAGTCGGCCGGTGGCCCTGTCGCGCCGGCCGGAGTGACGGTGACGACCGAGTCTATTTCCTCCACTTGACTATCCCAACTGAACACGGGCGTGGCCGTCGCAGCAGACGGCTCGTCCGGTCGGGTCCTGTCAACTTCATCACGCGTTGGCACGGGGGCCTCGCCGGCACCGGGCGTTGGTGAGGCAACCATGTCGGAGCCGGCCGTTGGCGTGGCCGTGCTGCCTACGCTCGCCGGTTGAGTTGCCGGTGAGCGGTGTTCCTCGATTGCGCCGCCCGCCCGCGCCGTCTGTGTGGGCTGCTGCGAGCCGGTCCTCCCGTTGCCACACCCCGCCAACAGCACCAGCGCCAACCCCAGGAGGAGTGCGCCGAGCGGCCGGCGGGGTACTGACGGAGCAACGGGATTGCGGGCAGATCTCATCAAACCCGTCACCGTATCTCCTTTCGATATCTGCACCGTCGTACCGATGAGCGCGTGTAGCACGCCGCCACGGCAGAAACGGCCCGGTCATTGCCAGGCTCCTGTCCCCGAGTGCCAGCGCCGGCGACCCAAGCACGGCCACCATTATCTAGTAGTTTTGCCTGTTTGTCAAATGGAGTTGGGGGTTGGGCCGGTGCTATCGAGGCTTGCAAAATGTGGGAAAAGGGGGTAAAATGTAGGGCCGGTCATGGCGAGTTGGTCGCTGTTCGCGCGGGGGACAAGGAGGTGCTCAATGGCAGGCAGCGGTCGGACGATTTACGTGTGTGCGAAATGTCTGAAGGTTTCTCCGGTGGCGGATACCTGCCACGGCGAACTAATGGCAGAATGTGACTGTGGTTCACCCGGTGACGAACGCTCCCGGCCGATCATGACGGCCGAGGGCCGGCTGGTCACCCGTGCGCCGCGCTGGTGGGTGGACGCCAATTGCGCCCGGGCAAAATAAGGACAAGTGTGAGGAGAATTGTCATGGAGAATGTCGAGAACGTCATCATCATAGGTTCCGGACCAGCCGGACTCACCGCGGCCATCTACACCGGGCGGGCAAACCTGAAACCGCTTCTGTTCACCGGCCAAGATATCGGTGGACAGGTTTCGATCACCAACGAGGTGGAGAATTACCCCGGGTTTCCGCAAGGGTTGACGGGGCCCGATCTGGTTCAGAAGTTCCAGGAACAGGCCGAACGGTTCGACACTCGCATCGAGATCGACACCGTTACTGAGGTAGACTTCCAGAATCGCCCCTTCCGGCTGAAAACGCACGGGGGAGAATTCCAGGCGAAATCGGTAATCATTACCACCGGGGCCTCGCCTCGCCGCCTGGGCGTGCCCGGCGAGGATGAACAGATCGGTAAGGGCGTTTCGTTCTGTGCGACGTGTGACGGCTTCTTCTTCCGTGAAAAGGATGTGGTCGTGGTCGGTGGTGGGGATAGCGCGCTCGAGGAAGCGTTGTTCCTGACGCGCTTCGTCTCCAGTGTGCGCGTGATCCACCGTCGTGACCAACTGCGGGCCGGACAGACGTTGCAGCGGCGCGCGGGCAACAACGACAAGATCAGCTTTGTGTGGGATACCGTCGTCACGGACATCCTGGGCACTGAAGGCGTCGAAGGGGTGCGCGTCAAGAACGTGAAAAATGGAGAGGTCGCTGAATTGGAGACCGCTGGTGTGTTCATCTACGTCGGTCACATTCCGAACAGCGCTCTCTTCAAAGGCCAACTTCAGATGGATGATCACAGCTATCTGATTACGGACCGCGAAACACGGACCAGCGTAGCAGGCGTGTTTGCGGCCGGTGAAATTGCCGATCCCGTGTTCCGTCAGGTGATCACGTCTGCCGGCGAGGGTTGCAAGGCGGCTATCGAGGTGGAGAAGTACCTGGCCGAACTGGAGGACCGGGCCTACCCTGGGCGGTAGGCGGCCCCACGCATGGATGGTGGCAGTTAAGGAGTTGAGAGATGGAGTTTCTCGGTGTGGGCCCCATGGAGTTGATGCTGATCCTCGTGATCGCCTTGATCGTTTTTGGGCCCGACCGCTTGCCCGAAATCGGGGCCGGAATTGGGAAAGCGCTTCGCGAATTCCGGGAGATGTCCCAGGGCATAACTAGTGAAATCAACAGAGAGTTCAAAGAGGCCGCCGCTCCGGTACGCGATCTAGAGCAAGACGTAAAGCAGATCATGTCGCCCGATCTGGGGCTTGATACGGGCGCCGAGGATGGGAAGGAGCCTGCCACCGCTCCGACGGCGGAAAAGCCACCGGCCTCATGAACGAACCCGCCATCCCCATGATCGGTGACCAGGCCGATCAGCGACGCATGACCCTCATCGCACACCTGAGGGAGCTGCGGAATCGCCTGGTCATCGTCGCGATTGCCCTATCCATAACGACGTTGTTGAGCACAGTCTTTGCCTGGCGGCTGTTCTATTTCTTGGTGCTCCCACTGGGTGGCCGGGTGCCCCAGGCGATCTCACCAACCGAAACGATCATTACCTACTTCAAGGTGGCCCTCGTTGCCGGCGTCGTGCTGGCCATGCCGGTGATCGTGTATCAGTTCGCGCGCTTCCTGCTGCCTGGCCTGATGCCCCAGGAGCGCCGGTATCTCTACATCCTCGTTCCTGGCGCCAGCATCATGTTTTTGCTGGGCGTTGCGTTCACCGCCATGGTCATGTTGCCGCGAATGATCGCCTTCCTGATGGCGTTTGGCAGCGACTTTGTTGAGCAGCAGTGGACACTCAACGAGTACATTTCGTTTGTAACCAGCCTTCTTTTCTGGATCGGGCTGGCCTTCGAGACACCCTTAGTGATCTTCTTCCTGGCCAAGATGAAGATCGTCACCTACGAGACCCTGGTGAAGAACTTCCGGTACGCTATTCTGGTTGTCGCCATCGTCGCCGCCGTGATCACACCGACACCGGATCCGTTCAACATGCTGGTGGTCATGTTCCCGCTGCTCGGTCTCTATGCGTTTGGGGTGCTTCTGGCTCGGCTGGCCTAGACCGTTTCGGGTTTCCGGCCCAGAGCATCGAACCCGAAACCCGAAACTCACGAGGAGGTGTTCAAAGGTGCGACCTGTGTATGTTGTATCCGGTGGGGTGAGCAAGTTTACCAAAGCTCGCCCGGACAAGACGTTCCCGGCACTGGTCAAGGAAGCGTACGACTACGCGTTGGCGGACCTCGGCCTGGCGCAGGCGGCGTTCACCGAAATCGTGGATGGCTCGGTGGCCTCGTACTTCTCCGATCATTTCACCCGCCAGCTCATGGCCGGCATCATGGTGCAAGACTATCTTGGCCTGTGCCCGAAGCCGAGCCACCGCGTCGAAGGTGGCGGAGCCACCGGCGGAATCTGCTTCCAGGAGGGGTACAAGTCGGTCGCTTCGGGCGACATGGACATCTGCCTGGCTTACGGATTTGAGACAATGTCCACGGTGAATACGTGGAAGGGGAACGAATTCATCGCCCTGGCCTCGGATACCAACTTTGACTACCCGGTGGGGGGGTTCTACAGCGGCTACTACGCCATGATGGTCACCCGCCACATGAAGGAGTTTGGCACCACAGTGGAACAGATGGCGCACGTGTCGGTGAAGAACCACATGAACGCCTACTTCAACCCCTACGCCCAGAAGCGAATGCGCCTTTCCATCGCCGATGTCCGCGCGTCGCAGATGGTGGCCTGGCCGCTAACCCGACTGGACATTTGCGTGATGAGCGACGGCGCGGCGCTCGTCGTCTTGGCCAGCGAGGAGGGGCTGGCTCGATTGGAGAAGGCGACCGGGCGACGCCTGCCGCGAGTGCGCGTGACGGCCATTGGTCGCGGCACCGACGCCATGCGCATGGCCGACCGGCCACACCAATCGTTCGATGATTTTGTGCGCCTGAATCTGCTCCCCAGCGAAGACAATGCCGATGACCTGGGCTACTACCGCGCTCTGTGGGACAAGGGGTTTCGCTACCCCGGCGTGCATTCCTTCCGAGCCGGTCGAATGGCCAGCCGGCAGGCGTACCAGCGGGCCGGCATCGCCGATCCGTTGTCCGAAATCGACTTCGTTGAATTGCACGATGCCTACACTTCAAGCGAGATCCAGACGTACGAGGACATGGGGCTTTGCCGGTACGGCGAAGGGGGCGCGTTCGCAGCCGGTGGCCAGGCGTTCTTGCCGAATGTGGACTACGGGTTGAGCTTGCCGGAGCCGTCCGTCTGTCCCGTCAACCCCAGCGGTGGATTGATCGCCTGCGGTCATCCGGTGGGGGCGACCGGGTTGATGCAGGCAGTGTTCACTCTCTGGCAATTGCAGGACACGATTGGGGAGCACTTTGGCGATGCCACACTCCAGGTAACCGGCGCTAAGCGTGGCGCGATCCACAGCCATGCCGGCACCGGCACCTACGTCACCGTCAGCATCCTGGAACGTGAGGCGTAGCAGCGCACAGCCATGGGTGGAGGAAAGGACGGCAGATCATGACAAAGAGGGACACCTCGTCGCGGGTTCCCGAAACGGAGGAGGGCAGCGTTCTCTTCAACGTGCCATTCCCTCTGGACCCCGACGAATTGCAGAGCGTCAAAGGACTGGCGCCCATCATCCTGAAACGCCCCTACCAGATTGACTACATCAACTCCTACGGGCAGGACAGTCCGTTCTTTGCCGGCCTGGCGAACAAACGCCTGCTGGGTACGGTGGAACCGAGGACCCGCTACACCTACGCGACGCCTCGTGGCCACGACATGACCACCGGGGCGGAAACCGATTGGGTGGACCTGACGGAGCGCAAAGCGACCGTCCACGCCTTCACGGTCTGTCACTTTGGCTCCGAGGAGTTCTTGCCGGAAACACCTTTCGTGCTGGCCGTCATCGGCCTGGAGGGCGCGGACACGCTGTTCCTGACCCGCCTGCTGGGCGTGGACCCCCACGCACCCTCGCTCGACTGGATCGGCATGGAGGTCCGGCCACGGTTCCGGCGGTTGTCCAAGTTCAAGCCGACGGACGTCTACTTCGTTCCAGCGTAGCGGCCGGATGTGCAACGGTCGTCACAAGTTGACTCCACAAAGGCATCATGATATAATAGCCCGCGCAAGCAGGCAATCGAAACCGGAAGGAGCGGCCGTAGCTTGCCTTAGCAATACCGGTGGAGCACGAAGCTTTTCCCTGGGGCATCGCCGCCCCTTCCGAGATTCTGGCCTGTGGCACGTTGGCATTATGCTGGCTTCTTGTTGCCTCTCCTCCCGGTGATTTCCTCTGTTTCGTAGGGCATTCAGAATCTTCTTTCGGAATAACCTGCACCTTTGCGGATTGCGTGTAGCGGCCGTTCGGTCGCGCGGGCATCCCGGTGGTCATCTGTCGGGCATGGCCGAGCGTTGTCGAGCGAGTGCACCGTGATCGAGGGAAGGGGGTGGTCGACCAGAACTACGGACGCGGGCAGTGTCCGGCCGATTCGCAAAGGCCGGAGCATCTGTTGACGACTTTGAACCATGAACTTTCAACGGGAGGAGAAAAGAATATGCGTTTTCAAAAAGCCCTGACCTGGACCGTTGTCGCCCTGTTGCTGGTAATCGTAGTGGCCGGTTGTGCACAGGCAAAACCAACGAAAGCCCCCGAGCCGACCGAGGCGCCAGCCGCAACGATGGGCGCACCGTACAAAGTTGGCTTCCTGGCCGCGATTACGGGCCGGGCCGCGTTCTTGGGCGAGCCGGAGCGAGACGCTGCGCTCATGATCCAGGAGCAGATCAACGCAGCCGGCGGGATCACGGGCGCAGACGGTGTCGTTCACCCCGTCGAGATCATCATTTATGACACGGAGGGGAGTGGGGACACGGCAATCCCCCTGGTGAAGAAGCTGATCACGGAGGACGAGGTTGTCGCCATCGTTGGTGGCACGACGAGTGGCGTCAGCGTCGCCATCATTCCGGTCGTGCAGGAAGCAGAGATCCCTTACGTCTCCATGGCTTCTAGCAGCGCCATTGTGGAGCCGGTTGCCGAGCGGTTCTGGGTGTTCAAGACGCCGCCGATGAATCGTCATACCGCTCCGCTCCAGGCCAAGTACATCCAAGCGCTGGGCTTGTCGAAGGCAGCCGTTCTCTACGTTGACAATGCCTATGGTGAGGATGGTCGCAACGCCTTCCGGGAAGCAGCCAAGGCAGAGGGCGTAGAGATCGTGACTGAAGAGACGTTCGCCGCCTCCGACACCGACATGACCGCCCAGCTCACCAATGCCCAGGCGAGCGGGGCCGAAGCGGTGGTCGTCACCGCGCTGCCGCCGGTAGCCTCGATCCTTACCAAGCAGTATCGTGAGATGGGCATCGAGCTGCCGCTGATTCACAACCACGGCGTGGGGATGAAACCGTTCATTGACCTTGCCGGCGCCGAGAACGCCGAAGGCGTTGTGTTCCCCATCGGCAAGCTGGTTGCCGTCGATGCGCTAGCGGACGGTGACCCGCAGAAGCCGGTCCTCATCGGTTTCACGAATGACTACGAGGCATTCACAGGCAACCCGGTGAGCACATTTGCCGGGCACGCCTACGATGGACTGGAGATGGTGTTCGAGGCGCTGAAATCCGTGCCGGATGGCGCCTCGCTGGCCGATGCCCGCGCGGCGGTTCGCGATGCGTTGGAGGGCACTCAGGGTTTTGCGGGCACCGGAGGGATTTTCAACATGTCGGCTGATGATCATGTTGGACTCGGTCCCGACGACGTTGTGATGGTCAAGGTTGTGGGCGGCGAATGGGTTTACTTCCCGCCCGAAGAGTGGACCAAGTAGGCATTTGCTGCTTTACCGGTCAGCACGTTACACGAGCAGCGCACAATGTGTAACGTGCTGACTCTCAACAGCGGCGACGAGATATGCCAGGATACAGCTTTTCCGACTACGTGCAACTGACGCTGTCCGGAGCCAGCACCGGCAGCATCTACGCGCTGATTGCTCTGGGCTTTGTCACGATCTACAGCGTGACCGGCATTATCAACTTCGCGCAGGGCGAATTCGCCATGCTGGGGGCCATGCTGGCTGTGAGCTACCAGAAAGTCATGCCTTTGCCCCTGGCCACGGTAGGCGCGATCCTGACTGTGACCTTGCTGGGCCTGGCGATGGAGCGAATCGTTATTCGCCCGGCCCGGCGAGCCACACCGATCACGTGGATCATTATAACCATCGGTGTCGATATCGCGCTGCGGGGCACAGCGCTGCTCATTTGGGGAACCACTCCGTACGCCCTGCCCAGTTTTTCGCCGGGGCCGCCGTTGCACCTGTTCGGCGCCGTACTCAGCCGGCAGCGTGTTTGGATCGCCGGCTCAATGGTGGTCATCTTGATTGGTCTCTGGTTCTTCCTGGAACGCACGATGATGGGCAAGGCTGTGCGGGCTTGCGCTGTCAACCCGCGGGCGGCGGACCTGATGGGCATCAGTCCACAGCGGATGTCCGCGCTATCCTTTGGGTTGAGCGCTGCCCTGGGGGCGGTAGCCGGCATCGTCATCGCTCCGCTGACCCTGGTCAGCTACGACATTGGTCTGACGCTGGGACTCAAGGGGTTCGTGGCCGCCGTGATGGGCGGTCTCGTAAACGCCCCGGCAGCCGTGGCGGGGGGGCTGCTGCTCGGATTGTTGGAATCGTGGGGTGCCGGGCTGCTGTCCTCCGGGTTCAAGGACGCCATCGCCTTTGTGTTGCTGTTTGTCATCCTTTTCCTGAAACCGGAAGGCCTCTTCGGGCGAGCCGAATCGGCGCAGACGAGTTTGTGAGGGCGAATTCTGTGACCCAAACGCTTTTGCAGCGCAGGCAGAACCTCGCTATCCCGGCCTTCGTTCTGGTTGTCGCCGCGTTACCCTTGTTTGTGCGCAGCGCCCACTGGCTGAGCCTCCTGGTCTTCATCGGAATCCAGACCATCGTCGTGATCGGGTTATGTTTACTCATGGGTTACGCCGGGCAGATCTCGCTTGGACAGGCTGCCTTCTACGGACTAGGGGCCTACACGTCCGGGATTCTCACTGTCAAGTTCGGCATGTCACCCTGGGTGGCTATGTTTGCCGGCGTCCTGCTCACCGGGACCGTGGCCTACCTGATCGGGGTGCCCATCTTCCGGTTGCGCGGCCACTACCTGGCCATGGCCACGCTCGGTTTTGGCATTATCGTGCAACTGATGTTCGGTCAGTTCCGCGACCTGACCGGAGGATCGAGCGGCCTTCCCGGTGTGCCCCGGTTGACCGTCGGTGGGTTCGTCTTCAGCAGCGACCTGTCGTACTTCTATCTGGTGTGGACGGTCGTCATCTTGGTCATGGCCCTCTCACTGAACATCGTCAACTCACGGGTTGGCCGGGCCCTGCGCTCGTTGCACGGCAGCGAGATCGCCGCGGAGACGTTGGGCGTGGACACCGGGCGATTCAAGCTGCAGGTGCTGGTGGTCAGCGCAATCTACGCAAGCATTGCGGGGAGTTTGTATACCCATTACATGATCTTTGTCAGCCCGGCCCCTTTCGGTTTCCTGGCCTCCATGCAGCTGGTGACCATGGCTGCCGTTGGCGGCCTGAGCAGCACCTGGGGCGCTCCCTTTGGTGCAGGCGCCGTCTACGTCCTACGCGAGGCTCTGCGCACGGAGATGGCGAAGTTGTTACGCTATGCCGGCGGCGAGTATGAGCTTATCGCCTACGGCATTATCCTGGTGGCTATCATGATCTTCGCCCCCGAGGGGCTGACCAGCCGGTTTGTGTACGTTGCTGGCCGGTGGAATCGCTCGCGTGCCCGGCTTTCTGAGGAGCGTGCATGATCAAAGGCACCGGCTCCGAACCGCTGCTTGAGGTCCGAGCGCTGCAGAAGGTTTTCGGGGGGATTGTCGCCGTAGATGAGGTGAGCTTCGAGGTACGATCGCGCGAAATCGTAGCCATCATCGGGCCGAACGGCGCGGGCAAGACGACCCTGTTCAACCTGCTGTCCGGCCTTTACACGCCCGACCACGGGGAGGTGCTTTTCCGGGGAAGAAGCTTGCGGGGGATCAAGCCGTTTCAGATTGCGGAGCAGGGCCTGGCGCGCACGTTCCAAAACTTGCAGATCTTCGCCAACATGACCGTGCTGGAAAACGTGATGGTGGGACGGCATTTGCAGAGCGGCTACGGCATTCTTCCGGCCGCCTTCCGCTTGCCGTCGGCCCGTCGCGAAGAGCAGGCCATTCGAGACCGGGCCCGGCACTTCCTCGCGCTCGCGGGGTTGCATGAGCGAGCCGACGAGATGGCCGGCAATCTCTCCTTCGGAGAACAGCGGCGACTGGAGATCATGCGCGCGCTGGCCACTGAGCCCGTTCTCCTGTTGCTCGATGAGCCGGGTGCGGGCCTGGCGCGCGAGGAAGTGGAAGACCTAGACGACCTGATCCGCCAAATACGGGATGATGGGGGCACAATTCTGCTCGTGGAACACGACATGGAGTTGGTCATGGGCATCGCTGACCGCGTCATCGTGCTCAACCACGGCAAGAAGATCGCTGAAGGTGATCCCGATACCGTCCAGCAAGACCCGG
This sequence comes from uncultured Ardenticatenales bacterium, assembly GCA_964508275.1. Lineage (GTDB taxonomy): Bacteria > Chloroflexota > Anaerolineae > Ardenticatenales > JAADHH01 > CAZDTE01. The sequence goes on from CAZDTE010000075.1 coordinate 13,128, forward strand.
CCGTGATCTTGGCCTACCTTGGAGACGCGTGGGAGTAGGGGCGGGCCTAACTCGAAACCCGAAACCCAAAACTCGAAACCCGAAACGCAGTACGCAAGGAGAAACGAACTATGCTGGAGTTGCAGGACGTCAGCACCTTTTATGGCCACGTCCAGGCGCTGCGCGGGGTTTCGCTGCGCGTCGAGCGCGGGGAAATCGTGGCCCTCATCGGGGCCAACGGTGCAGGCAAGACCACGCTCCTCAACACCGTTTCGGGCCTGGTTCCCCCGAGGAACGGCCAGATACTTCTCGATGGCCAGCCGATTGAGAAACATTCGCCCAGCCATCTCGTGCGTCTGGGCATCAGCCATGTGCCGGAGCGGCGACAGGTCTTCGGCCCGTTATCTGTCCAAGACAACCTCCTGCTCGGAGCATACCACCGATACCGCGCCGATGGCCGCCAGCAGGTGATGGCCGATATGAACCAGGTCTTTGAAACCTTTCCCGTGCTCAAGGATCGTCACCAACAGCCTGCCGGCACCCTGTCCGGCGGGGAACAGCAAATGCTCGCCGTTGGGCGTGGCCTGATGGCCCGGCCGCGACTGCTGATGCTGGATGAACCGTCCTTGGGCCTGGCCCCGTTGCTGGTCAAAGAGATCTTCCGCGTTATCCAGTCCCTGCGCGATCAGGGCAGAACGATGCTTCTGGTGGAGCAGAATGCCCGCGCGGCCCTGCGCATCGCTGACCGCGGATACGTGCTCGAACGGGGCAGTGTGGTCGCCCACGGTCCTGCCCGCCAGTTGCTTTCCGACGAGCGGGTCCAGCGGGCCTACCTGGGCCAGCGCAACGGGCGCGAGCGCGGGAGGAATGGGAGAGGATAGGCGTGGAGCGGGCAGCGTCGGGCGTACCACGCAACACGCATTACGCAACACGTTTCACCCAACATCTTGCTTTCACAACTGTATTTGGTAGGGAGGAGACTATGCCCATCTGGAATGAGCAGTACGAAACAATGCCCCGGTCGGAGTTGGAGGCCCTTCAGGTTGAGCGATTGCGCAAGATCGTCTCGTATGCGTCGGAGCGAATCCCTTTCTATCGCCATGCGATGGCCAGGGCCAACGTTACGGCCGGCGACATCGATAGCCTGGATGATCTGGCGAAGTTGCCCTTCACCGCCAAGCAGGATCTGCGCGACAATTATCCGTTCAAGCTGTTCGCCGTGCCCCTGACCGACGTCGTGCGCATCCACGCATCGAGTGGCACGACCGGCAAGCCGACGGTGGGAGGTTACACGCGTGATGACTTGGACCTGTGGAGCGAGGTCATGGCGCGGACGCTGTCCAGTTGCGGCGTCGTGTCCACCGACGTCGTCCACAACGCCTACGGTTACGGCCTCTTCACCGGCGGGTTGGGGTTCCACATGGGCGCGGAACGGATCGGCTGCACAGTGGTACCGATTTCCGGCGGCCTGACCAAGCGCCAGATCATGCTCATGGAGGACTTCGGGGCGACGGTGCTCACCTGCACGCCATCCTATTCCCTTGTGCTTGCCGAGCAGGCCGCCGAGATGGGCGTGGACATCATCGAGCGCATGAACCTGCGCGTGGGCATCTTCGGTGCCGAGCCCTGGTCGGACAGTATGCGCAACGAGATTGGCCGTTACCTGAATCTGGACCCGTATGACATCTACGGTCTGACCGAGATCATCGGCCCCGGCGTCTCCGTCGAGTGCTTCGAACACAATGGGCTGCACATCTTCGAAGACTACTTCCTCGCCGAGATCATTGACCCCGCCACCGGCGAACGTCTTGACTATGGCCAGGAGGGGGAGCTGGTGATCACCACCCTGACGAAGCAGGCCATGCCAGTCATACGCTACCGCACGCGCGACCGCACGATCTTGCACGCCGATCCGTGCCCGTGTGGCCGAACGATCGTGCGGATGGAGAAGGTGTTGGGGCGCACCGACGATATGCTCATCGTGCGCGGCGTCAACGTCTTCCCCTCGCAGATCGAGCGCGTGTTGCTGGCCATCGACGAGGTGGAGCCGCATTACCAGATCGTGGTGGACCGTGCCCGCCACGACCTGGACACGCTCGAAATCTGGGTCGAGGCGGCGGAGCGCCTGTTCCAGCCAGTGGATACGCGCCGGCTCGACACGCTGCAGACGCACATCGCCAACGAGATGAAAGAAGCGCTGGGCATCGCGGCCAACGTCCGCCTGATGGGCCCGAAGAGCATCGCCCGCAGCCAGGGCAAGGCGGTGCGCGTGGTGGACCGGCGCGAAATCTGACCCGTCCCGCGC
>CAZDTE010000076.1:0-15196 GCA_964508275.1 uncultured Ardenticatenales bacterium
GTGAGAATCTGTGTCCTGATAAGAAGAAAACAGACCTCTCCGACAGCCTCCTAGATTATGTCCAGTACCAGGGCTTCCCTGTGGTCTGGGCAAGGGGAACTTGCCAACAGTCGCCGGAAGCAATTCTTGAAATACCCTGCCTCCTGGATTGGGTAGGCGTCAGCAAGCTCGAACCAGAATTCCTGCCGGCAGTCATAGCACCGGACCCAGTGCAAGGGTTTCCTTGCGCGACTTCTGGTGACGTGGCGACCGGCTTCTTTAGCAGGCCGTAGTAGCATTTCCCGTTTCCCTCCCTTCCGATCAGCGCACAAAAAGACATAGGCATTACTTGAAGATTATAACATATGTTTGTTGAATGCGCAAATGGACCTTGGTACTAATTGGGAACCGTACAGGTGTCTTCGGCGTCTATTGGGAAAGCGGTTACTTCCCCACAGAGGAACTGGCCGCATGACAATCTGATAGTAAAAGGAGGACAAAGATGGTGAAACGGTGGATTTCCAGAAGCGTGGCGATGTTCGTGGCGGCAACGGCAGTGACCGTCCTGTTGAGTGGCGGATGGACGATCTCGGCTCCGGCAGACGCGGCCGAGAAGGGGACGTCCTTAACCATCTACAATCAGAACCTGGCTCTGGTCCGAGATCACCGTCAACTGACGCTGAAGGCCGGCCTGAATGATGTGCGCATCACGGATGTAGCAGCACAGATCGACCCGACTTCCGTGCATTTTCAGTCCCTCACGGATCCAGAGGGAACGACCGTGCTCGAACAGAACTATGAGTATGACTTGGTGGGCAGTCGCAAGCTGTTGCAGAAGTACGTGGACCGGGAAATATCGCTGGTCACTGAGGACGGAACGTACTACACCGGCATGCTGCTCAGTGGCGCGGGGGACATCATCCTGGCGGACTCCAAGGGTGCAGTGACCATCGTCAAGGCCGAACGTGTGCGTGAGTTCAACTTCCCCACGTTGCCGGAGGGACTAATCACGCGTCCAACGCTGCTCTGGCAACTCGATGCCGTCAAGAAAGGCCTACACGATGCCGTGATCACCTACCTGACCGGTGGTATGAGTTGGCAAGCGAACTACGTTGCCCTCGTGTCGGATGACGACCAGGCGATGGACCTCAACGGCTGGGTGACGATCAACAACAACAGCGGCGCCACGTTCGAGGATACCGATCTGCAGCTTATCGCCGGTGATGTGCGGCGAGCAGAGGTTCCCGAAGCCAGGTATTACGGCGAGGACCTGGGCTACGCGGCCCGCGAAGCAGCGCCCCAGTTCGTTGAGCAGGGATTCTTTGAGTACCACCTCTACACGCTGCAACGCCCCACCACGCTCAAAGACGCCAGCACCAAGCAGATCGAGTTTACCAGCGCAACACAGGTTCCGGTGGAGAAACTGTACCTGTATGACGGCGCACCGCTCTACTTTGTGCCGGGCCGCGACCCCATTACTGAGGAGTCCTTCGGTGTTGAGGGTAACCGCAAGGTGAACGTCGTGCTGGAGTTCAAGAATGAGGAGCAGGCCGGCCTGGGCATCCCGCTCCCCAAGGGCGTCATCCGCGTCTACAAGGAGGACGCCGACGGCTCGACCCAGTTCATCGGCGAGGACAACATTGACCATACGCCGAAGGACGAAACCCTCCGTCTCTACGTTGGGGACGCGTTCGACATCGTCGGTGAACGGAAACGGACGGACTTCAAGAAGGTGTCGTCCCACGTGATCGAAGAGAGCTTCGAGATCACCTTGCGCAACCATAAGGAAGAGGCAGTCACCATCCGGGTCGTAGAGCATCTGTACCGCTGGAGCGAATGGGAGATCCTCAGAGAAACGCAGGATCACACGAAAGTAGATGCCCAGAGCATGACCTACCGGGTACGTGTCCCGGCGGACGGCGAGGCCAAGGTCAGCTACACCGTACGCTACCGGTTCTAGGGAGCAGCAGTCGGCCGCCTTCGGCGGCTTAGGTTAAGCAACACATCCAAGCCTCACGCGGTCGACCTGGCCCGTATCTATCCGTCCAATAAAGAGGACAATTACTCTCAGGCGAAGTGTAGGCGCAAAGCCTCGCCCCACGACTTTGTATGGTTTCCAGATGACACTTGTGGTGGCTCTGGCGATTTCAATTTGGAAATCTCTGAAAGTGAGGGAATGACTGGTGTAGGAACTGCTTTCTCTGGCCCGAACCATGATGATTGGGACCTGGACAATGACGGCTTCGCAGACGCGTTGGAGTATGTGGAGTACTCGGTCCGAGGTTACGAGGGCCTGTATACAAGGGGGGAGGTAGGGTCAAAGTGGACGGTGGTATCCTTCACGCCCAGCCGGTCAAGGTGCAGGAAGAAACTCCTGATGTAGATAGGGGCCATGTCTTGAAATCTCCTCCATGACCACAAGATGTGGGTGATGCGTGGCCGCCGCCATGGCCGGTGACGTGAAGTGAGCCGCACAGGAGTCGAACCTGTAACCTACTGATTAAGAGTCAGTTGCTCTGCCAATTGAGCTAGCGGCCCATCATCGATGATTATATAACTTGAACGCCAAATTGTCAAGCGGCGCAACAACGCGCGACTTGTGTCGCGCGTTGTTGCATGGTACAATTGTGGCACGTTGATCGGCCTTTGGCCGGGCACCGTTTCAGTGCGACCGGCCCGCTGTGAAAGGAATTGTACGATGCGTTTGGGAGCACACATGTCCATTGCCGGTGGCGTTGACAATGCGTTCGACCGGGGCGAGCGGGTTGGTTGCCAGGCGATGCAAATCTTCACGAAGAGCAACAGTCAGTGGCGCGCCCGACCGCTGCGGGAAAAGGAGATCGCCCGCTACCACGCCCGGCAGGCGGAGACGGGAATCACGCCGGTGGTAGCCCACGCCTCGTACCTCCTGAACTTGGGCACTCCGGACGATGCCTTATGGGAAAAATCGCTGGGCTCGCTGCTCGTGGAGATGGAGCGTTGTGATGTTCTGGGGATTCCCTACCTGGTCATTCACCCCGGCGCGCACGTTGGGTCCGGCACCGACGCGGCGCTCCGGCGCGTGGCCCAGGCGCTAGACCGGGCGGTCGCCGAGCTTGCCGAATCACAGGTGATGGTCTGCATCGAGGGCACGGCCGGCCAGGGTACAACGCTCTGCCACACGTTCGAGGAGATCGCGACCTTGTTCGACCTGGTGGACGAGCCGGACCGATTCGGCGTGTGCCTGGACACCTGCCACCTCCTCGCTGCCGGCTACGACCTGCGAACTACTTCGGAATACGAGCGCACCATCGTCCGGTTTGATCGCCTCGTCGGGCTTCATCGACTAAAGGTGTGGCACCTAAACGACTCCAAGAAGGACCTGGCCAGCCGGGTGGACCGCCACACCCACATCGGCGAGGGCGAGTTGGGGTTGGAGCCGTTTAGCCTCATCCTGAACGACGAGCGTTTCCGCGCGCTCCCCGGTCTCCTGGAAACACCCAAGAGTCAGGATATGCACGAGGATGTGGAGAACCTGGAGCGGCTGAAGCAGCTACTGAATGGTGATTGAGGCCAGGCGTACGACCCGCGCGAATTCCCGGCCTTCGCCGAGCAACAAGCGTGGCGCGAGGTCGTCTGGGCGGTAGAGGCCCGCTTCCAGGAGGTACAGGCCGGGCGCTGCATCCGCTGGAATGTTGAGGGTATAGGCGTCGGCGACGGTTTCGCCCGGTACCCAGAGCAAGGTGGGGTGTTCCGGGCCGCCGGCTCCATGATCCGCCTGGGCGATCGCCCGACCCTCGTCGTCCACCAGGCGCACAAACGCGCTATCGTATTCGTTGATCTTCCCCAGGATTTGCCAGCGCAGGTCAACGCGCAGTGTGTCGCCACGGGCAGCGAGGGTTGGCGCATCCGCCAACGGGAGCAACTGCACCGGTACCGGCATCGCCCCGTCGCCGGCTTGCTCGCCCACGGTCACTTGCCCCTCTGCCTGAAACGCCGGCACGTCGCCTTCGCCGACGCTTTCCATGACGAGCCGGTACGCTCCGGCCTCCGCCGGAGTCGTAAGCTCAATGGCCCGCACCTCGGCCCCGGAATTGACCAACGGCAGGGTGAAGGATGCTCGAACCTCGAGACCTTGCCCGTGCGAATCTGTCCAGGTGGCGCGAACCGGCACCCGGTCCGTCGGCTTGGCAGCGACGGGCCCGGTGTCCGGCGCACGCAGGAGGACGTGGGCAACGTATGTCTGCCCTGCTTGTGCGGTTGGCGGAAGATAGCCGGCAACCGCTAAGGGCGCGGCCCGCTGAGTGGCTTGCACGCGGTAGACGTAGTCCGACTCGAATGTTTCCACCAGCCCGACCTCCGGGAATCGTGGCAGGCCAGACTGAATGGCCGCCCAGCGTTCTGCGCTGAAATCGTCGCTGTGCAGAATCAGCCAGCGCACGTCCAGGGCCTGGAGTGCCGCGATCGCCCTCGCCGACGGGAAACGCTCCATCTCGTACACCATTTCGCCGTGGCGTGAAGGAATGAAGCCGCTGTACCCGTCCGGCGTCGTGTGCCAGTGGAATGTGGAGAAGTATTGGTGTTCGAGCAGGCGGCTGGTTGCCCAGGCTTGCCGGGGATCGGTGGGCGCGCTCAGCGACGAGGTCGGTAACTTGCTGGCCACCGGCAGCTCCAGGATCACGGCCGGGGGCTGGTCGGCCAGCCAGCGGTAGACCGGCGGGATCGTGTCCGGTGTGGGGATGGCAATGGCTCCGACCGGCAGGGCCGCGAACTCCAGCAAGATGGCACCGGCCAGTCCCGCCGTCACGAGAGCTCGAGTGCGGGAAGGCAGCCGGCCCAGCAGGTACGCGGCTCCCCACCCGGCCAGCACGGCCAGGGCCAGCATCACCAGGTTGGCGAAACGCACGGGGGCACGCATCGCCCGGAAGATCGGCACGGCCCGGTAAAGCCAGGCGTAGGGGAGCGAGAATGGCAGGGCAATGGCCTGGCCGGCCCGGACGTGCAGCGTAGGTCCGAGCGACAGCACGAATGCCACCAAAAGGAGCAGCGCAAAGAACCCTTTGCGCAGAGATGCTCGTTGGACTTGGCCGGCTTTTCGCCCGCCCACCAGGCCGGCCAGGGCCAGGAAGATTGCCATGAGGCCGGGAAACAGCGTGTCCGGCGGGCAGCACGGGCCATACGTGTAGGCCAGGTCGGAAACTCGTGAGCCGTAGAGCGGGTTGCTCTCTGCGGTGTACACGTACGCTTGCAAACTGGCGGAGAAGGTCTCGTTGCTCTCCAGGCTCCAGCCGGCGTCCAGCTCGTTCTGCACGGCGAGATATGGCAGGGAGAGCGGAAGCACCAGCGCGGTCGACAGGGCGGCAGCTAGCACCAGGTTGCCCAGCGCTACCCGGTTGAGGCTGTGGCGATGGGCCACGAGAAAGAAAAGGACGTACAATCCGACAACAAGTGCGACCTGGAAGGCGTAGTAAAAGGAAGCCAAACACTGGGCCACGAAGAAGACGACAAAGGGCAGCACGGAGCGCACGGACGCCCTGTGACTCGGTTGCCGCGCTGGGCGACGGAGCAGGCGATCCAGCGACAGGATCACGAACGGAAACCACTGGGCCGAGAGCAACTGAATCTGACTGAGGTGTCCAAAGCGATAGGGCGCGAAGGCGAAGATGAGGCCGGCCACCACGCCCGCCAGGCGCTGCCGGGTCAAGGCGAAGACGAGCAGGTAGGTGCCGAACGCCGACAGAACGAACGTCGCCAGGAACATCAGGTTGAAACCGAGGATGCGCGTGGATGGCGCAACCATGAACGGGAACCCAAGCCCCGAGGTACTGAACAGTGTTTCGGAGTAGGCGAGTGTGTTGCGGAAGGGGTAGAAGATGTTGGCGTTGAAGACCTGCCAGGGCGCACGCACCAGTTGATGTGCTTCCCAAGTGAGAATCCATACGTTCAGGAGAGGGTCCTGTTTGTCCGGGAGGCTGGTTGTGAGGCGGAGTGATAACGGATACGTCATGAGCAGGGTGAGGATGAGAAACCCACACCCTGCCCACATGGTGAGCCAGAATTTCCAGCGCTGTTTCATTGGACAACGCCGGGAATCAGGCAGCTCGTTCTAGCTTCTCTTCACGACCTTCCAGGAACTCGTCTACCTCTTCCTTTGCCCGATGGAACAACCGAATGAGGGTCGCATCGGGCGCTTTCGAGTTGCGCACGGCTCGCTGCGAACAGATTGTGCAACCCAAACTGGCCTTGTAGTTGGTACACCGTAGGCATCCACAGATACGGATCATCATCAAGGAAAACGCCAGGCTGTCTTTGTGTGTTTCCGGTAAGCTCTCTACCTCTTCAACTAGCGCTAACCACTGTCCATCGCGAGCGTGCTTCAGTTCCCCAACACTCTCGTGCGGGAACAGAAACGGGGTTCTCATCAGTTGGACCACCTTTCGTTTCGGAAAACCAGGCTTCCGGAAATAGCCTCTGGCCGTTTGTCGACCGGCTACTAGTCGACATAATTATACCACAGCTTACCGGGTTTGTCAAAAAAAACGTACTGCGGAGCTTGCGCAGCGGTTCCCTGGCTGCTCGCTCAGATGGCAGTTGCCCACTGACGTTGCTTGTGCCCTGTCCGCTACATAGCACCGATATCGTCGTCCGCCTGCACTGCGCCACACGAATCCCTTCATTCGTCAGGCGAGACGCTCGCGAGACTCGTGGCAGTCCGACTCAATGAAGCTGACGCTGGAGGCGTAGCTTCCGACGCTCGCTGCGCTCGCGGCGTCGCCCCCGGCGCATGTGCAGTCCTCTCCTTGCGGTTGCACTCGCCACACCCTTGCGCTATGGCCGAGCGGCCCGCTCTCCCCGCCCGTACCGTTGCACCTCGGTGTAGATCGGTTTGGGGATGAAATCCGGTGTCACGAACGTGAAGTAATCGCGAAAGGTGTGGGTGAGCCAAGGGGTGCGGAAAGACCAGATCACGAGCGCCTGACACCACGGCCAGTCGCGGGCCAGCTCATAGGCCGCAATCGTGTTGGCCAGGCGCGCGCTCGGTCGGACGGCCTTTGTCCAACGCGGATGATCGTTCCAGCCGCCCTCCGTGATGATGATTGGCGTGTCCCCGTCGCCGTTGCGAACCATCGCGTCGCGCAGCAACTCCACCCGACGAAAGTTGATCTTGTCGGGGGCCGGCGGATCGTCTGCGGGGAACTTCCAACCATAGCTGTGAGCGGCCAGGATGTCGAAGTCGGGTGCGGCGCCGGCGTCGTAGAGAGCCTGCAGGTAGTCCAGATCGTTGATCCCACCGGGATCGCCGGGAGGGGCGAGGGTAGGGGCCAGTCCAGCCGCAAGCACTTGCACGGTCGGGTCTGCTTCTTTGGCCCGGCGGTACGCCGCCCGCAGCAATTGCGCGTAGGCAGCGGCGTCCGGTTGCCGGAAGCCCCATTCGAACGACAGGTTCGGCTCGTTCCAGATGATCACATAGCCCACGCGGCCACGGAAATGCTCCACAAAGGCGTGGATAAAGTTGGCGTAGGTCGCGTAACCGTCCTCGTCAAGGTAACGGAATGTTGTGTCGGGAGGGCGCGCCCATTCGGGGACGAAATCGATCCGCGCGATGACGGTCAAGCCCTGGCGGCGGGCGTGATTCACGACCAGATCGGCATGTGCCCAATCGTATTGGCCTGGTTCCGGCTCGATGTAGCCCCAGGGGAAGTACTCGACGATCCAGGGGGCCCCCATTTCCCGCACCATCTCCAGCGTGCGCTTGATCTTCCACTCCTCAACCTCGTCGGTCAGGCGGGTGTGGATGCCCATCTTGGGGTTGGATGAATGCACCGCGCGCTGAGGGCCCAGGCTGACAAGCGGGGTCGGTGGAATGCTGAGTACCAGCCCCACGAGCAGCAGTCCGGCCACCAGCGTCAGCGTGCGGCGCGCCAATCGCGGGATAGCTACCCTGCTCGCAGGCGCAGGCGGAACCCCGGATCGAGGTCGTCGTCTTGCCGATTTCATGGGTGCGACTTTCGTGTCACGGTCACCACCGTGATACTATAACCCATGTTGCAATCGCTGTCAAACGTGTTGTTAGGGAACTCCAAGAGAATAGTTCTCCCAAACAGATTCTCGATGCAGCCCACAATAGATCGAAGAAGCAATCTACAGGGGAGTTCCTTGGGCTTTTCCACCTCGTTTGAAGACATTTCGCGAATTCTAACAGGCTTCGTGATATCTTTCTGGCAGGTTTATTTCTCTGGAAAAGCGTTACCCGACAAGAGGGAAACGATCCATACGTCATGGTTTGTTCAAATCGACGCTTTGGGTTATAATTGAGTGTCTCTGAAGCGCCCTGTTACGGAAGGACAGCAAACCAAGATGGAAATCACCTGGTACGGTCACTCCTGCTTTCGGCTGCACAGCCGCGGAGGAACAGTGGTGACGGACCCTTTTGGAAAAAACTGCGGGTACAAGCAACCTCACATTCGCACAGACATCATCACGATAAGCCACGACCACGAGAATCACAGCAGCGTTACCGGCTTCCGAGGGAAGTTCAGGGTGCTCCGCGGGCCGGGCGAGTATGAGGTCAAGGGCGTATTTGTCACCGGCGTGGCCACCTACCACGACGAGAAGAAAGGGACCCAGCGAGGAAAGAACACCGTGTTCCGGATCGATCTTGAGGACCTCACCGCGGTTCATTTGGGGGACTTGGGGCACGTTCCCACCCAGTCTCAGGTGGAGGCGCTCAATGACGTCGATCTGCTCATGATACCGGTTGGCGGGGGCGCGACGATTGGTCCGGCGCAAGCAGCCGAAGTGGTGAGCCTGTTAGAACCGCGCATCGTGATTCCCATGCACTTCAAGACCCCAGCTTACAAAGGAAAGCTGCACCCAGTAAAGAAGTTTCTAGATCAGATGGGGCTGAAGTCGGTGCAACCTCAGGCAAAGCTGAAGGTAACGCGCTCTTCGGTGCCGGACGAGCCCCAGGTGGTGCTGCTTTCGTATGCGTGAGTCCTTGAACGAGCAGATTGAAGAACAGCTCACCCGATGCTTTGGCTTTCCAGATCGGGATTACTCGGATGTGGCCCGGACGAGGGGTGGAGGATAATGGAGCCTACTAGATCATTTGCGTATCCGCTTCAACGCGGGCCGGTTTGTGGGAGTTCTGGGCGACTGAGGGAGCTGCTGTGCCTCTTTGTCGGCTTGCTTGCCGTTACAGCCATCAGCGCGTGCGCAACTTCGTCCCCACCGGCGACGGTCCCTCCTGCCGACCAAACGGCGGTGGCGGACCACATTCAACTCGGTCGCGCAGCGCTCGAGAGCGGACAGCAAGCGGAGGCGGTGCAAGAGCTGGAGCAAGCCGTCGCGTTGGCTCCCGAGTCGGTGGAGGCTCGTTTCCAACTGGGCAATGCCTACACCGAAGTGGAACAGTTTGAAAAGGCGGTAGCGTCCTTTGAAAAGGTGGTCGAGCTGGATCCGCAACACGCCGATGGGTACTCCAATCTGGGTGTGGCCTATTACCGGCAGGGGCAGATGAGCAAGGCTGTAGAAGCCTTTGAGGAAGCTGTGGACCTGGCTCCCGACGATGCCGAAATCCGCTACAACCTGGGCGGTGCTCTGGCCCAGCTCGACCGGCTGGACGAGGCCATCACGGCGTTCCAGGAGGCACTGAGCCTCGACCCGAATCTGCCAGAGGCCTATCTTGGACTGGGGTCGGTGTACAAGTTGCAGAGCAAGAACAGCGAGGCGATCGAGGCGCTCAACCGTTTTCTGGAGCTGAGCGACGATCCGCAATGGCGGGCCTATGCTCAACAATTGATCGCCGAATTGGGGGCCCAGTAGCCGGGTGGTAGGTGTTGTTCCAGACGCGATGACCATCGGCCCCACATCATTCCGCTGGGGCGAGAAGACCTACCTGATGGGCATCCTCAATGTGACCCCGGATTCCTTCTCCGGCGACGGGCTGTTCTCTGACGGTGAACCCCGTGCCGTCGTGACCCGTGCACTGGCCCAGGCCGAGTCGTTTGTCGCCAACGGAGCCGACCTACTCGACATCGGCGGTGAATCGACACGCCCCGGGGCCGCGCCTTTGTCCGTGGAGGAAGAGTGCCGGCGCGTCCTGCCGGTTGTTGAGGCTGTGGCCAGGCGTTTCTCCGCCCCCATTTCCATTGACACGTACAAAGCCGAAGTTGCCCGCCGGGCGCTGGAAGCAGGTGCCAGCTTGGTCAACGATGTGTGGAGCCTGCGCATGGATCCGGATCTGGCCGGCGTGGTGGCCGAAAGCGGGGTTCCAGTGATTCTGATGCACAACCGGAGCCGTACTGCCGACGCGGCGCTCTCCGAGCGATTAGGTGGCCGCTATGTGGGCGTCGAATACGACGATTTGCTGGCAGATGTGGCCACCGGATTGGGCGAAAGTGTGCACCGGGCCGTCGATGCCGGGATACCGGAGCACCGTATTCTACTCGACCCCGGAATCGGCTTTGGAAAGACGGTGGAGCAGAACCTTGAGTTGCTGGACCGGTTGGCCGAATTGCGAGCGTTGGGGCGACCGCTGCTGGTCGGACCGTCGCGCAAGTCGTTCATCGGCTACGCGCTGAACGTTCCCCCAGAGGAACGGATTTGGGGCACCGCGGCCGTCGTGGCGTTGTGTGTGGCCAGAGGTGCCGACATCGTGCGCGTTCACGATGTTCAGGAAATGGGACAGGTTTCCCGGATGGCAGATGCTATCGTGAGGAGAGATCGTCAGGGATAAGCTATGAGCATAATGGAAACGGCAACGCTGGACAGTGGCCTCCGAATCCACCTGGTTCCGATGGAACACTCCTACTCAGTTGGCGTAGGACTATTTGTCCGCCTGGGTTCGCGGTATGAATCGGAAGCGGATGGGGGCCTCTCCCATTTCATTGAGCACATGCTGTTCAAGGGAACGAAGCGGCGTCCCACGGCCAAGGAGTTGTCGCTGGCCATCGAAGGGATCGGCGGTATTTTCAACGCAAATACCGGCCACGAGTTGACGACCTATTGGGCGAAGGTCGGCAAGGTACACTTGGAAGTGGCCGTGGATGTGTTAACTGACATGGTTCATAACTCGCTGTTTGCCGAAAACGAGGTCGAGAAGGAACGTCGGGTGATCGTTGAGGAGATCAATGAATCACTGGATACACCTGAAAATGTGGTCTTCATGATGCTGGACGAGTTGATGTGGCCCGACCATCCGCTAGGGCGCGACATCGCCGGTACCCGCGAAACAGTAACGAGTATCTCCCGTTCCCGCATCGTCGAACACTGGGCCAACTTCTACCACCCGGCCAACGTGGTACTCGCAGTGGCCGGCCCGGTCACGATGTCCAGGGTGGTGGACCTCGTGAGCCCTCGGATGGCGCGGTGGGGAGAGAACGGAGCCAAAACGTTCCGGCCTGCGGTTCCGCCGGTGCCGGGCCCGAAGGCGGCGATCCGACACCGCGACATCGAGCAAGCGCACCTCTGCGTAGCCTGCCCCGGCCTCCCGCGCCAACATCCCGATCGGTTTGTCCTGCGGATGCTCAATGCGGTCCTTGGTGAGGGGATGAGTTCGCGGTTGTTCCTGGAAGTCCGCGAGCGACAGGGGCTGGCCTACAGCGTGTATTCCTACACGGCCTTTCTTTCCGATTCGGGCGCCCTGGTTACGTATGCCGGCGTAGACCCGCGCCAGGCCAGCAACGCACTGGCTGCGATTCTGGGCGAGTGGGACCGTTTGCGGCAGGAGCCAGTGGGCGAGGAAGAACTGGCCAAGGCCAAGGAGTTCGTAAAGGGGCGGACATTACTGCGGCTCGAAGACAGCTATGCCAACGCAGCCTGGGTTGGCGTTCAATCTTCTCTGGATGACCGCGTGGAGACGGTCGAGGCAGTCCTCCGCCAGGTAGACGAGGTCACCCCCGCCGATGTGCAGCGGGTGGCTCAAGACGTTCTGTGCGGGGATAGGCTCAGGCTGGCGATCATTGGGCCGCTCCCCGAAGATGAGGATTGGACCCGGTCACTGCGTTTCTGAGGGACACCTGTAGAGTTCCCTCACCTGCGAAGGGATGTGACACCACTATGGGCCAGAGCGCACTTGAGTCTCCCATGGTTGGGGAGTTAGGAGGCCGGCCATCTTGTCCCCCGGGGTACTGAGAAGACACTCGGAGGTCAGAGAAAAAGGGGTGGGGACGCAGATTCACGACCCCGAGCGGGCGTCGTTTGGGAGCCTGTTCCGCAGGACTGTACCCGAACACCGTCCACGGACGCCAATCTGCATCCCCAGATTCCATTTCTGCGGCAAGCCGCAGTTACCGTCTATTCGAAGAATTCGGCGTTTTTCTCCGTGAAGCTTTGCCACTGTTCGGGAACTTCAACGTCCTCAAAAATGGCCTCGACCGGACACTCAGGCACGCAAGCCCCGCAGTCGATGCACTCGTCGGGGTGAATGTAAAACATGTCCTCCCCCTCGTAGATGCAATCAACTGGGCAGACTTCTACGCAAGCTGCGTCCTTCACGTCGACACAGGGTTCACAGATGACGTAGGTCATATTCGACTATCCTCCTTCTGTAAGGGCAATTAGGTTTGCAAGAGTCCGGCGAAACAAGAACCGCCATTTTCCGGCTGAGCCGAAGGTATCGTTACTCCTGCCACAATGCGATAATCGGGCCGTATTCTACCACAACTTTTCGAATTCGCCAAGTCCGGCCGATCCGAAATGGCGCTTGAGCAGGTTGACAGATTGGGCCTATCCGCCACAATGAGTCATGCCCGAATCTGCTTCCTGCGCTCTGCACGCAGGCTTCCGGAACCGCTAGTTCTCGCCGGGGAGCAACGGTGGTTGATCCCCTTCGTGCAGCGTCGCAATGGCTGCGGCGATGAAGTCACGGAACAACGGGTGGGGGGCATCAAGCCGGGATCTGAATTCAGGATGGAACTGGCTTCCCACCATCCAGGGGTGATCGGCGAGTTCCCCGATTTCCACCAGCCGTCCGTCCGGAGACAGTCCGCTGAAGATCATGCCGCCCGCGCGGAGCAGATCGCGATAGGCGTTGTTTAATTCAAACCGGTGCCGGTGCCGCTCCCGGACCTCGCTCACGCCGTAAGCCTCCGCCGCTCGCGTGCCCGGTACCAACTGGCAGGGATAGCTCCCCAGACGCATCGTTCCGCCCAGATCGGTCACCGTTTGCTGATCGGCCATGAGGTCGATGACCGGGTACGGTGTGTGGGGGTCAAACTCGCTACTGTTCGGCTCGTCCGTACCGATCACATGGCGGGCCAGTTCAATCACCATGACCTGCAGGCCGAGACACAGGCCCAGATAGGGGACCCGGTGCTCTCGAGCATAGCGGGCAGCGATGATCTTGCCTTCAATTCCCCGGTAGCCAAACCCGCCGGGCACGACAATCCCATAGACCTTGGCGAGCCGGTCTATTCCTCGCCCCTTCTCCATATCCTCAGAGTGGATCCAGTCAATGGTGACGGTGCGACCGTGATACAGAGCGGCGTGAACTAGTGCTTCGCGTACACTCATGTACGCATCCTGCAATTCGACGTACTTGCCGACGAGGGCGACCCGAATCTCAGGGTTTGGTTCCTTCAGTTTCCCGATCAGGTTGCTCCAGGCGCTCAGGTCCGGTCCTGTGTGGGGCAATTCCAGTCGCCCGGTGATCAGATCGCCCAGCCCGGCCTCCTCGATCATGAGAGGAACTTCGTAGATGCTCTCTGCTGTTGGGAGAGGGATGACGGCCTGCTGGTCCACATCACAGAACAGGGCAATCTTGGCTTTGGTGGCGTCATCGATCGGCTTGTCCGAGCGGCAAGCGATGACGTCGGGTTGAATACCAATGCCGCGCAGCTCTTTGACGCTGTGCTGGGTGGGCTTGGTCTTCAGTTCCCCCGATGCGGCCAGGTATGGTAGCAGGGTGACGTGGATATACAGAACGCGTTCTCGGCCCAGGTCCTTGCGCATTTGGCGGATGGCTTCCAGGAAGGGCAGGCTCTCGATATCGCCCACCGTGCCGCCGATCTCCACGATCACCACATCGGCCCGCGAGGAATTACCGACCTGTAGGATGCGGCGCTTGATTTCGTGCGTAATGTGCGGCACGACCTGAATCGTGCCACCCAGATAGTCCCCCCGGCGCTCCTTGGCAATCACCTCGGAGTAGACCTGTCCGGTTGTCAGATTGTTCAGGTGACCCAGGTTCTCGTCAATGAATCGCTCGTAGTGCCCTAGGTCCAGGTCTGTTTCCGCCCCGTCTTCGGTGACGTAGACTTCACCGTGCTGGTAGGGGGCCATCGTCCCGGGGTCCACGTTGATGTACGGGTCCAGCTTCTGAATGGTGACCTTGATTCCCCGGCTCTTTAGGATGCGGCCAATGGATGCCGCCGCGATTCCTTTGCCCAGAGAGCTGACAACCCCTCCAGTCACGAAGATGTATTTGGCTTCACTCATTCTCCCGGTCCTCTTTGCCAGGCTTTGTGGGCACGCCACATGGTGGAAACAGCAAAACACGGAGAGCAGATGCCCTCCGTGAAGAGTTGCCCGGTCCTATTTGAGAGGGACCAATATCCGGCCACCCGCAGATGCCGGTGGCCGGCGAGCGAACGGAGCCAGTGGATCGCTCGTTTGGCCGGAAAGTCACACGATTCTGACCAAGTCCACCACAGCCCGTCGCATGTCCAGGAAGATCAGGCCGAGTTTTGCGTTCTTGCTGGCCAGGACGGTCAACACCGCCTCTTCGCCAACGGACATCAGGACGACGTAGCCCGATTCCCCTCGGATGTATACCTGATCGAGTATGCCGCGACCCAATTCTTGTGCGATCCGCTCGCCGAGGGACAGCATTGCGGCGGACATCGCCGACACGCGGTCCTCCTCCACATCGCCGGGCAACGCCGATGCGATCGTCAGCCCATCCACGCTGACTATCGCAGACGCCTCGATGTCCGGCGTGCTTCGTTGCAGTTCGCGTAGTCGGTCCACCATCTGCTCCGTTCTCGATCGTACCATGTTGCCGGGCCCCTTTCTTACAGTTGTTGGTGGCTATTCGACATTGCAAGTTTACCACAGTTTGTCCCAAATGTCAATGGCAAATGAGACAAAAGAGGGAGAAGGGTGGGGAGCTGCTCGCCTCGGTCAGGAGACGCTTGCCTGTTCAGGCAGACCTTCGGCGAGCGGGGTAGTCAGTAGTCAGGTGTTAGGCTTTTCCAGAGAAATAAACCTGCCAGAAAGGTATCACGAAGACTGTTAG
>CAZDTE010000077.1:0-14957 GCA_964508275.1 uncultured Ardenticatenales bacterium
TGGCAGAAAAAAGCAAGGCCGGATCAAGACGCCCCAGATTATTGAGATGATACGTCAAGATCGACAAAAAGTTGTCGATGTTTCTGTAGGACACAGATTCTCGCCGATAAACACAGATAAAGAATTCAGGAAAAATCTGTGTGCGAAGCCTGTGCAAATCTGTGTCCCCTGTCCCTTTATCACCTGCCCCGCGCAAGGGGCCACATTTTCTGAGCGCAGTCTCGGACAATGCGTAGGTACTAACTATGCAGGAGACTACCAGATTCTGGCACTCCCCAACATATCGGGTGTCCATACCTTGCCACACACACCCGCGACCGAATACGGACAAGGGATAGACGATGCGAGAAACACTCCGGCATAGAGGTTTTGCGCACCTGTTTGGCTCTTCTCTGGTTACCCAGATCGGGACCAAGATTCATCGCATCGCCTTGCTAGTACTGGTCTACTCCTTGACCAAAGAAGCGATGTGGGTTTCTTTGGTCGTAGCCACTCAGCTGGTGGCCATGGTGGGCATCGGGCCAGTGCTATCCGCCTGGGCCGACACCCAGGAGCGCCGGCGCTTGCTGGTCGTTACGGAGTTTCTCCGGGCCCCCTTGGTCATTCTGATTCCTGTGGTGGGCGGCATCTCGCTGGCCGGACTGCTGGCCCTGGTTCTGGCTACGGAGATCCTGCGTAGCTTGCACGATCCGGTCGCCAACGCGGTAGTCCCGGATTTGGTACCGGAAGACCGGGTGGATGCGGCCAACGCCCTGATGTATTTTACCCAGAGTTTTGCAGAGATCGTGTTCGTCGGCTTGGCTGGCGTACTGGTCGCCGTCGTAGGCCCGAAGCCGGCTTTCTGGGTTGACGCGTTTACCTACCTGGTTTCGGGCCTGATCCTGCTGGGACTTCCCTCGTTGCAGCCAGGTGAAACAACCGGTGACACGTACCTGTTCCGAATCCGGGAGGGGATGGATCACATCGTCAGGCACACGGTCGTACGGCGCACGGTGCTCACGTTGTTCATGGCCGCGATGTTTGGCTCGGTAGAGGGAGTACTCGGCGTGGTGCTGGCCGTCGCCGTTCTGCACGTCGGGTCCGCCGGATTCGGCCTGATGGAGGCCGTCATGGCCCTCGGCTCGGTCATCGGCATCGTGCTGGTTCCGCGACTCACCACGCGGATTCCACGGGAACGACTCTTCGTGTTCAGCCTGCTCGCCTTTGGCCTATTTGAAGCTTCCGTCGGCGCTTTTCCCAACTTCACGTGGGTATTGATTGCTTTCATGATCTCCGGCGCGTTGAACATGGGATTCATCATTCCTGTCCGATCTATCCTGCAACTCAACACGCCCCCTGAGATGAGGACGCGCACCTTCGCCGCCTTCGGGGCGGCGACAAACGGTGCCGTGCTGATCGGCACGTTCGTGGCCGGCGCACTGGAGAAGCCACTTGGCTCCCCCCTGGTGTTCCTTTTGGCCGGGCTCGGCGTCACGGCCATGACACTCACCGTTTTGTTGCGCGGCGGCATTCCGTCCTCCACATCCAACCCGACGCCATCGTCAAGCGCGTGAGGCAGGGCCAGTCTGTCGCCATGCGTTTCCCGCAACTGGAGCAGGACGCCCTCGACATGTTTGCACGTACCGATGAGGTTCGTACGGTAGTCAGGACAAGTACAGGTGTTGCGCATTTCTTCCAGGTCGTGGACGCGCACACGATAGGTGCGACCGGAAAGAGAAGTCACTTTGCACGGTCCCCCTTCACTCCTCACTCAACACCCCTGGTACCTGCCTCCCGGATCTCCGGCCGAGTAACACCTCGCCGGCGGCAAAGGCCAGCCGGCCACGCACGTACACTCGCTCCACAGCGCCGCGCGTGCGCCAGCCCTCATAGGGGCTCCAGCCGCAGCGCGTGAACCAAGGCGACTCCATTCGCTTCTCTCGCCGAAGGTTCACGAACACTAGATCGGCATCCGCGCCAACCTCTAACCGGCCCTTTTGGTGCAGGCCAAAGATCCGGGCGGGGTTATACGACACCCGGCGAACCACATCGGGCAAGCTCAGGCGGCCTTCATGCACCGCCGTCAGCAGCAGCGGGAGCATCGTTTCGAGGCCGGGCAGGCCGGCCGGCGGATCGCTGCTTTCCTTCTCCGACGGCAGGTGCGGCGCATGATCGGTGGCAAAGCAATCGACATGGGCCAGGCCGACCCACAGCGCCTCGACATCCGCACGGTCCCGCAGTGGCGGGTTCACGCGGGCATAGTTTCCCAAATCCGCAGCCCGCTCACGGTCCAGGAACAGGTGATGGGGCGTCACCTCGCAGGTGACCGGCACCCCGCGCCGGCGGGCGTCGGCAATGAGCGCCAGTTCGGCCGCCGTGCTCACATGACAGATGTGCAGGGGGCGGTGCAGCTCGCCGGCCATCGCCAGCGTCCTCGCCACGGCCACGGCCGCCACAACCGACGGACGCCCGGCACCACGGGCCGCAAAATAGCGTCGGGCTTCTTCGTCCTCAGCGTGAACGACCACCGGCCTTGCCAGCGGAAATCGCTGCATGTGCTCATACACCGGGCCGAACGCCGCGGTCAACAGCGGGCCGGTCGTCGCGCCGAGGTAAATCTTCAAGCCGACCAACGCTAGATGATTAGGATAATCACCGATGTTATCGTCGGTCGCGCCAAAGAACAGACCGTAGCCCCCGACCGCTCTACTTTCCGCCGCGTTCAGCTTCGCCTCCCAACCGGCGGGGTCCGCCGTCGGCGGATCCGTGTTGGGCATGTCAAGCACCGTGGTGACACCACCGGCCAGAGCAGCACACGTCCCGCTGTGAAAATCCTCCTTGTGCACAGCGCCCGGGTCCCGCAAATGCACATGAGGGTCGATCAGGCCGGGAAGGAGATGAAGACCGCGAGCATTGAACCTCTCGCTGGACGGCGAGGCCGCATCATTCCCGATCTCCACGATCCGGCCCTCATCAATCCGCACATCGGCGACAAAGGTGTCCTCGTGCGTCACCAGGGTCGCGTTCTGAACCAGCAGTCCCCGTTTCCCCGTCATGGCGTCTTCACAAACCAGACTGGCCCATCCCGGCAGACGAGCCAGCCATCGTCCTGCGTACATGTGCCGCACACGCCAAACGCGCAGCGCATCTTCTGCTCGTAGCTCAGTTGCGCCGGAAGGCGGTGACGACGCGCCAAATCCGCCACACCCTCAAGCATCTGCTCAGGCCCGCAGGCATAGAAAGCATCCACCGGGGTACGTTCGAGGAAGCGAGCGGCAATGTTTGGGGCGAGGCCCTGCTCCCCACGCGAGCCGTCATCGGTGGCCACGACAACGGGCACGCCGGCCGCCACGAACCGGTCGGCGAAGATGATATCGCGTGCGGTACGGGCCCCGATCAGCGCAGTGGAATGTATGCCGGCCTTTTGCAGGTGCCGGGCCAGGAAGAACAGCGGAGCCACGCCGTAACCGCCGGCCACGAGCAGCGGCCGCCGCCCCGCCGGTCGAAATCGATTACCATACGGGCCGCGCACCCACACGCGGTCACCGGCACGCAGGGCATGTAACGCCTCCGTAAGCGGCCCGACGCGGGCCACCGCCAGCGTCGCCGGATCACAGTCCATCAGGCTGAAGGGCCGCTCCTCCACACCGGGCAGCCACAGCATCACAAACTGACCGGGCTGCGCGTCCAGGGCCAGGTCCAGCGTGAAGGTGCACACGCGGTAGTTCTCGTGTTCTACGTGCTCAATGCGGCAAGGGTGGTGCATGAGTTTCGAGTTCCGGGTTGGGTGTAACGCCGTTCCGTCCATGCGCCAAACCGCGCATCTCGGCCACGGTGGCATAGCCTTCTTCCGTCATGAAATGCTCAAGTTCGCGGACAATGTGGGCAAAGACCTCCGGCCCTCTCTCGTAAACGGCCGAGCCGACGCCCACCACCTTGGCTCCGGCCATGATCATCTCGGCGGCGTCGAGGCCACTGGCCACCCCACCGACGCCGATGATCGGAATGGAAACGGCCTCGTAGCACTCGAACACACAGCGTACGGCTACCGGCTTGATCGCCGGCCCGGACAGGCCGCCGGAGCGATTGGCCAGCACCGGCCGGGCAGCGTACACATCAATGACCATGCCGCGAACGGTGTTGATCGCCGCGATCGCGTCGGCGCCGGCCTCCTCCACGGCGCGCGCCACAGCCGCGATGTCGGCGACATTGGGGGAGAGCTTTACGACAACCGGGATGTCTCGCACTGCCGACTTCACCGCCTGCGTCACGGCGGCTGCTGCTCGCCGATCGGCCGCAAAGGGACGTCCGAATTCATCGCCCACGTTCGGGCAGGAGATGTTCAGCTCCAGCAGGTCAGGCTCCGCCTCGGCGAGCCGGGCCGCTACGCTCGCGAACTCCTGCACCGTGCTGCCGAAGACGCTGGCGACGGCCGGCACGCCGAGCGACGCCAGGCGCAAACGGGCTTCGCGTAGGATGTCTGCCTGGGTGTCGGCGCCGGGGTTCGCCAGCCCCACCGCGTTGATCAGCCCACCGGCCCACGAAATCACCGTCGGGTTGGGGTGACCGGCCCGTGGCTCCAGACTGGCCGACTTTGCCGTGACCGCGCCCGCGCCGGCCCGCGCCACCCGCTCCAGCAACGCCGCCGAGGTTCCCAGAATGCCGGACGCCAAAACCGTGGGGTTCGGCAGGCGCACGCCGCAAAGCTCAACCGCCAGGGTGAGGTCAGTCGTTCGACTCATGCGCTCGCAACTCGCTCAACTTCAACACGCTGTGCAGGCGGTAGCCCTGCGCGGCCAACTCCTCTGCCCCACCCTGCTCGCGGTCGATCAGCACCACCACATCCCGCACCCGCAGGCCGGCCTCCTCCAGCGGAGCAATCGCGTTCAACTTGCTCCCGCCAGTGGTGATCAGATCGTCCAGCACGACGACGGTCTCACCGGATTCCCAGTGCCCTTCAATCACCCGGCCCCGCCCGTACGACTTCGCTTCCTTGCGCGGGTAGATCAGCGGCCGGCCGGCCACCTGGGCCACAACCGCGCCGATCGGCAGGGCCGCGTACGGAATCGCCACCAGCCGGTCGTACGTCAGGCCGGCCAGCAAATCGGCATAGGCCCGGGCGGCCAGGCGCATCGCCACGGAGTCGGACACGAGCAGGCGCAGGTCGATGTACACCGAGGAGTGCAGACCGGAAGCCAGGGTGAAATCGCCGAACTGCACGCAGCCCAACCTGTGCAGCGCGTCGATCAGAGCTTGCCTGGCATCTGGCGCAGGCATCGAACCGGCCACCTCACGCGCCGCGTTGATCTCGTCACGCAAGCTGCGGGCCGCGGCGCGCGGATCCGCGGCGAAGATCACGCCGCGCGAAGCGTTGACGACAAGGCCGTCGCCGGCCGCGGTCAGACCGGCCTGCAACGCGGCCGGCAGATCCCCCCCCTGGACCCCAACGCCGGGGAGCAGAATGGGCAGGTCGGGTGCGATGGCCCGGACACGGCGCAGCGCGTCGGGAAACGTCGCCCCCACCACCAGGCCGACGTTGCCGGCCCGGTTCCATTGCGTGGCCCGCTCGGCCACGACCTCATAGAGCGGCCGGCCCTCGGTGGCGAGAGTCTGGAAATCGGCCGCGCCGGGGTTCGACGTGTGGCAGAGAATGAACACCCCCCGGTCTGGGTAGGCCAGGAACGGTTCCAGGCTGTCGCCGCCGAGGTAGGGGCTGACGGTAACCGCACCGGCGCCCCAAAGTTCGAACGCGGCACGGGCGTACGCCTCCGCCGTGGAGCCGATGTCGCCACGTTTAGCATCCAGGATGACGGGGATCTCCGGCGGCACGGCGCGGATCGTTTCCCGCAGCGCCTCCAGGCCGGCGAGGCCTTGCGCTTCGTAAAAAGCGAAGTTCGGTTTGTAGGCACAGACCAGGTCCGCCGTGGCTTCGATCACCGCCCGATTGAAGGCCAGGAACGGGTTGTCTGCGCTGCGAAAGCGGTCGGGCAGCCGCTCTGGCCGGGGATCGAGTCCCACGCAGAGCAGGCTATTGTTTCTCCTGGCGGCGGCCTGTAGCTCTTCAATGAACGTCATGGGCACTCCTTCGTTGGGGGCTGGGTGTCGGGGGCTGGGGGCTGGGGAAACGTGATCCCTGATCCCCGGCTCCCAATCCCCGACTTACGCCGCGCCGAGGACAGCGGCTAGCACAGCCATGCGGATGAACATGCCGTTGCGCACCTGCCGGAAGTAGGCAGCACGACGGTCGTCATCCACAGCATAGTGGATTTCGCCCACGCGCGGCAGGGGGTGCATGACGATCATCTTGTCTTTGGCCTCTTGCATCAGCTCCGGCGTGATCTCGTAGAGATCCTTGACCTCTTCGTACTGGGCCAGGTCGCTGAAGCGCTCCTTCTGCACGCGGGTGATGTACAGCACATCGGCGTCGGCGACGACATCGGCCACGCTGTAGGTCTCGCGGACCGGCAGGCCGTGGTCCCGCACGCGGTTCATCAAGTCGAGCGGCAGGCGCAGGATTTCCGGCGAGACGAACGAAAAAGAGATGTCATACTCCAGCAGCAGACGGGTGAGCGAGTGGACAGTGCGACCGTACTTCAGGTCGCCGACCATGGCGATGTGCAGGCCGTCGATCTGCCCCAGCTCGTCCTCAATCGTGAAGAGGTCGAGGAGGGCCTGGGTCGGGTGTTCACCGGTACCGTCCCCGGCATTGAGGACCGGGCGGGTGGCGTAATCGGCGGCGATCTGCGCCGCGCCGGTCTTCGGATGGCGCAGGACGACGGCGTCGGCGTACTGCTCCAGGGTGCGCACCGTGTCGGGCAGCGTCTCACCCTTGCTCACCGACGAGAACTGCACCCCCTGGGTGATCGGGATCACCGTGCCTCCCAGCCGGTTCATCGCGGCGATGAACGAAGAGCTGGTCCGCGTACTGGGCTCGTAGAATAGGCAGGCCAGCACCTGCCCGCGCAGCACGTCGGTCCCGCCCTGGCGTTCGACCAGGTCGCGCATGCGGTGGGCCAGGGAGAAGATGTACGCCAGCTTCTCGCGATCGAACTGATCCACCGAAAGGATGTCCATGCCTCGGAAAAACTGGCGGTTCGCCGAGGCATCGGGCAAGTCATCCCAGTTCATTGGCTCCTCCTCTCCACAGAAAAAAACCTCCGGGAAACCCGAAGGCGACAGTTGGTCTCGTGCTGCGTATTTCGTGTTGCGTGTTGCGCATCCCACACAGTGGTTGTCCTCTACGTGGCTCCTACTCTATCTCCCGTCTCTTCCTTCGATCGTGATTGTACCCCGTTTCGCCGGAGCTGTCAAATCCTGCATCTGTCGGCGGGACGCACGACTGGTAAAGGCGATGGCGCGGTCCGGGTCGTATTTCAATGGTCCCGTTCCTTTCAATCCGAGGGAGAAGGGGGACAGCATGATTGCCCTCCTTGCAGAATCATGCTATACTTGGGCTACAGGAGGTGATTGTCATGCAGGAGATGACTTTGCGGTACCCAGAAGGACTGGAGATGGCCGTACAAACCACACCGGAGGAGCTGGAAGCACAAATCCTCTTCATGGCCACCTTGAAAATGTTCGAGTTAGGTAAGCTTTCATCCGGGAAGGCCGCCGAGTTGGCTGGCCTATCACGGGTAGAATTCTTCGAGATGTGCGGACGCTACCGGGTCTCTATCTTCAACTACCCTCCTGAAGAACTGGAGGCTGAACTGCAAGCAGACCTAGAAGCAGTAAGGCGACCAACTACGTCATGAGCATCGCCAGCAACACAGTCCCACTCATTGCGCTGGCAAAGGCGGATTCACTTTTCGTCCTAGAGCGACTGTTCAAACAGGTATGTATCCCACCTGCCGTCCAGCGTGTGAACTGCTGGCTAAGACTGGACCCGAAGCCACCCGCCTGAACAACGCCCTGAACCATTTCCTCGAGGTGACGCCTGTATCATCACCTTCGCCCGAAGTGAAAGTGTTTACGGCCAAACTAGATGCCGGTGAGCAACAGGCCATTGCATTAGCCTACGAGCAAAAGACCCTTCTATTGATGGACGAGTACCGGGGTCGGGTTGCAGCCCGACGTTTGGGACTGGTTGTCACAGGCGTAGTCGGCGTGCTCCTTCGAGCAAAAGAAGCCGGTATGATCCCTCTGGTAATTCCCTCGTTGCAAGAAATCCGTCGGCAAGGGTATTGGCTTTCGGACGATCTCTTGGAAGTGGCCGCAAAGCTAGCCGGCGAATGATGAGCCCCCCACCCGCCGGATCGCTGCGGGGAGCAGGCGGTGTTCCACGGCGTGGACGCGCTCTTCCAGCGTCTCCAGCGTGTCGTCCAGGTAGATCGGCACGGTTTCCCGCAGGATGACCGGGCCGCTGTCCACGCCCTCATCCGGCACGAGGTGTACCATGACGCCGGTGTGCTCGATCTCGTCACGCTGAAACGACTCGAAGGCCCGTTCGATGGCGTGAGTGCCGGGGAACTGTCCGGGCAGTGCCGGATGTAGATTAATCACACTGTTCGGATAATGCTTCAAGAAGGCCATGCTGAGGATGTGCATCCAGCCAGCCAGGACCACCCAGTCCACCTGGTGGCGCTGCAGCAAGGCGGCCAGGTCCGCGTCGTATTCCTCCCGCGAGCGCCCCACTTCGCGGTACGGTTTGAGCAAGTGCTGTTCGGTGGGAATGTCGTGCTGCTCGGCGCGCTGCAGGCCGTACGCGTTCGTGCGGTTGGAGACGACGACGGCCAGGTTCACGCCCGGCAGGCGGCCGGCCTCCGCCTCGTCAATGATCGCCTTCAAGTTTGTCCCCGTGCCGGAGATCAGCACCGCCAGGTTAATCACTCAGATCACCTCCAGCTTGCGAAAAAAATCCCGCACACGCGGCAGTGGCACCTGCCACTGCCAATCCACCTGCAACCAGAACCGCTCCAGCACCGCAGAGCGATGCCGCCCGTCTGCATCCGCCGCCACCAACTGATCCATCACAACACGTCTCCCACTTTCCACGCTCCCTCGCCCAAAGCGTCCAGGGCCCGCTCCGCGTCGTCCGGCGCGACGACCAAAACCATTCCCAGGCCCAGGTTGAAGACGCGGCGCATCTCCTCGTCCGAGATTCCCGCCAGCCGCCGGATCAACGAGAAGATCGGCGGGACCGGCCAGCTTCCCCAATCGAACCGCGCGCGCAGCCCGTCGGGCAACATGCGCGGCGGGTTGTCCACCAGCCCGCCGCCGGTGATGTGGGCCATGCCTTTGATCTGCACTGCCTCCCGCAACCGCTCCACATCGTGCAGGTAACAGCGGTGCGGCTCCAGCAACACGTCGCCCAGCGGTCGTCCCATCTTCGGATAGACGTGGTCCAGCGGCACGTCCGCGAAGGCTTGCCGGATGAGAGAATAACCGTTCGTGTGCGGCCCACTGGAGGCCAGACCGATGAGCGCGTCGCCAGGCCGAATGCCGCTCCCATCCACAATCCGGTCCCGCTCCACCCATCCGACGACGGTGCCGACCAGATCGAACTCTCCCGCCGCGTACACTCCCGGCATCTCGGCCGTTTCGCCGCCCAACAGCGCACAACCGACGTCGCGGCAAGCCGCAGCCAGACCAGCCACCACCTCAGCGACAACCTCAGATTCCAGTTTCGCGCTGGCGAAATAATCAAGAAAGAAAAGCGGTCGCGCACCCTGACAGAGAATGTCATTGACACAGTGATTGACCAGGTCCTGGCCAATCGTATCGTAGCGTCCACGGGCAGCCGCGATCTTGGTCTTGGTGCCCACGCCATCCACCGAAGAGACCAGCACCGGGTTGCGCGCATCCCGCAATGCAGAGGCCTCAAACAGACCGCCGAAGGCGCCCACGCCGGCCAGCACCTCCGGCCCATACGTGCTGCGCACCGCCTCACGGATCAGCAAGACGGTCCGATTGGCGGCATCTATGTCAACTCCTGCATGGGCATAAGCTTGTGACACAACGATTCCCTCCTACCGTGCGACGTCATACGTGTTGCGTGTTGCATAGGCCCACGCTCCACACTTCACGGCAACCCGATGTCCCGCCGATAGCGAACACCCTTGAACTGTATCATCTCTGCCTCCCGATAGGCCGCACGACGTGCCTGCTCCAGTGTCGGTCGGCCGGCCACCACGGCCAACACGCGCCCTCCCTGCACGCGAAAGCAGTTGGCCTCCTCATCCCACCGCGTGCCGGCGTGGAACACCAGCACATCATCGCTTACATCCTCCAGGCCGGAGATCGGCTGCCCGATGCCGTAGCGCCAGGGATAGCCTTTGTACCAGCCTTTGCTCCCCCGATAGCGCCCCGACGTAGCGCACACGCACAGGTAGTAGTCGTCGGACCAGGAGAACTCCAGGTCAGCCAGATTGCCGTCTGTGCAGGTCCAGGCAATTTCAGCCAGATCCGTCTGCAGGCGCGGATAGATGACCTGCGCCTCCGGGTCACCCATCCGCACGTTGATCTCCAGGACATAGGGGTTCAGCGCGCCCGCCTCTTCTACCAGCATCAGGCCGATGTACAGGATGCCGCGATAGACCGTGCCTTCTCGCTCGGTCAGGCCGTGTACCAGCGGCAGAGCAATGCGCCGCATGATCTTCTCAACCAGCGCCGGGTCCATCTCATCGTTCGGGGAGTAGCCACCCATGCCGCCGGTGTTCGGTCCCTCGTCCCCGTCTAAGGCCGCTTTGTAATCCCGCGCCCAGGTCATGGGGCGGATGGTGTGCCCGTCCGTGAAGCAGAAGAACGAAGCCTCTGTGCCATACAAGCGCTTCTCCACGACGACGCAGTTGCCGGCGTCGCCAAATCTCCTCTCGACCATGAGCGTGTCCACCGCCTGCAGGGCCTGCGCCGTGTCATCGCAGACCAGCGAGCCCTTGCCGGCGGCCAGCCCGTCCGCCTTCACCACCACCGGGTAGTCCACGCTGCGAATGTACGACCGGGCTGCCTCCGGGCTGAGGAAGTTGCGGAACTCCGGTACGGGGATTCCCAGCGCGCTCATCAGCTCCTTTGCATACGCCTTACTCCACTCCAGCCGCGCAGCAGCACGTGTCGGTCCAAAGATGCGCCGGCCGGCTGCCTGGAACCGATCCACCAGGCCGGCCGAAAGGGGGCGCTCCGGTCCGACGAACGTCAGGTCAACTCCCTCCTCTTCCGCGAAGCGCTGCAAGTCGTCTACGGCGTCCAGTGGCGCGAGCTGCACCCGAGGATCGTTCCAGGACATCGCCAGGATGCCGGCGTTCCCGGGTGCAACAGTCAGCCGTTTCACCTGCGGGCTCTGCGCAAACTTCCACACTGTCACATGTTCTCGCCCCCCGGAACCGACAACCAGAACGTGCATGTATGACTTCCTCCTGGGGATTACGCCTCTTCACCGGCCCGCCGCACAGCCAGGCGATAGGCCTCAAACTGTGCGCGCCGGGCAATGGCGATGACCAGAACCTCCTGGGCCTCCTCGTTCAAGCGGTAGACAACATTCTCCGCTCCAAAGTCTGTCCTCGAGCCGTTGCCAACCCTTGGCGACCACGCGACGCGGCCCGGGGGCGGGCCTTCGAGGCTTCGGTGCGCAAGCCCCGCATTACGCACTGCGCACCACGGCCTGGGCTTCAAATGCCTCCTTGCCGAGCTGCTCGCGCAGTTCCAATGGATACCGGCCCGTGAAACAGGCATTACAGTACGCTTCACTCGCCTCGCCGATGGCCCGCATCATCCCCTCCAGTGACAGGTAGGACAGGCTGTCGCATGCCAGGTAACGCTCGATTTCCGGAACCGTCATGCGGCTGGCAAGTAACTGCCCGTGTGTAGCCATGTCGACGCCCATGAAGCAAGGGTAACGGATCGGCGGGGACGACACGCGGATGTGTACCTCGGCCGCACCAGCCTGTCGCAGAAGTTGTAGCAGCGGGCCGCTGGTCGTGCCGCGCACAATCGAATCGTCCACCAGGATAACGCGCTTACCGGCCAGATTGTCGGTCAGCGGGTTGAACTTCAGGGCCACACCGGCACGCCGCAGCCGATCGCTCGGCTGGATAAACGTACGGCCGATGTAGCGGTTCTTGATCAGCCCCTCGGTGAACGGAACGCCCGATTCCAGCGCATAGCCAATGGCCGCCGGAATCGCCGAATCGGGCACGGCGACCACTACATCACCGGGGACAGTGTGCTCGCGAGCCACCTCCCGCCCCAGCGCCTGCCGCACCTGGTGAATGACGTGCCCGTCAAACAGGCTGTCGGGTCGGGCGAAGTAGATGTGCTCAAACGTGCAGAGGGAGCGCTTTTCCGGCGGCCGGCCCTGGACCGAGCGTAGGCCGTGGTCATCCACGGTGATGATTTCGCCGGGCTCGATCTCGCGCACGTACTCCGCGCCGACTGTGTTCAGGGCACACGATTCCGAGGCAATCGCCCAGCCGCCGCCCAGTCGCCCGTAGCACAGTGGCCGGAAGCCCCACGGATCCCGCACCGCAAATACGGCCTGCCTTGTGAGCACGACAAGTGAATAGGCCCCCTCCGCCCGCTGCATGAATTGGGAGATCCGATCTTCCCAGGTCTCGCCCTTGCAACCGGCCAGGAGTTGCGTGATCACCTCGCTGTCGGACGACGAGCGCAGGCCGACGCCGTTTTGCAGCAGATCACGGCGCAGGCTGGCCGCATTGGTCAGGTTGCCGTTGTGGGCCACCCCCAGCGGCCCGTGCCACGTTTCGATCAGATAGGGTTGCGCGTTATGTAACTTCGAGCTGCCGCTTGTCGAGTAGCGGTTGTGCCCAATCGCGATGTAGCCCTTGAGGGGGTGCAGATTCTCCTCGGTAAAGACCTGGGCGACCAGCCCCATGCTCTTGTGGATGTTCGCCACGTGCCCGTCACTGGTCGCGATGCCGGCACTCTCCTGCCCCCGGTGTTGCAGCGAGTACAGGGCGAAGTACGTCAAGCGGGCCACATCCTCCCCCGGCGCGTAAATCCCCACCACGCCACACGATTCTTTCATGGCACCTCCAGCGCGCTACGTGCTGCCATAGCCACCCGCTCCCGGACCGCTTCATCCGCCAGAGCGAGCATCTTCGCGGCGAGCAGGGCCGCGCCGGCCGGCTCCAGCACGACGGCCGGGGCCACGCCTGACGGCATACGCAACGAGGAGAAGACGTCCACCGCAGCCCACGCCGGCGACAGCGGCGGACAGGCGATGACCGGCGCGGTCACGTTCGCATCCACCATCCCCGACAGCGCGTTCGAGCGACCGGCCACGGTGATGTACACCTTGCGGCGCGGATCCGCCTCGTACTCCGCCAGCATATCCAGCAACTGCTGCGTATGCTTGTGCGCCGAAGCGACCCGCGTCTCACACGAAATACCAAACTCATCCAGCGCCGCCGCGATCTTGTCCGCGTGCTCCCGATCCGACGCCGAGCCCATGATGATGGGGATAAAACAGTCGATTGATTGGGATAATGTCTTGCTTTGCATCGCTCTTCCTCTGCCGTGTTGCGTATTTCGTGTTGCGTGATGATCGCAGGAGAGTGAGTTCTCCCACATCTTCCGCTGCGCATTGCGCAGTGCGCAGTACGCTTTAGCTTTCCGTTTCAACCTGCAACGTGTCAGTGGATTCCGGCTCAAACGTCTGCCCCGTGATCATCTCATACACCGCGATGTAGCGCTGCGCCATCTGCACGGCCAGCTCCGGCGGCATGGGCGGCGGGTCGCCTTCGCCCCGGTAGCCTTGGGCCGCGTACCACAGGCGGACGAACTCTTTGTCGAAGTTCTCCGGTTCCTCGCCGGCGGCAAACCGTGCCTCGTAGCTATCGGCCCGCCAGAAGCGACTGGAATCGGGCGTGTGAATTTCGTCGATCAGGGTCAGCCGGCCGTCGTCATCGCCAAACTCGTACTTCGTGTCCACCAGGATGAGGCCGCCCCGCGCGCAGATCTCCGTGCCTCGCGCGAAGAGGGCCAGGGCGACGCGCTGCATCTCCGCCCACGTATCGGCGGGCACCAGCCCACGGGCCACGATTTCCTCGCCGGTGATGCGCTCGTCGTGCGCATCGCCGGTCGCCTTCGTCGTCGGCGTGATCAGCGGCTGCGGCAATCGCGCGTTCTTGCGCAACCCGTCGGGCAGGTGGTGGCCGTACAGCTCGCGCACGCCCCTCGCGTAGTGATACCACAGGCTGGTCGTCGTTACCCCGGTGATGTAGCTGCGCACGATCACCTCCACCGGATAGGGCCGGCAGACCCGCACGATCGCGGCATTCGGCTGCGGCAGCTCCAGCAAGTGGTTGGGCACGATGTCTTCCGTCTGCTCGAACCAGAAGGCGGCCAGTTGGTTGAGCACCTGCCCCTTGTAGGGCACCAGGCCCAGCACGCGATCGAACGCCGACAAGCGGTCGGTGGTGATCAGCAACCGTCGACCGTCTGGCAAGTCATACCAATCGCGCACCTTGCCGCGCCCCCGCTCGCCCAGCGGCAGGTCGGCGTCAGCAAGAGCGCTGGGCAAGGCTGCGTGTAGTTGCGATTCGGTTAGCATGTGGCTCTCCTCCGCCCCACGCTCACCGCCCTGGCCCGCTCCGGCGCATCACCCACGTAGCCTTCGACCGTGAGCAACGCGCGCACGCGGTCCGGCTCCAAATATGTCGTGATTCGCACGTCGGCGGCCAGGCGATTCGCCAGTGGGTTTGGATCGCCGCCTCGCACGGCCTGCCAGGCAGCCAGGCTGTGCTCGCGGATCACTTCGTGCATCGCCTGACGGTTGGCGCCGGCGCGGGCCAGGGCCATCAGCAGCGGCTCGGTGGCCGCGAACGGGCCGTAGGTCGCCAGATTTTGCGCCATGCGATCCTCGTCAACCACCAATCCCTCGACGATTCGCCGGGCACAGCGCAGCATTTCGTCCGTGGCCAGGAAGGCCTGCGGCAGGATCACCCGCCGGTTGGCCGAATCGTCCAGCGTGCGCTCCAGCAGCGAGTTGGCCGCGTTGTCCCAGGCGACAGCCGGCAGATCGC
>CAZDTE010000078.1:0-4382 GCA_964508275.1 uncultured Ardenticatenales bacterium
GTGGCAGGTTGGTGATTTCCGTGGGGCTGAGTTCCCCGGCTTCGCCAACATCATCCACCCCGGGCAAAGCGATACGCAAACGTTCACAGCTCAGGTACCGGGGTCAACTGCCGACCAAACGTTCAACATCCAGAGCGACATCCTGCGTAAGGTCGGGCAGCAAAACTTTGACTGGACAAGCGCCGACCTGACCCAGGAAGATGCATACAGCTTCAACCGCCCCGGGTACCTCCGAAACCTGACGCCCGACATCCCCACAGGCACCGACCTGATGGTCGTGCGCGTGATCTACCCGTATGGCGAGTGGGACATGGACGGCGACTACGTTCAAGATCAGTACTGGCGGGTGGTGGTGTATGACTGGACCGATGTCAACAGTGACAGCTCGCTGTGGACAGACACGAACGGCAACGGCACGGTCAACGGCACGGAGCTGGAAGATGGCGAGTTTGTGCGCTTTGCATACCTGCACTCCTACGCCAACAACCGCGCAGTGCTCGTCCAGAACCCGCTGGGCCGCATGCACGATGGCGTATTCCTGGGCCTGCAACATTCCGGCACGGACGCCAGCATTCCGGTCAGCCATCTCAAGGTGCAGGTAGAGTTCTATCAGCACCAGGCATGGGATTGGCTGACCCCAAGCGCCAACTCGGTGACCGTAGCGGCCGGCGGTACAGCGACCTTCGATGCCACGGTCAACGTGCCGGCCAGCGCGGGCTATGGCGTGTACGACGGGGCCATCATGGTCTCGCCGGCAACCGTGAGCGCGGCGGCCGGCCCGGCCTCGATGGAGGACACGATCGTCGTGCCGGTTGTCGTCAACGTGGCCGCTTTCTCCACCGACTTCAGCTTTGGTGGCACGTCGTCGGGCGACACCCTGTACGACAATGCCCAGGTCTTCGGCACGCAAGACTGGCGCTGGCGACCAGAATCGGGTGACTGGCGATTCTTCTTCACCGATGTTCCGGACAGCACGCCCGTGGGTACGAACTTCCTGGTCAAGACCGACTGGGCGAACGGCCCGCACACGGACATCGACACGATTGTCATGGGCCCGACGCAGGACTGCTACAGCAATGGCGTGGGCTGCAACGGCGCGGGTACGCCAGCTTACTACGGCCCCTACACGCTGGGCGTGGTGGGCAAGAGCCCGAACACGAACATCAGTGCCGGCACCTGGACGTTCGATACCTCGACCGGTGGGCCGCAGGATCTGATCAGTGCACCGGCAAGACCGGGCCTGAACCTGGTCGCGCTGCACAACGTCAACTTTGAGGGCACCGAGTTCGGCGAGAACTTTGCCGGCCAGGTGGGGACGATCACGGCCAATCCCAATGCCATCAATATCCTCACTGCTTCGGACGCCGGTAGCTTCGACATCCAGGTTAGCTCGTCCATGGGCTTACCGGACTACACAACCGATGGCTTTGGCCTGGGTGTGCCGCAGGTATACGCTGGTCAGGCCATCCTGCAGGACGATCCGAACGACCCGACGACGGCCAGCTACACCAAGACGGTGACGATCAACCACGCTGGCCTGCTCGACATTACCACAGGCAACACCAGTGGCAGCGACATTGACTTGTTCCTGTACTTCGACTCCGACTCCGATGGCGTCTTCGAAACGTCGATGGGATCTTCCACGACCTCTGGCGACGCAGAGCAGGTCACGTTGCAGTTCCCCGATGACGGCGATTACTTGATTGCTGTCCACGGGTGGGCGGTGGTCGGTGGGGCCGACACGTTCGACCTTACCGTCAACGCCGTCCAGGGCACGGACATCACTGCCGGAGCGGCGCCGGCTGGCCCCTTCGGACCAGGCACGCCAGTAACGTTGAACTACACTTACAACCTGGCAGCACTTGGCGCGGCAGCGGTCGGCCCCGGTGAGACGGCTTCCGGCATGATCACCATCGGCCCGAGCACGGCGCCGGGCGCGCTCAAGATTCCGGTGACCATCTCGCGTGTCGCCAGCTTGAACTTCTCCTTCCAGCAAGGGGATGACAACGGCTACGCCGGCACGACCGACACGTGGATCAACGCCTGGGCCACCGGCGCCAGCTTTGGCGGCACGACCGGCCTCCAGGTGCGGCAGAACAACGTGATGAGCGGACTGATCCGCTTTGATGTGTCGAGCCTGTCGCCCGGTTGGACGGTCACTCAGGCCAGACTCAAGGTCTACAGCCACTATGCTAGTGGCGCGTTGCCGACAACGGTCAGCGCCTACAAGATGCTGAAAGCGTGGGATCCGACGACGGCAACGTGGCTCGCGGCCAACGCCAGCACAAACTGGACGGCTCCGGGCGCTAACGGCACCGACGATCGGGCCAGCACGGCGGTCGGTTCGGTGGATGTCACCGGCCCAGGCTGGTACACGATTGACGTGACCAGCGCGGTGCAGGACTGGATCAGCGACCCGTCCAGCAACTCCGGGCTGATCTTGATCGGCACCGGCGACGTATCGAGCCGGCACGACTTCCGGTCCGCCGACTGGTTGACGCAGAGCGAACGCCCGATCTTGGAAGTGGACTTCGGTTCGTAACCGGTTCGCTGCGTTTGGCCTAACCGCCTGACGTGAGCAACCACGAGGGGCCGTCGGGGCGATGCCGCCCCGGCGGCCCTTCGGCATGGTTGAGCGAAGGGTGGGGGTCCCTTTACATTTTCATCCTTGGCGGCGAGCGCTGCGGCACTCATGGCGACTGAGCGCAGCTCGGATTGGACAAAAACGAGAAAATGCGTTATCATGGGGGTCGAAGATTCGAAGCTTGGTAGGAGGTTTCAGTGGCAAATACAGCATCAGCAAAGAAACGAATCCGCTCGTCTGAGCGGCGGCGCGTCCGCAATCGTGTGTATCGCTCCTCTGCGCGCACCTATGTGAAGAAGGCAAACCAGCAGATCGAGGCTGGAGCCTGGGAGGAGGCGGACGCCGCTGTTCGCCGAGCAGCGAGGGCGCTCGACAAGGCAGCGCAAAAGGGCATCATCCACAAGAACAACGCGGCCAGGCGAAAGTCGCGCCTCGTGCGCCGGTTCCAGCAGGCGCGGTTGTCGGCCAGCAGCTAACCGCGCCGCATAACACCAAGAGCGAGAATGCGTCGAGTGGGGAGCATCGGGCGACGCAACACGTGACACACGAACCGCGCGCACTGGGCTCGGTCGGGAAGGCCGCCTGCCCGGATGGGCAGGTGGCCCAGCGCGTCTGGCGACTGACATCTGATTACTGACTACTGTTCTATAAGCAGAGGCAGATTGACTGCCTCTTTTTGTTTGGACCCGCGTTACTACTCAGCCAGGCCCCCTAACCCCCCAACTTTGGGGGAAACCGCTTTACTCCCCCAGGATTGGGGGGCTGGGGGGCTTCCGACCACCGCTGAGACCATTCTCGCTGCCTGGCTGAGCAGTAACGAACCCGCATCTAACGTGGACTTAACCTTGCGTTAAGCGTGACTTAACCACGGGCGCGCTCCGGTAGGGTATACTGGTAGGCAGTTAACTGTGGCGCGGCCAACGCTGCGCTGATCCCCAATCCGGTCCTGGTACATCTGTCCCACTACTCATCAGCAAGGTACAATCTTCCTATTGCCGTCCAGGATTGAGCAAGATATAATCGAACTCGCAGCCCATACCCGTATCGTTTTTCCTCACCATACGTATACCAATTGAATGTGCCTGCCAGGCAGATGTGAAGACGTGAGAATCCGAAAGGAGATGATCAGTTGTGATAACGGTAAGGAAGAGTGCACTGAAACAAACCCATTTGGTGGCAGTGGTTCTGGCGTTGCTGATTGCCAGCACACTGTCTTTGTCTGTGTTCGCGGACTCGGGCAGCAATGACCCGGTGCCCCGACCGCAGCCGGCCGATACTTGTAATGTAAATGTCAAGTCGTTCGAGGTCTCCGAGCACGAAGCTTCCCTCGAACTGCTGAATACGGGCAACGTGGATGCCACAATTGACGGCATCGCCTTGACCTGGCCACAAGCCCACAACGAGAACTTGCGGAAGGTTTCCCTCCACGGCACGATCTGGGAGGGGAATGCACCCTCGCAGGCCGCCATAGTCCCAAACGCTGGCGATGAGAAAGCACGTACCATCGAAGCCGGCGAGGACGAGAGTCTGGACTTCCACTTCGCCGATCAGGCACATGATGGCAGGTACCGCATCGTTGTGCACTTCGCTCAAAGCTGTTCGGTGACCCACATTACGGACAGCGGCGATCCCAGCGAGACACCGGAGCCGAGCGAGACGCCCGATCCGACGGAGACGGTGGAGCCGAGCGAGACGCCCGAACCCACCCGTACGCCGGAGCCGAGCGAGACCCCAGAACCGGGCGTCGAGTTCCATGGCGCAATCGTGGAGTTGATCCCGTCGGCGACGGACCCGCGGC
>CAZDTE010000078.1:4482-14954 GCA_964508275.1 uncultured Ardenticatenales bacterium
AGGTGCAGGGGGAACGGCTGCCGAACGGTTCTGTGCTGGCCCATCGAATACGCGTGCATCAAACCGAGCCGCCCGGCCAACCTGTCGAGTTCCATGGCGCAATCGTGGAGTTGATCCCGTCGGCGACGGACCCGCGGCACGAAGGCACGATGGTCGTAGCGGTGGCAGCCGCGACGGACGTGAACGACGCGGCACGCATCTCGGTGCAGGTCACGACCGAGACCGAGATCTACGGCGAGGATCAAGGCAGCGATCTGGCTCCGGCATCCGAGGGCACACGCCTCACCTTCGGCGACCTGCAGGTCGGTGACCGGGTCGAGGTGCAGGGGGAACGGCTGCCGAACGGTTCTGTGCTGGCCCATCGAATACGCGTCAAGGGAGAGGGGCAACCGGGACACGATGTCGAAGTTCACGGTGTCATTGCTGAGTTGATCCCTTCCGACACAGACCCAGATCACGCCGGTACGATGATTGTCGCGTCCGGCAACTCTACCCATGAGGTGATCGTCTCCGCCACAACCGAGATCTACGGTGAGGGGCACGACCGCAGCACAATAGCGGCAGACTCCGAAGAAACACCACTGACCTTCGCAGACCTGCAAGTGGGTGACCGTGTGGAGGTGAAAGGAAACCTGCAGTCCGACCGAACGATACTCGCTCGCCGGATCAAGGTAGAGGGCGGCGAGCATCACAACGGTCACGTGAAGTGGCATGGCCTCATCGAGTCGTTGCCGGACACGACCGGGCAGATCGGCACATGGGTTGTCGCCGGCATCCCGGTGGAGGTGGATGCGAACACGCGGATCGAGGGCACGCCTGAAGTCGGTGCCTGGGCCGAAGTGAAAGCGCAGCGCCAGAACGATGACTCGTTGCTGGCGACGAAGATCGAGGTGCGGAACGAACATCCTGTTCCGGAAGTCGAGTTCAAGGGGCCGATTGATAGCTTTGGGTCAGAAACCTGGGTCGTACGCGGCATCAGTGTCACCATCACGGCCGACACGAGGATCGAAGGGACGCCGGCAGTCGGCTTGATGGCCGAGGTACACGCGCTGGTGATGCCGGATCGCAGCCTGGTGGCGACCAAGATCAAGGTAGAGGATCCGGAGGAGCACCACGATCGGTTTGTGGAGTTCAAAGGCCGCATCGAAGAGATCGTCTCCGACACGGAATGGTTGGTCGGGGCCGTGACCGTAATGCTCGACAGCCAGACCGTGGTCGAGGGAACGCCTGCAGCCGGCAAGATCGCCGAGGTCAAAGGGCTACTGCAAACGGACGGCTCGGTGCTGGCCCGCAAGATCGAGGTCAAGGAAAGTGACGGCCACGGGCCACGCGAGGTCGAACTGCGGGGCACGATCGTCAGCATGTCGGCCGTCGGGTCCGAGGGTGAATGGACCATTCACGCCCTGCACGGCACACTGGACATGAACGTCACGTTCACCGTGGACAGCCAGACGATCATTGACGAGAGTCACGGCATCGCGCAAGTCGGAGCCTACGTAAAGGTCGAAGCCATCCTGCAGACCGATGGCTCGTTGCTGGCCAAGCGGATTAAGGTCAAGCGGTAAACCCGTCCGGACCAACACCCTCGTATGATGTGATCGCGGGGATCGAGCGAGCAGCATCTTCGCCCGATCCCCGCATCGCTTTTTCGCGAACGGGCGACACCCGTGGATTCGCCGATTCGAGAAGGAGAAGGCAGACATGACAAACACACCTCAACCCTTTGTACCGAGTGATCGTAAGCGGCCACGAAACCCAACCTGGTTTCTTGTGGCTGTCGCGTTCTTGGTGGCCACGCTCGGCCTCGCGACCGGCGCGATCTGGCAGGAGATTGCTCAAGCCGCTCCCCCAGAGCCTTTCGACAGCATCTGGTCATCCTCCACGCCTGTGGCCCAGACGGCCACAGATTCGCGCCACCCCTCGGCGGCGCAGGGCTTGGACGGGACGCGTTATGTTGCCTGGGAAGAGGGCACAAATGTCTACGAGGCCCGGAATGCCGGCGCCGGGTGGAACGCGGCGGCCCTGGTGGCCAGCGGCGAAGCGCCCGTCGTTGTCGTTTCCGATACGATCCCGTTCGTGATCTTCGAGAATGAGATCGCCGCGAATCGGGAGATTTACGCGGTGCGATGGGCAGGCAGCGCCTGGTCACTGCCGCGGAATGTGTCGGCGACGACCGGCGGGTCATTTGCGCCTGACGCGGCCCGCTCACCGGGCGGGCAGTTCTTCGTGGTCTGGGCCGATAACACGTCCGGCAGTAACGCGCTCTACCTGGCGAACTCGTCAGATGGTGTAACGTGGAGTGGAGGGCCGATTCTTATCAACGGCCAGCCGGTTCCGGGCAGCGCGCCGGCTCTGACGATAGACCCTGCCGGCACGTTGCACGTCGTCTGGCAGGATCGGGATGCCGGCACCGGCAAACTGGAAGTCTTCTACACGAAGGGCAACGGTACGAGCTGGAGCCTGGCCGAGAACTTATCCAACAACCCTGGAATCAATTCGGCGTTTGCGGACGTCGTGGCAGATGCCGGTGGATTTGCCTATGTGGTCTGGGAGGAGTCGATCTCCGGGGGATCGGAAGTGTACTTCACCAGCGGGCAGCCCGGGAATTGGTCTACCCCGCAAAACGTCTCCGCGACCGGCGCGCCACCATCGGCTCTGCCATCACTCGTGCGGGATAGTGGCGGTGGGTTGCATGTGGCCTGGTCCGAGGGCAACCCCGCCACGATGATCCAGTACCGCGATTGGCCGGCGGCAGCTCCGGGATGGACCAACCCGGTCACCGTGACCACCAATGCCAGCGGGATAGGCGATGTCTATCTTTTGGCCGGAGCCGGTGACACGATCTACGGCAACTGGGCCCAGGCAGTCAGTCCGACGAACTGGGACATCTACGACGCGTCGGGTGTACCGGTCACGCCAACTCCGACGGTAACGCCGACAGCTACGGTGACACCGACCCCCACAACAACGCCTACGACGACGCCAGCAGCGGTGCACTGGCTGTTCTTGCCGTTGGTTCAACGTCAATAACCGTGCCCATGAGCGAGCGCGCTCGCCACCAAGGATGAAAATCAGCGTCGAGCGCGGAGCGACGGAACACGCAATACGCAACCGTCGTCTGTTTTCATAACAGGCACAATAGCTGTGGCAGAATGAAGGAAACTCGTGGGAGTGCCGGTTTGTGTCCTGCCTGGCACAGATTTCGAACTGGCAGATCGTCCTTTTGTGGGGTCCTACTTGGCCTCGACGACCCCGTCTGAGCAGATGAATTGGTAGCCAACGCCACGAATGGTACGCACGTATTCGGGCCGGCTGGGGTTCTCCTCAATTTTCTCACGTAGCCAGCGGATGTGTACATCCAGCGTCCGGGTATCGGCCAGGAAGTCGGTACTCCAGACCCGCCTCATGATCGTTTTGCGGCTGAGGACGGTGCCTTCATTGCCCATAAGTTCCTTGAGCAGAGCGAACTCCTTGGGCGTTAGCCGGGGCCCCTCGCGGTCGCCTGCGGAAACGGTACGTGTCTTCAGGTCAAGGGTCAATGTTCCGGCTTTCAGGAACCTGGGGCGAGCCAACAGCGCCCGCACCTGTTTCAGCAGCTTGCGGCTGGTGACCGGCATGGGCAGCTCGGCGTCCACCCGAACCCCGTCCTGCTGAGGAGACCCTGCTCTACCCATCGCAATGATTGGGGCCTCTGTGGCGCGACGCAGCGAGCGGGCTACAACCCCCCCATTCCATTTCTTGGAAGCCATGTCCAGGATGATCAGGTCAGGGTCTTCGCTGCGTATCGTCCGCAGCGCCCGCTTTGCGCTATCCGCCAACAGAACCGCGAACTTGCTGCGGGTCAGTGTCTTTTTTAGAGATGAGCCAACCGATTCTCGATCGGCTACAACGAGTATCTTGTGGCGAGACAAACGGCTTCCTCCATGAGGCTGTATACTGGGGACGAGAATTACGTTGCCTCCGTTTTCTGAGGTGACCCAATTATACTCCAAATTGCCGATTTTGCAAACAGGCATGATCACCGAACAAGCCAGAAGTGCCTGGTTACCTTTCGAAGCAGCGGTCACCATGAGCGAGCGGCGCGCACCACTCACTCCCCTTGAGAATCAAATCGCCGGCCCTCGCGCGAGGGCCGGCGATGTCGCGCTTACGAACGCGAAACTGAGTTGGTCGGTTGGCTATGCCCCAGACGGAGATGGCGCAGCAGGCCCCTGGCCGGGGTTGAACGGGCGTTGTGACCCGCCTTGGCCGGGCCCAAAGGGATGACCCCTCCGCTGTGGCCCCTGCTGCATGAATGGAGCAGCGAAGAAGCGCGCGCCGATGTCGAGGCCATGCTCATCCAGGAAGCCGTGAATCCTCTCCCGGGCTTTGTCGGCCTGCTCTTCGGCCAGGCGCCCGTTTTCGAGCGCCTGATCGATCATCGCGTCGGCCGTGTCGCGCAAGGTGGCCAGGACCGCGTCCGCGTCGCCACCGTGATCCTCGACCACCTGGGCCAGTGTCTTGCCGCCCACGATCTCGCCGAGCACCTCGCGCGGCTCCATGCCCAAATCACCGGCAGCCGCTTCGAGCATCTTCCGGTCGAAACGAAGGATAGCGCCACGCCGCCGCCGCTGCTGTTGCTGCGGCGTCTTGCGCTGTGGCAGGAAGAAGGGCGGCACGTTGCCCGCGCGCATCTTTTCGACGAGGGCGTCCACCCGCTCCTGCGGCAGCTTTCCCTCATCCACCAGGGGCTGTAACGCTTCCGCCGCTGCCTCGGCCACGGCATCGTGTACTTCCTCCACCGTCACGTGGAAGCGATCCGCCAGAGACTGCCAGAACTGTTCCATGATTGAAGCAAGCGGCCCGGGGGTGGGCGGAGCCTGGTCAGGCCCCTGAGCCAACGCGGTCCCTCCGACTGCTGCTCCCGTGAGCAGCAAGACGAGCATGATACTGACCAGCAACATCTTTTTCCGAAACATGGTTCTACTTCTCCTTTCTCAAAACGTAAACTATCAGCAGGGCGAGTCCTGATGATCAGACCTAATCCTCCCAGGCATAGTCCTTCCAGGCCTAATCCTTCCAGGCCTAATCCTCCCAGGCGGCGCCCAGCGCCGCACCGGCCAGCAGTGGCAAGTTGGTCGCCACCAGCACCATCATTTGCCTGCTGTTCGAGATAGATCGCCCTATGGGAAAGCTCCCCCATATGCCCCAGGCTAACAGGATCATAGACAAGACCAACGCGGGCACGAAGCAGGCAAGTAGTGCTTCTGGCAACCCGCCGGCCTTGCGTCCACCAACGAGGCCGGCGATGAAGGCTCCGAATACCGGAAGCCACGCCAGCAGAACTCCCAGCAGCACCATCCAGAGAGCAGCTTCAACAATGCTGCCGTGCCGGTTTTCGGCGGAAACTTTGGTTGTCATGACAGTCACTCCTTTCGGGTGGTTTCGACCTTCACCTGAAAGGATAGTGGCTTTGTGTTATCATCCTATGACGGAGATGTAAAAACTTTGTAAAAGCCATGTGTGGGCAGGTTCGAGCAGCCAAAGCGAACGCCGGCAGGCACAAGCGGGGATGAAAATGGCGTGGAGCGTAGAGCGACGGAATACGGAATACGCAACACGTGACACACGAACCGGCCGGACCGGGCTCGGTCAGGAGACCATCTACGTTTCAGGCAGGAGGGGATCTGGAGAGTTGGTTAGTGACGTTGCTCCCAGTCGCGGATCGTTTCTTGGAAGATGGCCCGGAGACGCTCGCCGGGTATTTCGTCCAGGCTCTCATACACCTGGCCATCTACCTCGATGCGCAGGGAGCCGTCGGGGTTGGTGTCCAGCGACACCTGTTTCCAGCGCAATAGCGTATCCCGCAGGAGGCGTTGGCGCAGCTCGGTTTCCACTTCTTCGGCAAACGGCTTTCTGTCAACGAGCATCGCTGCGGCGAGCGTCCGCGATGCGCCAACTTGCCCCAGGTGGCGACGCACGCCCCACTCGGCAACTCGCCGGGCTTCGGGGTCCAGGATGTCGCTCAGGTGATAGTAGCGCTGACCGTCAACGCGTATGGCAAGCTGGCCGTCCGACTCTGTGACCCCTACCGTGTGCTGGTGTTGCAACGGGATCGGGGAGAATCCGGGGCTGGCAGGTGTCACCAGGATGGCCTCGCAGAAAGCACAGTGGATGAACTCGTCGCCTGCCGGCTCCGAAGGCAAGGGTGTGTCGCAGTTGGCGCACAGGTCGCCGGTCATGGCAGGGAATGCGCCGGCG
Source organism: uncultured Ardenticatenales bacterium (assembly GCA_964508275.1). GTDB lineage: Bacteria > Chloroflexota > Anaerolineae > Ardenticatenales > JAADHH01 > CAZDTE01. The sequence continues at coordinate 10,723 of CAZDTE010000078.1, forward strand.
GTCACGGAGGGGAGTGGTGTTCGTTCCGGGCTGGGGTCATGATCATCGGCCACTTCAGGAGAGCCTGAAGAAAAGGATGACCGTTCCCAATCCCTGCTCATGCGTCTCCAGACAATCAGGAGCAGAATCGCCAGCAACAGAAAAGAACCACCAAACAGCACCCAAGCCGTCATTTGCCTCCTCCCCGGCTGCCACCAGCCGTGAAATCCGAACCCCCGTCGTTGCGGAACTCCGCGTGACCCATCTTCCCGGCGCGTTGCCCTGGCGCGGCCTACCGGGCCCGAGCGGAATCGGGAGTGGCGGTCGCCCCATCCCGCAACCGGTTCAGGATGTCTTGCAAGCGTGTCAAATCATGGCCCAGCAGACCAACCAGTTCCCGCCCCGCACGGACTAGGAACGCCTGTCCGGGCGGCCCGCCACCTCGCACCCGCGCTCCTTCCAACAATGCCGCAGCCAGGAGTTCATCCCCCGGAATGTCCCGTGCCTCCGTGACCAGACGAAAGAACTGAAACGATTTGGTAAACGCCCGAATCTCCTCGTCACGACAGATCAGTATCTGGTGCAGAGTCAGCGGCGGCTGGGGCGGCAAGGACTGAAAGATGCGTCCATCCCGACGGTACCCGACCGCCAGGACGCTAACCTCGATGGGCATCTGCCGGGTCCGTTGATCCAGGATGTATTCTTGGGGCAACTCATCCGCCATGAGCAATTGGCGAACAAAGGGGTCGTCCTCCAAGACCACGTCGTAGATCATGCCGATGACTTCGATTCCAGAATCGAGGGCTACCTTGACGAACGTGCCGAATGTCGGTGTGTCCAGCTCCATCACGCGACAGCCCACCGTAAACCCCTGCGTGCTGGCACGCAACACCCGACCGACAACGAGCGACGAAGCTAACTCGTTCATAGATGGTGCCTCCGCCATGCGCTTCCGGTCAGTTCTTTCATCCGCGCTTTGCGAGACGGGCGCGGGATCATCCCCTGGCGTATCAGCGCCCCAACGACCAAGCCTTCCAGGTGTCTTCGCTCCTCGGTGGTGACCACGGCCTGTTCGTGCGCGCGGGCCAGGACGTAGGGGTATCCCCCAGGCACGCGGCACTGATCCACCACAGCGGCGTGCGCGAGGTCCAGCAGGTCGTCGCGGGCGGCGACCCACTCCGGAAGCTCCAGGCGAGCGATCTCCGGGTCGTTCGTCCGCCCGACGTTCAGGTAGCAGAAGTGAACCTGGTGTCTGCGAGCCTGATAGATCGCGTTGACGCGTGCAGTGCTGATGTAGAGGCTCGTACGTGCGCCGGCCGGCAGGCCGGCGAACAGGTCACGGTCGGTCAACCCTTGGAGTGGGTCATCTGCCGGCAGTTCTGCCCCCAGCGCTCCGCGTTCTTGGAGATCGGCGAGCCACAGCAGGCGCAGCACGCCTCGGTACCGTGGCCGGCTGATGAAGCCGACGATCGGGGTTTGGAGGGCAGCGAAGCGGTCCAGCTCGTCCAGGTACGCAGTGAAGCGGGCCTGGCGTTTCTCTGGCGGACTCTCTTCCATTACCCAGAGGAGCAGCGTGCCGTCGGCAAGGGCGACCATTGGAATGTCCGGGTTGGCCTGGTGCTCGCCCTCGACGTAATCGGCGAGGGCGAGCAGTTCCGCTTGATCGCGGCGCACGTCGAGCAGGTTTCCTTCCACAAGTCGGGCGCCATCGTACAGATCGGACCGGGAGTAGCCGAGCCTGGAGGAGTGGAAGGCCTGCGGGGTCTCTCCGCTCCCAGTACGGAAAACCAACCCACCAACGTTGATCAGGTAATAGAGCGCCGGTCCGTGACGGTTGGGCGGCACAACGGAGCCATCGGAGCCGATGACCGTGAGTCGCTCGGGGCGGGCAGGAGCAGGGTGAATCGCGTCGAGATTCCTGGTGGGGGAGGCTACCCGGTAGTTGCCGGCGAGCGGGGCGAGCGTCTTCCACTTGTCGGCGTAGCGATGTAGCCAATCCCGTGCCTGGTCGAGAGCGGCCGTATGGTGCTTCTGGCGGCTGGCAAACTCTCGCCCCATTTCTTCTAGCTGCGGAACTAACATTTCAAGCTTGAGGCTCACGGAAGGGTCTCTCCTTTGGACCGGCTGCGTGGGCGCTATCGTGGATCCCCAGGTTTGTCTCGTGGGACTCGCATCCAGTCTCGCCGCTGAGACCATCCATCGTCCGCCGGAAGCAGATGCTCGCTATCGCCGGGCAGCGTGGGGACGGGGACGGTTGCACCCTGCCCGGCGCGTCACGCGATGGCTGGTTCTGCCGTAGGACAAGGTGGAGAGTAGATTGTTCCGGGCACCGCGTCTTTGTTTGCCAACAGGTTGTCAGCTCAGGCTGGCGACGAAATCATCCACCGGTATTGCCGGCATCGTCTGGATTCTCACGCTGCCGCGCGAGCTGAGTTCCACAGACACACGGGCGATGGTCTCGTTGTCGGGTGCCTCCACGATGTTCACAAAATCATGGGGCCCCAAGGTAGCATACTGGGCCACGACCTTCACCCCCATCTCGCCCAGCTCGGCGCTGACTTCTTGGATCCGCGCCGGATTCGACTTGATCGTCGCCGCGCCGTCGTCGGTGAGGTTACTCAACAGGATATACAGAGCCATGTGCCTTCCCCTTCAGTCCCCATCCCATACCCGGCCTTCATGAACAGGAGCCTTCTTCTGCGTGCCCGGAGACTATGCGTGAACGGGCTGAGCCGTGTTCATTATACCAGACCGTCGGAGCGATGTCAAAAGGCCTTACTTCACGATTTGTCGCCGAACAACACCGCATCGGCCGGCATGCCTGGCTTCAACCTCATGTCGGAGTTGGGCAACGTCACTTTTACGGCGAAGACGGTGTTCACGCGCTCCTCTTTGGTCTGCACGTTCTTCGGCGTGAACTCTGCTCGGGGCGAAATGTAGCTGACACGCCCGTCGAAGGCCTGGCCAGGGTAGCTGTCTACCATCACCTGACCGCGCTGCCCCAGTTTCACCAAGCCGATTTGCGTCTCCGGCACAAACACCTTCAAGGTCACCTCACTCAGGTCGGCCAGCGCCATCAGCGTGCTGCCGGGCTGCACGGTCTCGCCGACGTGTACGTCCTGCGTGGTGATCAGGCCGCTGCGCGGCGCGCGCAGGGTCAGCTTGTCTCGCTGCACATCTAGCAGGCCCAGCACCGCTTCGGCTTGCTGAACCCCGGCCTCGGCCACGGCGATCTCTTCATCGCTCGGCCCGGCCAGCAACGTGTCGAGTGCCGCCTGCGCCGCTTCCGCGTTCGTCACCGCCGCTTCGTAGCGAGCCTGGGCCTGGTTGACCTGCGTCCGAATAGCTATCGGGTTCGCGCGCATCTCCAGCAGGGTGTTGAGCGATTGTTGGGCCCCGTCCCGTGCTGCTTGGGCCGCTGCCAGTCCTGCCTGGGCCGCACGCACCTGCTGATCGGCAGCCCGATAGCTGGTCTTCCCCTCGTCAGAGAGATCGTTCTGGAGATTGTCACGCTGCACCTCGGCCAGCTTGATCGCGGCCTGGGCCTGCTCGATCTGCTGCTCGGCCAGTCTCAGTTGGCTACGAGCTTCGTTGATCTGCGCGTCCAGCTCCAGCGGGTTGGCCAGCATGTCCTGCGACAGATCCCAGGCCCGCCTCGCGCCATCACGGGCGGCCTCCGCCTGAGCCAACGTTGCCTCGGCGATGGCGATCTCTTCCTGGCGAGCGCCGGCCCTCACGTGTTCGAGATTTGCCTGGGCGGCCTGCACAGCAGCGTGCGCCTCCTGCATCTTCGCCAGCACGATCGCTTCGTCCAGTTGAACCAGGACATCGCCGGCCCGCACCTGATCGCCCTCATCGGCCCGGACCTCCGTCACCTGGCCGCCCACTTCAGCCGTGATGAAGACTTCCTCCGCTTCGATCGTACCGGATGCTTCCACCTGCTGCTCGCCGGCGGTTGCGCGGGTCACGTCCAGGCCCAGGCTGGCTTGCAACCCGGCAAGCTGGCCCGTATTCAGCAGCACCACTGCACCCGCGACAACTACGATCAGTCCGCCAAGCAGGATAATTGCACGTTTCTGTTTCATCATCATCTCCCCGTTGTCTCGCCGTTTCAGTTATCTGAGTTAAGGATAACAAGCGGCAGCTATAAGAATCTCAAGTTCCTTGACACGATCCGGGTTATTGATTTGAAGATTGGCCGTATCATCTCAATAATCTGGGGCGTCTTGATCCGGCCTTGCTTTTTTCTGCCA
>CAZDTE010000079.1:0-14408 GCA_964508275.1 uncultured Ardenticatenales bacterium
TCTATCTGTTTTTATCCGTGTTCCTTTTCATCCGTGAGTCCGACTTGCCGCGCAAAAATATGACGGACACCCGTCAAGTACGCGTCGTTTGAAGGAAACGAGCCTTTGTGGTAGAATAGAGGACGGGCGCGACGAGCATGTGCTTGCTGCGTGTCGCATTCGATCATTCGCCCAATCGCTTATTCTCGTAACCGAACCACCACCAGAGGAGAATCCCAATGATCAATCGTCAGTACCGGAGCCCGTTGTGGGTGCCGATGCTCACGGCCTTGGTCGCCCTGTTGGCGACGCTGGCCTGCGGTGGCATAGGAACGAAGCAAGCCGAGTCGCCCAAGCCGACCGCTGCGCGCGCATCGGCAACCGCGGCCCCGTCCGCGACGACCGCGCCCATCGTCGAAACGAACACGCCCTCGGCGGTAGCAGCACCGGTCGCCACGCCTGTGCCCCCGTCTCCGGCTCCCACCTCCTATCGGGTCGGCGAAATCGCCCACGCCGGCAGCCTGGCGCTGGTCGTTTTGGGCTGGGACTCGCCGCCCGGCGACCGGTACAACAAGCCGGACGAGGGACAGATCTTCGTGGCTGTTGATGTCCTGTTCGTCAACCAGGGGAACGCCTCAACCTCCGTGTCCTCGCTGCTCCAGACAAACCTGAGGGATAGTGAGGAGCAGGAATACCGGTACGATCCGGTCGCGAGCATTGCCGCCGGCGTCAGCAACCCCGATGGCGAAATTGACCCCGGCGAGCAGGTGCGGGGCACGATTGGATTCCAGGTTCCACAAGATGCCGGTGAGTTGGTCTTTGTCTTCCACGACGTGGTGTTTGGAACCGGCAGCACATCCATTGAGCTAGGCCCGGAACCGGTCGCCGTGCCCGTCCCGCAAGGCCTGATCGCCGAAGCGGGGCAGGCCACACTCGGCGTCGGCGACAGCATCGAGATCGCCGGCCTGACGCTGACCATCAACAACATCTACGCCGCACCGGAATTCCGATCCAACACCCCGGATGAGGGCAAGCAGTTCATGATTCTGGATACGACGGTTGAGAACCGGGGCACCGAGCCGGTTGGCATCTACTCCGTGTTGAAGTTGTACCTGTTGCAGATGTACCTCAAGGATTCAACCGGCCAGAAGCACGATCTCGACCTGCTGGCCTCGATTGACACGGCGAAGGAGATACAGGGCAGCGAGATCGCCCCCGGTCAAAAGATCGGCGGCCAGATCGCATTCCAAGTGCCTGCAGATGTGCAGGGCCTGGTTTTGGTGCTCGATACCGGCGTGCTGGGTCAAGGGAAAACACTGATCGCATTGCCGGATTAGGCTTTTCCAGAGTGTCTACCAAGAAACAAGCCTCCATGTTTCTCGCAGAAAGAATGGGCCAAGGCCATGGAGGACTTCTCAATAAATCGGGGCAATGTGTAGGTGCGACGCACTTTTTCAAAGGTTGTGCAACAGGCATAAGAGCCACCTTTCCTAAGTGCGTCGCACCTGTACCCCGAAATATTGAGATGTTACTTTCCAGAGAAATAAACCTCCCAGGTTACTACTCAGCTAGGCAGCGAGGATGGCCTCAGCAGCGGTCGGAAGCCCCCCAATCCTGGGGGGAGCAGAGCGATTTCCCCCCAGAGTTGGGGGGTTAGGGGGGCCTGCCTGAGCAGTAACGAGTTCCCCTTAGGCGAGCCGGTGTCGCCGGCCGGCACCGTTGCGAAGGACGAGCCGAAGGCACGGAGGCGGAAGCCCGATGGATTCGTTGTGGCTTCGTGTCTCTGCGGTAGAGAATCCCTAGCTTGTTAACCGGAAAGAAGCGTGCTGGGTGTTGGGCCTTGCTGATCGCGCTGTTGGTCGGCGTGGTTGCTTTGGCCACCTCGCCGGGCCGAACGGCTGTGGACGCGGCCTTCCTGGTGCTGGACATCCTACCCACTGCGCCGATCTCCCCGCTGCGACTCACCACCCGGCAGCCGATCTACAAGCAGGTCAGTTACCCGGCCGGCGAAGCCCGGAACGTGGCCGAGTTGTACCGGCCTGCTGACGACGGGCGACACAGCGCCATCATCTTCGCGCTCGGTTTCTACCCGGATTACACCGAAGCGCCGCTGGCCGGACTGGCCGAGGCGTTGGCCCGCGAGGGGGTGGTGGTGATGATGCCCCACTCTGCCTCCCTGGAAGCCGGGCAACTGACTCCGGGCGAGATCGACTCCCTGATTGCCGCTTTTGAGTACCTGCACCAACGCGACTACGTGGACACCGATCACGTGGGCTTCGTCGGATTTTGCGTGGGTTCGTCCTTCGCGACGATGGCGGCCAGCGATGAGCGAATCGCTGGCGAGGTGGCGTTCTTGCACCTGTTCAGCGGCTACTTCAATCTGGCCAGCGTGATTCGCGCCATCACCACGAAGACGATGGTCGAGGCGGGGACGACACAACCGTGGGAGCCGAGCGAGCTGGTATCCACCGTGCTGACCCAGCACCTCGTCGAGGGGGTGGAGAATCCGGCGGACCGGGCTGCCCTGGGCCAGCTATTGACCGAGGGCGTCCCGTCTCCTGCCGGTGCCGATCACCTCTCGCCCCAGGCCCAGGCCGTCTATGCGTTGCTGACCAACCGCGATCCGTCCAAAGTGAGTGCCTTGTTGGACCGGTTGCCTCGCAAGCAGCGCCAGGCGTTGCGGCAGATGTCGCCCGCCTACCGGGCCGGGCCGGTTCGAGCTCGCGTCTTTGTCATGGGCGATGCCGGCGACACGTACATCCCGCCCGCGGAGACGCGCCGCCTGGCCGAGAGCCTGGCCCGTGAGACCGAAGTGGAGTACGTCGAATTCGTCCTCTTCGAGCATGTGCGCCCCACCCGGACTCTGGGTCGGCTATCGTTCCTGTGGGATGCGGGCCGGCTGCTCGTCCACCTCTACAAAGTCCTCGCCGTCGTCGAGCGGTGATGCCTCACGTGAGCGTGAGGCATCACCCCGGCGGGAGCAGGGAGAAGCCGCCGTCTATGACGATCGTCTGACCGCGGATCATTGTGGCCTCCTCGCTGCACAGGAAGGCCGCCAGGCGGGCGATGTCCTCTGGCTCGACCATCCTGCCAACCGGCGTGCGCGACCGGGCGGACTCCAACATCTGGTTCCGGTTCGGAAAATGCTGCACGGCGTCCGTGGCCACCAGCCCGGAGGAGATAGCATTCGCGGAGATGTTCTTGGGAGCCAACTCCACGGCCAAGTAACGGGTGAGCGACTCCACCGCCGCCTTGGACACGCCGATCACCACGTAATTCGGCATCGTCAGGACGGAGCCAAGGCTAGAGAGGCTGACGATGTGTCCACCACCGCGCTTCTCCATCAAGGGCACGGCCCGTTGCGCACACAACAGCACCGAGCGGGCGTTGATGTTCATCGTCCAGTCCCAGCCCTTCACCTTCTGTTCCATCACCGGGCGGATGTAGCCGCTGGCGGCGTTGCAGACCAGAATGTCTAGCCCGCCAAACGTCTCCTCAACTTCATCAAACAGGCGGTCAATGGCCTGCGGATCGCCGACGTTGGCCCGCACGACCAGCGTGCGCACGCCGTGTTCCTCGGCCAAGGCGGCTGTCTCCGCAGCCGGGTCTCGATTCCGAAAGTAATTGACGATCACGTCAGCGCCCCGGCGGGCGAATTCCAGGGCAATGGCCCGCCCGATGCCTCGCCCACTGCCAGTAACCAACGCGACCTTGCTGTCAAAACGCATTCCTTTTCTCTCCCTCCTTGGCACGCCACTTCTATACGCTTATGTCCAAGCTCCCACTTATACCAAGCCATGTCCATACATTGTAACCGAAACTGCCGGTTTCCGCAATGGCGGGCGGTGTCAGAATTCCCCTTTTGGGCAAATTCTGGTATAATTGCTCGATGATTGCCTGCCCGCACACGATACAAAAACGAACGTGAACCGCGCCGGCGCGTATCTGTCAGAGGGCTATTGTTCTTGTTCGAAGACCGCCGTTTCCTGCTGGCCGTGGGGCTGGCGTACACGGTTTTGACATTTGCGGTCGCCGGGGCGCTGGACCCGTTCTGGCGAAACAACTGGGATGTGCAAATCTTTGTGGGCGCCGGACGCTCTTTCTTCGACGGGGGGAGCGTTTTCGATCTGTATGCGCGTTCGCGTGCCCAGTTCTATTGGCCCTATCCCTATCCGCCGCTTTACGCAATGATTCTGGCGCCCTTCGTCTGGCTACACCAGTTGTGGCCTGTCTTGCCGGAAGACCTGCTCGTCCGGGTGCCGGTTGTGCTGGCCGACCTCGGCATGGCTGCCCTGTTGTACGCGCTGCTGCGGCGGGTAGGGCGGACCGAAGCGCGGGTCGCCGCCCTGGTCTGGTTGATGAACCCGGTACTGTTCTACCAGACCGCGGTGCAGGCCCATCAGGAATCGGTGTGGCTGGTGCCGGTCGTGGCCGCGTACGCGTGGGTCGCGCGCCAGGGCCGAGAACGCCCGTGGATTCCGAGTCTGCTCCTGGTTCTGGCCGTGGCCCTGAAGCAGTCGGCGGCGTTGTATTTGATTCCGTTTGGCGTCTTCCTGTTACTGGAGTCGGGACGATGGCGCAATGTGACCATTCTGGGAGGGATGTTTGTCGTCGTTTTCGGCGGGCTGGCCCTGCCGTTCCACCTGTACTCCGGCGACTTCTTCCAGATGGTTTTCGTGGAAGTGCCGAACATGCCAGTGCAGACCCAGTCCTGGGTCGTATGGCTGCTGGCCATGAAAGGATACTTGATCGAGCAGACGGTGAGTACAATCGTCCTGCTGCGCTACCAGGCAGCGATCACGCTGCTGCTGGCAACCGGCCTGTCGTTCGTCATGGTGCGTCGGCGCCAGCCCTGGTACGAGGTTGGGCTGCTGATCACGGTGCTCTTCTTCCTGACATCAAAAAAGGTCATGGCCTACCATTACCCGATGCTGCTCCCTTTTCTCTTGCTGACCTACGTGCCCCGGCGACGTTGGAAGGCGCTGGGGATCAGCCTGCTGTGGGTCAGTTGGATCGTGGTATCGCCCTACTACGCGCCCTGGGCGCAGCCGGAACATCTTCCGTGGTACGCCGCGCTGGGCACGTTGAACAGCCTGTTCTTCACGGCTTTGGCCTGGGACGTGTGGACCAGCGGCCGCTGGTTTGGCCGGCGATGGCTGAAGGGCGGGGACCTGGCGTATCCCGCCTCGCTGGCGTTATTGCTGACGAGCGGGTTGGTCGTCGCCTCGCTACTTCACAAGCTGAGCGCATGGCCGGTGGCGCAAAAGCAGCGACCCCTGCTGGTCGGTGGGTTGCTCATGGCTACGTTGCTGCTGATGCTGCTGGGCTACCAGGTTTCCTGGCCAGCCCTGCGCGACCGGCTGTTTGGAAACCAGAGAACCGTAGGCCTGGGTTGGGGCCAGCGCGCGGCGGTGGCGATCTTTTTCAGCCCTCTCTTCTTCACCTGGTTCACGATGACGAAAGAGGTGACTCGCCTGATCGAGCGGGGGTTTCGCGTTTGGGGATTGTGAGAGGCTGAGTTGGATGGGAAGCGGACGTTTGGCGAACAGCCCGGAATCAGGGCAGAGACCATGAGCGTGGTGATGCGCACCATGCCACTGATCCTCACCGGCGTGGCATTGAACGCGGCGGCCCAGATTCTGTTGAAGCAGGGCATGGTCCAGGTCGGGGAGTTCGGCTTAGGCCTGTCCAGTTTGCTGCAGATAGGGCCACGCGTGGCCATGAACCCGTTCGTGCTGGCCGGGCTGGCTTCCTACGTGGTCAGCGTGGGGGCGTGGCTGGTCGTGCTGTCGCGGGTTGACGTCAGCATCGCCTATCCGATGGTCAGCCTCGGCTACATCATTACCGTCATCCTGGGCAAGGTCTTGTTCAACGAAACGGTGACCGCGCAGCGGATGCTCGGCGTGGCGATCATCTGCCTGGGCGTGTTGATCGTCGCACGGAGTTGAGAATGGGAGAGGAAGAAACACCGATCCTGTCCATCTGCGCGCCGGCCTACAACGAAGAGGACGTGATCGAAGAGGTCGTGCGCCGCTGGGAGCAGGTGCTCGACGGGCTGGACGGCGAAATCGTCATCGCCAACGACGGTAGCCGCGACCGCACCGGCGAGGTTCTGGCCCGCCTGCAAGCCGAATTCCCTAACCTGGTAGTGGTCAGCCATGAAGTGAACGGGGGCTATGGGCGCGCGTTGGCCAGCTCCATTGCCCGCTCGCGAGGCCAGTTTGTGTTGACGATAGACAGCGACGGGCAATTCGACGCCGGGGAATATGCCCGGCTGCTCGACGAATTGCGGCGCGGCGACTACGATGTGGTCACCGGCTTCCGTCATGCCAAGCAGGCCGGTCGGGTCCACGTGCTGGCCGACAGGGGCCTGAACGGACTGATTCGCCTGGTCTTCGGCCTGAAGCTGAAGGACACGAACTGCGCCCTCAAGCTTTTCAAGGGGGACGTGGCGCGAAAACTGCACATCGAGGCGATGGGCTACCCCACGCCGACGGAATTGCTGGTCAAAGCCCAGACACTCGGCTACCGCATCGGGGAGATAGCCATCACCCACTATCCGCGCACGGGGGGCGAAACGAAACTGAAGGCCTTCCGCACCAGTTGGCAAATGGCCCTCTTCCTCGCCTACCTGAAGTTCAAGCAACTGCTCTTCCGGGCGCGAATCGTGCGCGAAATGTGAACGTACAAATGACAACAGGAACGAACAGCAGGACCGCGCTGGTCACCGGCGGGGCCGGCTTCATCGGATCATACGTGGGCCGGCTGCTCATCGAGCAGGGCTGGCGCGTGGTGGTGCTGGACGACCTGTCGCTGGGCACGCGGGAACGGGTGCCGGCCAGCGCTCGCCTGATCGTCGGGGACGTGCGCGATCCGCTGGCTGTGCGCGACGCGCTCCAGGGCGTGGACGTTGTCCTCCACCTGGCCGCCATCGTGAGCATTCGCGCGTCGGTGGAGCACTTTTACCGGGACGCCGAAGTTAACCTGATGGGCACCGTCAACCTGCTGAACGCGTGCGCCGAGCGAGGCATCGGCAAGTTCGTGTACGCTTCCTCGATGGCCGTTTACGCCGACTCGCCGACGCCGGAGCCGATCAGCGAAACGTACCGGCTCGATCCGATCTCGCCGTACGGCATCGCCAAACTGGCCGGAGAGAAGTATGCGCTGCAAGTGGCCGATCAGTTCGGTTTCGACGCCGTGGCGCTGCGCTACTTCAACACCTACGGAGCCGGCCAGACCTTTACGCCGTACGTGGGCGTGATCACGATCTTTATCCGCCGATTGCTGGCCAACCAGGCGCCGGTCGTTTTCGGCGACGGGGAACAACGCCGCGATTTCGTTCACGTGCAAGACGTGGCTGCCGCCACCGTCGCCGCCGCCGAGCGGGACGTGACCGGTGTCGTGCTCAATGTGGGCACCGGTATCGGCACCTCGGTCAACGAGATCGCCGCCATGCTGTGCGCGAAGATCGCCCCGAACATGTCGCCGGTGCACGGCCTGGCTCAACCGGGTGAGCTGCGCAATTCGATCGCCGACATCGGGCAGGCGCGTACGTTGCTCTGCTTTGCGCCGCGACGTCGCCTGGAGACCGACCTGGACGAAGTCATTGCCCGGAATCAGCGTTTCGAGCGTGGAGCGCGACCGTAGTTCCGGAATCCCTATTCCGGCGACTGAAGGAGTGTGATAGGTAAGATGGAATACAAGAATCCGGTCCGCTGTAGCGTGGGCGTGACTGCCTACAACGAAGAGCAGAACATTGGGCAGTTGCTCACCGCTCTCCAAAAACAGTTGTTTCGCAGCGTCCAGATCACCGAGATCATCGTGGTGGCCAGCGGTTGCACGGACCGCACCGAGGAGATCGTGCTCGAACATACGCGGGAGGATCCGCGTATTCGCCTGGTCACTCAGCCGCAGCGGGAGGGAAAGACATCGGCTGTCAACCTGTTTCTCAAGGAGGCCCAGGAAGACATCTGCGTGATAGAAAGCGGGGACACTCTGCCGGCCGAGGACTGCGTGGAACACCTGGTCCGTATGTTTGAAGACCCGCAAGTGGGCATGACCGGCGCGCAGAAGGTGGCGGTTAACACGCCAGACCACATCGTAGGGTATCTCTCCTTCCTGCGGCTGGAGTTGGAGCACGAGTTGTGCCTGGAGATTCCGCGGCTGGGCGAGATGATCGCGTTCCGCAAGGTGTTCGATCACATCCCACGAGACGTAGCCATGGACGAGGCGTTCGTCGAGGCCCTGGTGGTTGACCGGGGCCTGCAGGTCCGCTATGCACCGGATGCTGTTGTCTACAACACCGGTCCCAAGACCCTGAGCGAGTTCATGCGCCAAAGACGACGAAACCACGCCGGCCACCTGCACCTCAAACGGAAATACGGGTATCGCGTTTCCAGCCTCAATTCAAGCCGGGTGCTCAAGGTGACGGCGAGGATGGTGTGGGGGGCCGTGCGCATGGTCGCCATTCTGGCTGCCCTGGCCGTTATCGAAGCGACGGCCCGATTGCTAGGCAGCTACGACTACTACGTGCGGGGGAACCGCTACGAGAAATGGCCCATCGCCTGGACCACCAAGAAGGTCGAAGCGGAGCGGGCCAAGCAGGTCCGCCCACGGGTGTAAGGGAAGTCAACCTTGAAGGACAAACTGCTCAACATTCTCAAGATCGCGATCAGCATCGGGTTGATCCTGTTTCTGTTCCAGCGAGTGCCTGCGAGAGAGGTAGGGCAGGCGATTAGCCAGGCCAATATTTGGTTGCTCCTGCTGGCACAGGCGCTATACTTCCTGGCCATCGGTACCGGCACATTCAAGTGGTGGGTTCTGCTGCGGGCCCAAGACATACACGTGCCCTACTTCGATCTGCTGGGCATCATGTTTGTTGGGCTGTTCTTCGGAAACTTCCTGCCCACGAACGTCGGGGGCGACCTGGTGCGCGGCTTCGACCTGGCACGCTACACCTCGCGGGCTGCCGAAGCCGCGATCTCGGTGGTCGTGGACCGGGTTGTCGGGCTGATCGCTTTCATGAGCGTGGCTGTCGGCTCGGCGTTGGTGGCGGTCTACGCGACTGGGCAGGTGAGCCTGGGTAGCGTGGTGACCGCGGCCGTGGTCGGGCTCGTGGTCCTGGTGGCCAGCTTCGCCATCATGCTCAGCCGCCGGTTGCGGAGGCAGGTAGAAAGGCTGTTCGCCTGGCCCTTGCTGTCGCCGTTCGCCCCCCTCTACCGCCGGCTCTCCAGTGCCCTCACCGCCTATCGCCACAGCCTCGGAACGTTGGCGGTGGCCTACGGCATCTCGCTGACCACACTGCTGGTCTCCAACCTGGTGAACTTCGCGATTGCAGAGGCGTTGGGTGGCGGCATCCCCTTGCTCTACATCTTCCTCTTCAACCCCCTCATCGCCTTTGTGTTGTTAGTTCCCATCTCGGTGGGCGGGCTAGGCGTCAACCAAAGTGCCTACGTCTTCTTCTTTGGCCTGGTCGGAATAACGGCGAGCGTGATCTTCCCTGTCTCACTGGTTATGCAAAGCGTGATCTACGTGGCCAGCCTCCCCGGCGGGCTACTTTGGCTGCGCAAGCGCGGCCGATCTGCGGAGATCATCGCAGCCGGTGAAGCCTCAGTAGGTCCGAGCGCGACATGAAACCGATTCCCGAGAAGACACAGTTCTTCACCCGCCGGCTGGTTCTGGAGTTTGTCGTCTACGGAATCCTGGTCACCGCGTACTTCCTGATGGTGCTGAGGTTCTTGGGCCAGCCGTTGCACACCCTGTCGGGCAACCATTTGGGCGGCTATGCCCTGGTCTCCATTATGCTCGTGCTCCTACAAGCAGTGGGCCTGGACCACCTGACAGCGTGGATCGTACGGCGGTTCTACGTGGAACCGCTCGAAGAGAAGGTCGAGGAATAGGGCGGTGTTCTTTCCGGTCGCCGGTGTAACGATCAACCCGCTGCTGCTGGCCGGTATCGGTTTTGTGATCGGCATCTTGGGAGGATTCTTTGGCGTGGGGGGCGGGTTCCTGGCCGGCCCGATGCTGTTCCTCAGCGGCGTGCCCATGAATTACGTGATCGGCACCGATTTGGCCCACATGATGGGCAATTCGCTGGTGGCCACGCGGCGACACCGCGTCCTGGGTCACGTGGACCTCAAACTAGGCGCTCTCATGATTGCCGGCACGGCAGCCGGGGTGGAGGCAGGGGCCCAAATCATCGAGAAGCTGGAGGCCAGCGGAAACATAGACCAGATCGTGGGCGGGATCTACATCGTCATTCTGCTAATCATCGCTGCCTTCGTCGCGTACGAGAGTGTTCGCGCTTTGCAGCTTTTGCATGAAGATGAACTTCCGGCCAAAGAGGCGCTCGCCTATAATTCGCTGCACACGCAGATGCGTCGTGTGCGGATTCCGCCCCTCGTTTCGCTGCCGATTTCGGGGGTGGAGCAGATCTCTCTCTGGGTAATCCTTGGTGTCGGTTTTGTCACCGGCCTCCTTTCGGGCATTCTGGGGGTTGGCGGTGGCTTCATCCGTATGCCCGCTCTAGTCTATTTCCTTGGCATCCCCACGCACATCGCCATTGGCACAGACCTGTTTGAGATCGTCTTCTCGGCAGGCTACGGCACCTTGACGCACGCCCTCAAAGGCAATGTCGATATCTTGATCGCACTGGTCATGCAAACAGGAGCGATATTGGGGGCCCAGGTCGGGGCCACCTCAACACGCCACGTAGCCGGGCCCAAGATTCGGCTGGTGTTTTCAGCCCTACCCGTGATCGGCGCTGCTCTCGTCTTTTACCGGCTGCTCGGAGGAGGTCGCTAGTTGTGAGTCGGGAAACCAAGGTCAAGGCTCTGTTGTACACAGATGGCTCGGAAACAGCGTCCGCCGCCCTGCGTTTTCTCCATTCCGTATTGCCGCCCCCAACCCTGGAGGCCCACCTCCTTGCTGTAGCGGAGCGACAGGCCGATGTGGCCGAGGCGGAACAGGCGTTGCAGGACGGCCAACACATGCTGGCCGAGTCTGGCGTTCCAGCGACCTTACACTCCCGGCTAGGCCCTACGCCGCGTGAACTCATCCGAGAGATCGACGACGGAGACTATGGCCTGTTGGTGTTGGGCTCACCGGACAAACCAACGAACGCTCTGCCTGGTATTCCAGAACCGGTTAACTCTCTGGTCGCTTCCATGCCCATTTCATGCCTGGTCGTGCGGGGCCAGCGACCGCGCCTTTCCAAGGTGCTGGCCTGCACTGGAGGGTACAGGTATGGGGAAGAAGTCATCCGCACAGCAGCCCGGCTGGCCCGCGCCAGTGGTGCCGAAGTCACCATACTGTACGTCGGCGAGGTTCTTCCTTTGATGTACACCGGCTTGCAGGAGATGGAGGAGCCTCTCCCGGCCCTCCTGAAAACTCATACACGCGAAGCCTATTACCTGAAGCGCGGGGCACGCATTCTCATCGAAAACCAGGTGGCCGGCGAGATCAAGTTCACGCGCGGCATTGTGGCCCAGGAGATATTCCGCGTAGCTCGCGAAGGCGACTACGATCTGATCGCCGTGGGCGCTTCCCGCGCCAGTCGCTCACCATTTCGACAAATCCTGCTGGGAGACATCACCCGAACGGTGCTGGAACACGCCCGCCGTCCTGTTTTAGTCGTGCGTTCCCGTCCAGAACGAAGGCCCCAGAGAATCCTGAATCGGATTCGCTTCATGCGCCGACATCCTTAGTCGCGCCATTGACAATTTTCCAAAACCGGTGCATAATTAGGTGTGGGGCCACAAAGAAGGCGAATCGTTGTGTTGGTCGCCCTGCTGCTGGGCAGCCACCAGGCCTGCCCCTGCATTGGCTGCTGGGCCTATTTCCAAAGTAGGTGAGAACCATGAGTGAGCTTACGCTACAAAGCCTTTGTGATGAGGCGGAAGCCTTGATTGCAGGTGAGGCGCACGAGGAAGCCATAATCTTGTGCCAGCACACCTTGCGGCACCACCCCAAGCACGTCCGGTCATACGCACTTCTCGGAAGGGCTACCGCAGGGCTCGGCCATTTTCGCGAGGCAGCCGACATGTTCCGCCGTGTCCTGAGCGCCGATCCGGAGAACCTCACGGCGCGTGCCCGTTTGGGCGAGCTTTTCGCCACCGAGGGCGCCGTCGATGAGGCCCTCTGGCAGACAGAGCGGGCCTTCGAAATCAGCCCCGGGGACGTCGAGATCCGCGAACGCCTGCGCGAACTGCGCGGCCAACGACGTAGCAGCCAACCGAACCGGCTCAAGCTTTCCGGCGTGGCCCTGGGCCGCCTGTATTTGCGCGGCGGATGGTACGACCTGGCGATCAAAGAGTTCCGCGCTTTGCTCCACAACGACCCTGCCCGCGTGGATGTGCGAACCTCTCTCGCCGAAGCACTTTGGGCTATGGGCCGGCGACAAGAAGCCGCCGTTATCTGTGAAGAACTGCTTTCCGAATTGCCGAACTGTCTGAAGGCTAACTTGATCCTGGGGCAAATCTGGACGGAAAGTGGGCTTGAAGAAGGATGGAGTTGCCTCCAGCTGGCCCGCTCCCTGGACCCAGAAAACCAGATCGCCAACCAGGTCTTCGGACCTGAATCCCCTCTGCCTGCGCAGCCTGTGAAGATTCCGCCAGTCGGTACAGCACCTCCGGTTGTCGTCGAGGACATCCCTGATTCGGAGATGGAGGAGTTGCCCCTCTGGCTGCAATCCCTTTCTGCGGAGGAGGAGACGGGAGAGGAGTTACTCGCTCTGATGCCAGGTTTTGCGAAAGCACGAGGCCCTTGGATAACTGACTTGCGGGCAGCGACAGACCAGGCCCTCTCTGCTCGTCCCTTGCCGGAACAGGAGCCGGAGTCGGCACTCGCCGTCGCCTGGGTGCCCGGCCTGCGGGCAGCGACAGACCAGGCCCTCTCTGCTCGTCCCTTGCCGGAACAGGAGCCGGAGTCGGCACCCGCCGTCGGCTGGGCACTCGACCTGCGCGTCGCCACGGAGCAAGCTCTGGGCCACCGCCGCGCAGAGGCCGACACCGCTGCTCTGTCCGCTGAAGAACGCCAGGAAGTCGCCGCCATCGGTTTGCCGGCACACCCGGCGTGGACCGTCCAACTGCGTGCCGTCACCGAGCAGATCGTAGAAGCGTGGGCCACGTCCCCGCCGCCGGTCACGATTCCTTCTTGGGTCGAGACCCTGCAGACGGAGACCGCCCAGGCCCTTTCTCCACCAGCAGCCCCAGGCTGGGCACAGGATCTCCAGGCGGCCACGGTCGAAGCCATTACCGAGTCCCCCCCGGCGAACTGGGTCAACCGCTTGTACGCGGACACCCAAGAAGCCTTGCTCCCGCAAGAAGCGCCGATCTTCACTCCCTCTGTGCAGGACCAAACGACGGAAGCCATCGCCGAGCGCCGCCTCTCGGAAGCGGAAATTGACGCTTTGCAGGACGTGGTGGCCGACCTGATGGCCTTGGAAACGAGAGACGCCCAAGAGGAACCGGAGGCAGCAGCCCCACCGTCTGCCCTGGCCGTGGCGGCGCCGGCCGTCGAACCGGCAGAGCCGGCGGAAGATCGCTTCGCCGAGCTTCGCCGGCAGGTTGCCGCTGACCCAGAGAACCACACGGCCCGCCTGGAACTGGCTCAGGGCCTACGGCTGGACGGGGAACGTGGCGACGCCTTGGCGCAGTTCGAGGAGCTGGTCAACCTTGAATCAGAACTGGGGCCCGATATTGTCTCCGTTTTGGAGGAATGGGGACAAGCGGCGCCCGACGATGTGGAGTTGCAGCAACTCTTGGGGGATGCCTACGCCAGCGTGGGACGTTTGTCTGATGCACTCGCTCAATACCGGCGAGTGCTGGCCATCAGTCACTGATCGGGGCGGCTGGTCGACTGGTTAACCGCTGCCGCCCCGCGACGAGGATGAAGAACACGAAGGAGAAAACGTTGGAACGCACTCTTGTCATTGTGAAGCCGGATGGCGTGCAACGCGGACTGACGGGCGAGGTAATCACTCGCCTGGAACGGCGGGGCCTGAAGATCGTGGCCCTGAAGATGCTCTCCATGCCGCAGGACATGGCGGAGCGTCACTATGCCATCCACCGGGGAAAACCGTTCTACGAGGGGCTGATCCGTTACATCACGTCTAGCCCGGTCGTTGCTATGGCGGTCGAGGGTACCGAGGCTGTGCGCATCGTGCGCCGCACGCTAGGGGCCACGAATCCGGCGGAGGCAGAACCGGGCACGATTCGCGCCGACTACGCGTTGGAGATTGGCAGAAACATCGTACACGGGTCAGATTCCCCGGAAACCGCGGGCCAGGAGATTGCGCTGTTTTTCGATGAGCAGGAGGTATGGCCGTATCGCCGGGCGAACGATGAGTGGCTGTTTGAATTCGCGTAGCTTAGGCTTTTCCAGGAAAACAAGCCCGCTTCGGAGTATTGTGGGCCGCATCGAGAATCTGG
>CAZDTE010000080.1:0-14394 GCA_964508275.1 uncultured Ardenticatenales bacterium
CTCCTCCGATTCCCGCAGCGACTCTTCGGCCTGCACTCGCTCGGTGATGTCGCGGTTGACAGCCACCGCACCTACCAGATTTCCGGCACTATCCTTGATCTGGGAGACCGTTGACAGTATGTGCATAGCGGCATCATCCCGCCTTCTGTGAACGACTTGACCTCTCCAAATCCCTTTCTCAAGGAACTCTTTTATTACCGTTTCCCGTGGGACGAAAGGATACTCTGGCCTGGCAACCTCACCCATCGGTCTACCGAGCACCTCATCGGCTCGCCACCCGTACAGAGCCTCTGCGGCCCGGTTCCAGCTCAGAATATTGTACTCCGTGTCGGTAGCAACAATAGCGTCGGATGCCTGCTGCAACAGGGTGGCCTGATATTGAATCTGCTCCTCAGCCCGCTTGCGTTCGGTGATGTCGCGCGTGGCGTGAACCGTGCTGACTAGATTTCCTTCCGCGTCCATCACCGGGTCCACAGTGACCACAACCCAGCGGCCGTCCGGCAAACGGGTCTCCACGGACTCTCGGCGGTGTGTTTGCAGCATTTTGGTAAGCGGACAATCGGGGATTGGCTCCGGCGTGCCATGAACCAATTGGCAGCAGTGCTGCCCCACGATTTCTCGCAAGGGCAACCCGACCATCGCTTCCCCCGCGCGGTTTGTTCGCACCACCGTGCGGGTCTGCACATCCAGCAGGCTGACCCAGTCGGACATGGCATCGAAGGTGGTTTCCCATTCTGCCTTGCTGCGCTGCAACGCCTCCAGCAGATCCTGCTGTTTGACGACGGTCTCCTCCGGCGCGTTCGCATCGCTTGTTTTCACCGATTGCGCCATTTCATTCCCCCTCTGCTCCTCGCTGCCTCGCTGAGTGACGGTCTCCCGACCGAGCCCAGGCGTGTTCGCGCATAGCCGATCTCCCCCCCCTCCGGCTCCCCCCACAGGGGGGAGTGAACGATTCTTCCCCCCCCAGCGGGGGGGACCGAGGGAGGGAGGTATCGAACCGAGTTTCATCCCCTCCAGCGCCATCGCGCACGCCGGCTAAGGACAAGCCTGAACAGGCGGGCGTCTGCTAGCGAACGCAAAACTTTGACGCACACCCAATCATCATTTCGCTCAGAGCCCCGTCACCAACGTGTCCAGGCCCATGCGCATGAAGAGAGAGTTGATGTAGCCGTTGAGCACCTGCATGTTGCCGGTGAAGAGCAACACGCCGGCAACGATCAGGAGCACGCCGCTGCCCACTTCGATCACCCGCATGTAGCGGTTCAAGCGACGGAACTGGGTGATCGCTGTGGAGAGCAGCACAGCCGTGAGCAGGAAGGGCACGCCCAGGCCAAGCGAATAGACGGTGAGCAGCAAAGCCCCTTGCGCAACCGTCCCGCTGGCGCCGGCGAGCACAAGGATGCCAGCCAGCACCGGCCCGACGCACGGTGTCCAGCCTGCGGCAAACACGGTCCCCACTCCGAAAGAGGCCAGGTAGCTGGGATCGCTACCGCGCGCTACGTCTAGCCGCTTCTCCCGGTACAGCAGGGGGATCTTGATCACGCCGATGAGGTGCAGTCCCAGCACAATCACCAGCAGCGCGCCAACCTTCACCAGCAGGTCGATCTGATCGAGTAACACGTAACCGATCAAACCGACCGAAGCCCCCAGCACGATGAAGAGGGCGCTGAAACCAGAAACAAAGGCCAGAGCGTGGAAGAACGTCACGCGGCGGGAGGGGATATCGTCCTCTCCGGCCATACCCAGTGTTGACCCGGTCAGATAGCCCAGGTAGATGGGAACGAGGGGCAAGACACAGGGCGAAAGAAACGAAAGCAAGCCGGCCGCAAAGGCCAGCGCGATGGTTACGTTTTGATCCATTTGAGTTTCTCCGTAATGCGTATTGTGTATTGCGTGTCAGGTGTTCAAGTGTCAGGTGTTCAAGTGTCATGTATCATGTATCACGTATCACGTATCACGGATCACGGATTACGGATTACGTATTACGTTTCACTTCTTCACTCCGGTCATCATTCATCATTCCCACGCGTGCCCGTTGCCGCTGCCGGGTGGCGTCTCGTTCCAGATCGGCCATGCCGATTTGCAAGTACGGGTAGGCCAGCCAGACCGAGGCCAGCCCGAAGAGCACACCGGTGATCGTGCGCAGTTGCCAGTTGCTGGTCCGCCAGCCGAACAGTTGCGTGAAGCCATCAATAGCCATTGGCGTGATCAGCACAAAGAACCACTTCCAGGGCAACGGTGGAAGCCGGTGGCGGATCGCGGTGAAGCCGAGGCCGGCGACGAAGATCGTGGTGTAGATGGCCGTATCCCGCTGGCAGTACGCAGCCTGGTGGCCGAACACGAAGTACGAGTGGCTCGGCAATTGGTGGCAGGCGACGCGGTACACCCAGAAGATCGCCCCGCCGACGCGGTCATGGCCATGAGCTATCAGCCAGGGAGAAACGTAGGGCAGGCCGGCGTACAGCCCGACCAACGTGTTCAACAGGGCCAGCCAGTGCCGCGACAGCCCCAGGATTGCGCGGTTCAAGAACAGTACCAGGGCGCGCGTGCGGCCGGAAACGATCGCTGTTCGACTGCTCAAGTCCGTTGTTTGTTCCATCGTGTTGGGGTGTTGTGTCTCGCGCGTTCTGTTCTCCTTACCCCTACTTCAGTTTCAAGAGCGGCAAGATCGGCGACTCGGGTCGGGGCAGCAGTTTCTGTTGGACGCAATCCACCAGCAAATCCATGGTTTCCAATACCACCTGGCCCAGAAGAGGTTCGCTGCTCGGCGGGCCAACAATGCAATTCAGGCTCGTGATTCGTGTGCCCACGCGCACGGTTACGATGCCGGCTATCGGGCGCTCCTCCCTCCGCTCGTCGGCATAAGCCACAATAGCTTTGCCGACTTCCTCAAGGCCCAGTACCTCCACGAGGTCCTGGGGCAAGACCAACATGACCGCACCGCTGTCCACCAACGCCCGGACCCGGGCGGTGCGGATCTGGTCCTCCGTGATATACCGCTGACGAAATAGTCCACGGTCCACAGCGTTTTCTAGTCCCAACTCAACTTTCACTTCGCCCATTTTTCTTCCCTTTCGCTGCCACGTTCCCGCAGCGCCTGGCGCAACCGGAACTCGCTGATCTTTCCGTACCAGAGCTGCCCACCATCCAGTTGGACCACCGGAATCTTGTCCCAGTAGCGAGAGGAGAGCGTTGGGTCTTCTTCAATGTCAACCGTCTGCCAGGACAAGAGCCCCTCGCCGGCCAACCGATCCAGGATCCCTTTCGCTTGGTCGCAAAGAGGACACTCGTCCTTGGTATACAGAAGCGCTTTGGGGATCACTTTCTTACGCCTCCAGCAACATGCCGTTCAGCAGGCTGGAGTACTTCTGAACGAGGTCCTGGGCGCCGTTGTCCGAAACGCCCTCCGCATGGATGTGGAAGTAGGGTTCATCCGGGTCGGGGAGGATAAGCACCCATTCGTCACCGAGGTCGACTTTGATACCGTCCGCCTGTTGCAGCAAGTAATCGCGATAGCGCTCGTTGAGCAGTCGCATGACCCGCCCTTTGGCGTCCCAACGACAAGGGACGCGGGTGTGCGCCAGATGATATGTCGGCAAGATGGCCATGACATCGGACATGGTCTTTTGGCAGAGGGCGGTCAGTTCAATGATCTTGGCCACGGCGAACATGCTATCCGCAAACGGCGTAAACTCAGGGAAAATGAAGCTGCCGGAGCCATCGCCGATCAGGACGATCCCATCCTCGAGTGCAGCCTGCATGAACGATTGCGGCGTCACCTTGACTCGACGCACCCATCCCCCACGGTCGCCGGCGATCTGGTCGAACAGGTTGGGCGCGGTCACAGGCAATACGATGCCGCTGCCCGGATGCGCCTCCAAGGTCAGCATGGCGACCGCGGCCAGTGCGTCCATTCCGGCGAGGCGGCGGCCATCGGGCAGCGTGAAGTAGGCCCGCTCGCCGCCCACGTCCATACGCACTCCGAAGCTGGCTCCCACAGCCGCCGTGATCCCGGCAAGGCGGTCCATTCCTTTGTCGAACTGTTCGCTGGTGCGGAACAGCTTGGTTTGGTCAGGCTCGGCGTTTACGGCAATCACATCGCAATGCAGCGAGTTGAGAATCTGCGGCAGGATGACGCCGGCCGTTGCGTTCGCGTAGTCCACGACTACCGTTCTTTCTTGATCGGACTGGCGAATGGTCTCGTCATCGAGGTGGGCTACGAAGGCGCTGACATAGGCCGGAACCACGTCAGCGGGGTAGCGGATGTGTCCGATTTCATCCAGATACACGCGGCGGATATCGCCACGGAAGAAGATGTTCTCCACGTTACGTTGATCGCGGATCGGGAGGTCGAGTCCAGCGGAATCGAAAAACTTGATGTCAACCACGCGATTGTCGTAAGGGGAAAGGCGCACGTGAACACCCCCTGCCGCCTCGCTCATGCGCGTGTAGAAACGGGCCACAGGGATCGGCTGCGTAGCCAGGTCCATCACGTGGGCACCGGCCGAAGGGAGGCCAGAAAGGATCGCTCGCTTGAAGATGCGCGGTGTGTTGTGCGCCTCCCGATTCAGAGCGACGCTAGAACCGGTGGGCAGACTGGCCCCGTAGGCGGCACCGAGCTTGGCCGCCATCTCCGGCGTCAGGTCCACGTTGACCATGCCGGTAACCCCGTAGCGCCCAAACAGCCCGCGTTTGCCCTGCGAGCCCCAAATGATGCTGGACGTGACCGTTGCACCGGCCTCGACTTCTTTGTCTGGCCAGATCTTCACATTCGGTTGAATGACGACGTTTTCATGGACCATCGTGTTGTCGCCGATCACAGCCCCCTCGAAGATGGTTGCCCGGCCCTTGATGCTGCACTGCCGGCCGATGATGGCGCCGCGCACCTCGGCCCGCTCGCCGAGGTAGCAGTTCCGCCAGATGATGACCCTTTCGATGTTCGCGCGGGTGTCGATCACGGTGTCTCGTTGTATGGCTGCCGGCCCGTGGATCACGACACCCCCCTTGATCTTGACCCCATCGCCCAAGAAGATCGGCCCGTACAGTTGCGCATCGGGCGCGATTTCGCACGAGCCGGCGCACCAGATGTCCGCGCCGATGCTGTCGCCCAGGGGACTCACCTGCACACGACCGCGCAGCACATCTGCACTGGCCTGCACGTATTCCGCCAGGCTACCGATATCGGTCCAGTACCCATCAGCCACGCAGCCATAGAGCGGCTCCTCCTGATCCATCAGCAAGGGGAAGAGGTCCTGGCTGAAGTCGAACACCTGGTTCTGGTCATAGAACTGAAACACCTCGGGTTCCAGAACGTAGGTGCCGGTGTTGACCGTGTCGGAGAAGACATCGGTCCAGCCCGGCTTTTCCATGAACTGCACGACGCGGCCATCGGCATCGGTAATGATCATGCCGTAGTCGTGCGGGTTGCCCACATGGGCCAGGGTGATGGTAGCCAGAGCGCGCGTCCGCCGGTGGAAGTCGATCACGCGGCGCAGGTCGACGTCGCTTACGCCATCGCCGCTGGCCACCAGGAAGGTGTCGTCGAGCCAGTCCATGACCTTGCGCACGCTGCCGGCCGTGCCGAGCGGCACCTCCTCCACCGAATAGCGGATGTTCACACCAAAATCGGAGCCGTCGCCGAAGTAATCCTGGATGACCTCGGCCAGGTATTGCACGGTCATGATGATGTCCGTAATGCCGTTGCGCTTTAGCAGATCAATCGTGTGCGCCAGAACCGGTTTGTTGACCAAGGGCACCATCGGCTTTGGGCAATTGATTGTCAGCGGACGCAGGCGGGCCCCCTCGCCGCCAGCCATGATGATAGCTTTCATGATTGTACCCTCATTTGTATCGCCCAACGGTGAAGCGATACAATCTGGCCGGTTCTCCCGGGCCGATTCCCGCTTTGCGCTTGGCGATCTCCACCTGCGCTTCGGCAGACGTTATCTGGGGCAGATCGGGCAGAAGCAGCCCACGCCGCCAGCCCTGCTCAACAACGACTCCGTACTTCCGGGGATCCAATTCGTCCAGGCTGCGTACCTCCTGCAGCGGCGAGAGCAAATCGACCGATATTTCGAGGCCGTCCAGTTCGCTTGGCTGGACCGGCGGGAACCGGGGGTCTTGCGTAGCAGCGGCGATGGCGTTGGCGATCACCTCGTGGGCGACGTCCGGCTGGGTGGACTGCCAGGTGCCGATACAGCCGCGCAACTCTCCTCCCTGTTTCAGCGACACAAACGCTCCGGACTGCCCCTCCATCTCCGGGGACCGCACTGCGCCCTCCGGGGCAGGGATAACTTCTTGGTTGGTGACGTAGGCCTTGATCGCGCGTCTTGCCAATTGTACGAGCGGGTGCATGAGGCTCCTCCTGTCACCGCGGCTTTGAGAAAAGCTGACCACCCTCCCCTTGGTGTTGGGACAGGCCCGGTGTCTGCCCAGCGGGGCGACCACCAAGGTTCGCCCCTGCGCCGTAATACATTATACCTCAAAAGTGCGTACTATGCAATGACTTGACATAGCAGACGAAGTCCAGTATAATGAAGATGAGCAACAGGTCGCATCCGATACACCGCGACAATGAGCGGGAGAAGTAGGCGGACACTGGTCGTCAGAGAGGGAAGGTCGCCGGCTGCAAGCCTTCCTCGATGAAGACCGCCGAAGGTCGCCCGTGAGTCGGTGGGTCGAAGGCCAATAGCCATAGGCCCACCCGGGG
Organism: uncultured Ardenticatenales bacterium; assembly: GCA_964508275.1. GTDB lineage: Bacteria > Chloroflexota > Anaerolineae > Ardenticatenales > JAADHH01 > CAZDTE01. The sequence goes on from CAZDTE010000080.1 coordinate 6,710, forward strand.
AAGCCCGTTACAGCACGAATTAGCGTGGAACGGCTGCCACTGCCTTTTGGGGGCGGCAGTTCCAAATCAAGGTGGTACCGCGAGCCCCCTTCTCGTCCTTGTGATGGGAGGGGGCTTTTTGAATTATGCATTGTGAATGATGAGTGATGAATGATGAACGGAGTGAAGAAGTGAAACGTAATACGTGATACGTGATACGTGATACATGACACTTGAACACCTGACACGCAACACGGCACGGATAACGCAGTACGCGTCATGTTTGGAAGGAGCATGCAAAATGGGCGATATGGCGAAACGGTATGACCCAAAGCAAGTGGAGCAACGGTTGTATGACTGGTGGGAGGCGCGGGGCCACTTCAAGCCCCGGCCGGTTGCGGAAGGCGAACCGACGTTCGTGATCTCGATGCCGCCTCCGAACGTCACTGGTGCGCTGCACATGGGCCATGCCCTCACCGCATCGCTGGAAGATTTCATGATCCGCTATCACCGCATGAGCGGCAAACCAACCCTGTGGGTGCCCGGCACGGACCACGCCGGCATCGCCACCCAGAACGTGGTCGAGCGGGCGCTAGCGAAAGAAGGCCTGACCCGTCACGACCTGGGAAGGGAGAAGTTCGTCGAGCGGGTCTGGGATTGGAAGGAGAAATATGGCCAGCGGATCACCGTGCAACACCGCCGGCTGGGCGTGTCGTGCGACTGGGAGCGCGAGCGGTTTACGCTGGACGAGGGGTTGTCCCACGCCGTGCGGGTGGCCTTCGTGCGCCTCTTCGAGAAGGGCCTCATCTATCGCGGCACCTACCTGGTCAACTGGTGCCCGCGCTGTGAATCGGCCATCTCTGACCTGGAGGTGGAACACGAGGACGAAGAGGGCAAGCTGTATACCTTCCGCTACCCGCTGGACGGCGGCGACCATATTCCGGTGGCCACGACGCGACCGGAGACGATCCTCGGCGATACGGCAGTGGCGGTGCACCCGGACGACGATCGCTATCGCCAATACGTGGGCCGTACAGCCCTCGTGCCGATGTTGAACCGGCCCATCCCGGTGATCGCCGATTCGTACGTGGACCGGGAGTTCGGCACCGGCGCGCTGAAGATCACGCCGGGACATGACCCGAACGATTACGATGTCGGTCAGCGGCACAACCTGCCGATCGTCAACGCCATGAACGACGACGGCACGATGAGCGCGGCGGCCGGCCCTTACGCCGGCATGGAGCGTTACGCCTGCCGCGAGAAGCTGTGGGCCGACATGGAAGCTGCCGGCCTGACGATCACCGTCGAGGACCACGTCCACGCCATCGGCCACTGCGAGCGCTGCCACACCGTGGTCGAGCCGCTCATCTCCACACAATGGTTCGTGCGCATCCGCCCATTGGCCGAAGCGGCCTACGCCGCTGTGCAGGACGGGCGCATCCGCATCGTCCCGCAGCGCTTCGACAAGATCTACTACAACTGGATGAACCCGGAGACGATCCGCGACTGGTGCATCTCCCGCCAACTCTGGTGGGGCCATCGCATCCCGGTCTGGTACTGCGACGACTGCGGAGGCCAGACCTGTACCGTGGCTGACCCCACAACGTGCGCCCGTTGCGGCAGCGAGCGAATCCACCAGGAAGAGGACGTGTTGGACACCTGGTTTAGCTCCGGCCTCTGGCCGTTCTCCACGCTGGGCTGGCCCGACGACACCGATGACCTGCGCACCTTCTACCCGACCGGCGTGATGGAAACCGGCTATGACATCCTCTTCTTCTGGGTGGCACGCATGATCATGCTGGGGCTGGAGATGACGGGCGAAATCCCGTTCCACACCGTGTACCTCCACGGCCTATTGCGCGATGAGCAGGGCCGCAAGTACAGCAAGTCGCTGGGCAACGCTCTTGACCCGCTGGAGATGATCGCGCAGTACGGCACCGATGCCCTGCGCTTCACGCTGATGACCGGTTCGACCCCCGGCAACGACATGAAACTCTCCGAAACGCGCCTGGAAGCGAACCGCAACTTTGCCAACAAGATATGGAACGCGGCCCGCTTCGTGGTCAGCAACTGCGAAACGAACGAAACTCTTCGCCCTGTGCAGGACACAGCGTCGGGCGAGCTGCCTCTGGATCTGGCCGACCGCTGGATCCTCAGCCGGCACAACCGGCTGATTCGGGAGGTGAACCGGCTGGTCGAATCATTCCAATTCGGCGAGGCGGGCCGGCAGATCTACGAGTTCCTGTGGGGCGAGTTTTGCGACTGGTACATCGAGATGAGCAAGCTGCGCCTGTACGGGGATGACGTGCGAGCGGCGGACACCGCTCGCGCTGTGCTCGTAACGGTGTTGGACCGTTCGCTGCGATTGCTCCACCCCTTCATGCCCTTCGTGACCGAGGAGATCTGGCAGCATTTGCCACACGAGGGTGAATCGTTGATGATCGCCGCCTGGCCGGCCGCCGGCCCGCTGGACGACGTGGCCGAGAGGGAAATGGCCCTGGTGATGGACCTAGTTCGCGCCGTGCGCAACGCCCGCGCCGAATACGACGTGGAGCCGAAACGGCGCATCCCGGCCGTCGTGGCGGCCGGCGACCGCCGCGATCTACTGGTCGAACAGTCAGCCATCGTCGCCGGCCTGGGCCGCGTGGATGCAGCAAACCTGATCGTCGCCGAAACCGTGGCCGAGCCGCCAGCGCCGGCCGTTAGCCTGGTCATCACCGCGGACATGACGGCCTACCTGCCATTGGCCGGCCTGATCGATATGGAAAAAGAGCGCGAGCGGTTGACCCGCGCCATCAACGCGGCCAGCAGCGACATCGCCCGCGCCGAAGGGCTGCTGGCCCGCGAGGGATTCGTAGCCAAGGCGCCGGCTGCCGTGGTACAGCGCGAACGCGACCGGCTGGAAGAAGCCCGCGAACGCGTGGCCCGCCTGCAGGAACGGCTGGCTGCTATGGAAATAGAAGGTTGAAGGTTGCCAACTTTTGGAAAGTTGGCAACCTTCCCACACCATTTTCATCCTTGCCTGCCTGTGCGTTGCACCTGTCTGCGTGCGGACAGGAGACCCCGGCAAGCGAGTGTGGCGATTCTCATCCCTGGTGGTGCCCGGCGCGCATGGGCACCGCTACATCACCAGGGACATCACCGCTTTCTGCACGTGCAGACGGTTCTCCGCTTCGTCGTACACCACCGAATGCGGGCCGTCGATCACGGCGTCGCTGACCTCGATGTTGCGGTCCGCCGGCAGACAGTGCATGTAAATGGCGTCCGGTTTGGCCAGCGCCATGCGGTGCCCGTCCGCGATCCACGATTCGTACCGGCGACCGATCTGGGCGCTCTCCTCCAGGTCGTCCGTCGTCAACAGGCAACCCCAGCTCTTGGGATAGACCACGTCGGCATCACGAAAGCCAGCGTCCATATCGTCCACCATCTCCAGGCTGCCCCCGTGGCGGCGAGCATTCTCCTCCGCCTGGGCCACAATGTCGGGCATCAGCTTGTACTCCGGCGGATGGACGAGCCGCACGTTCATCCCGAAGCGGGTGAGCAGCAGGATGAGCGACTGCGGCACGCTGATCGGTTTCTGATAGCTGGCGGCGTAGGCCCAACTGACGGCGACGGTCTTCCCACGTGGGTCGCCCCGTTTCTCCAAGATCGTCATCAGGTCGGCCAACACCTGGAAAGGGTGAAAGACGTCGCACTGCATATTCAGGACCGGCACACGGCTGGCCGCGGCCACATCGCGGATGTAGCGGTTGCCGACCTGCCAATCGCACTGGCGGATGGCGAGGCCATCGTAGTAGCGGCCCATGATCTCGCCGATCTCGCGGGCGGTGTCACCGTGGGCGATCTGCGTGGTGCGATGATCGATGAAGGCGGCGTGGCCGCCCAGCTGGGCCATCCCCGCTTCAAACGAGGAGCGGGTGCGCGTGCTGGTGAAGAAGAAGAGCATTGCCAGCACCTTGTCGCGCAGATAGCGATGGGGCAGGCCCAGCGCCCGCTTCCGCTTCAGGTCAAAGGCCACGTCCAGAACCGTTTCGATCTGCTCCTTCGTCCACTCTTGGGTGGAGATCATGTCCAGGCCACGCAGGTTTGTTTGCATCACGACACTCCTTTGGTGATCAGCTTCACGCTTCGCGACGTGCAACTCGCGCAACCGGAGTGTACCCGAAATCGAACGGCCCGTCAAATCACTTCACCTCGGGTATGACGCAAGACTGTGGGGAGCTGTCGGCGCTGTCCTGCACGGTTGTAAGGGCGAGGCATTTCCCTCCAGGTGGGGTCTTCCCGGTGGGGGGGGGGCAGAGCCAAGGGATTTGTCCCTCTCAGGGGTCTGCAGGAATGCCTCACCCCTACAACTTGACATTTCGCCCCATCCAGGATATAGTTGCCCGTAGGAACCATCTGTGCGGGCGGGCACTACATGGGGAGGATTCCACAGGATGACGACGACGCTCGGTGAGACCCTGCGAGAGGCACGCGAGGCGAAAGGCGCCTCGCTGGAGGACGTTGAGGCACTCACGAAGATTCGGGCGTGGTACGTGAAAGCGCTGGAGGAAGAGCGCTACGATGACCTGCCCAACCCAGTCTACGTGAGGGGGTTCTTGCGGAATTACGCTACGTACCTGGGCCTGGACCCCCAAGATGTACTGGACTTGTACAGCCCGCCAGAAGTTGCGGCTCCGGTCGAACCCCGGCTGCTTGCCGAACCCTTGGTCACGTCGCCGTGGCTCCGTCCTGCTCGCTTGGGCGCGGCACTGGTCGTGATCGTCGCGCTGATTGCCGTTGGGTTGTGGTGGTCGAGGACGAATCGCACGTACAACCTGTCTGCCACGGTGGACGTTTTGCGGGCTCGGCTGTCGTCCGTCATGGGCACGCGCCTGTCTACCACTCCGATCCCGACAACAACGGCGTCGGCGGTGCCCGTCACGGAGGGACGCGTTCGTACCCCGACGCCTTCGCTGTCGCCCACCGAAACGCCGGTGCGTTTGACCTCGCCGACCGCCACGTCCACTCCTGCCGTTGGCATCGCTCTTGCGGTTGTGGTGAGCGACACATCGTGGGTAGAAGTGATCTCGGATGGCGATCACATCTTCGCCAAGCTGATGAACCCCGGCGAGACAGGGCGTTGGACAGGGCGAGAGCAACTGGCCCTCATCATCGGCAACGGTGGCGGTGTTGTCGTGACCTTGAATGACGAACGAATCGGCGTCCTTGGCCAGGTCGGCGAGGTTGTATCCCGGGAATGGCTGCGCGATGGGGCAGAGATCATCGAGCAGGTCCCCACTCCCGTAATGACCTTCACTCCCGTGCCGGAAACGGAGACGCCAGCACCGGTACCCGAAACCACGACACCGGAGCCATCCGGCTAAAGGAGTCGATTTGCGGTACCATCTAATCACCCTTGGTTGTGCGAAAAACGTGGCCGATTCCGAAGGAATCGGCGTTTTGCTCTCCCAGGCCGGACATCGTTGCGTGACGGCCCCGGATGATGCCGATGTGGTCATTGTGAACACCTGCGGCTTCCTGGAACCGGCCCGCCAAGAGGCCACGGAAACCCTGCGGGAGTTGGCAGCCGGTAAGCACGGTGGTCAGTTGCTCATCGCCGCCGGCTGTATGATTGAGGGTTATGCCGCCGAGTTGCAGCACGCGGTTCCCGACCTGGACGGCCTGATCGGTACCCGTCAATGGACGGAGATGCCTTCCTTCCTTGAGGAGCTGGTGCAGGCCAGGGCAGCGACCCGTTGGCAGCCGCTTGTGCGCCCCCCTGACGATGCGAACCACGTGATCGATTCCGTTCCGCGCCGGGCGGTGGGAGCCAGCGCCTACCTCAAGATCGCCGATGGGTGCAGCGCGCCCTGCGCATTCTGTACCATCCCGGCGATCAAGGGCCCACAGCGCAGCAAACCTCGGCCGGCCGTGCTGGAAGAGGCGCGCCAGCTGGCAGAACAAGGGGTGCAGGAGATCGTCCTGGTGGCGCAGGACTTGACTGCCTACGGCCGGGATTGGGGCGAGGCCGACGCACTGCCGGATTTGTTGCACCGGCTGACTGCCGCCGTGCCCAACGTCCCCTGGATCCGGCTGCTCTACGCCTACCCGGGCCACGCATCGAGCCGGCTGATCGAGGCGATCTCCGGGCTCGATCAGGTCTGCAATTATCTCGACATGCCGCTACAGCACGCTTCGCCGGCCGTTCTCAAACGGATGCGCCGCCCGCACAAAGTCGAACGAACATTGCGTTTCTACGAAGCCCTGTGCCGCACCCTGCCGGATGTTGCCCTGCGCACCACGTTCATCGTCGGCTATCCGGGCGAGACGGAGGATGACTTCCAGGCCCTCCTGGACTTCATGGGCGAGGTGCGTTTCGACAAGGTCGGTGTGTTCACCTACTCCCGCGAACCGGGCACGCCGGCGGCGGCATTGCCAGATCAGCTACCGGAAGAGGTCAAGGAGGACAGGCGTGACCGGGCCATGGCCTGGCAGCAGGCCATTTCTCTGGAGCGCAACCAGGAGCAGGTGGGACGCGTATATCAAGTATTGGTGGAGGGCTTGGGCGATGGTATCAGCCTGGGCCGTTCCTACCGAGACGCACCGGAAGTGGACGGGTTTGTCATCGTGGAAGAGCAGCTGCCGGTCGGCCAGTTTGTGCCGGTGCAAATCGCAAAGGCGTTGGAGTACGATCTCATCGGTGTGCCGGTCGGTTGAGCGCCTAAGATCAATTACAAGGTAAGGCCCATGGACTACACGGGAATCATCAAGAAGGCCGCCGAAATAACGGCCCGGCATTGCGCCCTCTGGCTGTACGGGTTTCTGCTGGCCCTGTTTGGCGGCGGGGCAGGGGCGAACTTCGGGCAGGGTTTCCGCGCGGTGGGCAACGGTGGCCCACCCGCCGGCCAGCCACCCTTTTCGCCGGCCGATGCTGCCTCCTCGATGTGGATTCTCCTGCTCGTTATCGCTGTGGTAGTGTTCATCGTCGCCTGGATCATCACCGGTGCGATAGCCCGCTACGTTTCGACCGCGGCCCTCGTCGGCATGGTCCGCGACGTTGAAGAGACCGGCGAAACCGCGGTCCGCGATGGGTGGCGTTGGGGCTGGTCCGTGCGGGCATGGCGACTGTTCCTGATCGGTTTGATCGTCGGCATCCCACTTGCCGTGATCGCCATCCTGCTGGTGGGCATGGCCGCATCTCCGCTGGTCTTGCTGTTCACTAAACGCCCGGCCCTGCAGGTCGGAAGCGTCATCCTCGCAATCGTCCTCTTCCTGATGGTGTTGCTCCTGCTGGTGATCGTCGGCACACTCGTCGGCATGGTGTTGGAGATCGTGAATCGGGAGTGCGTTTTGGGCAATCACGGCGTTCGAGATTCGCTGCGCCGGGGAATTGCCCAGGTGCGGCAGCGACCGCGGCCGGTCGTCACGATCGGCTTGATCCTGGTGGGCTTGGGCTGGCTGTGGGGCCTGTTCATGATACCCACCGTCGTGCTCATCGTCGGGGGCGCGGCCCTGCCTGCCCTGATCACGTACGCCGCGGCCGGCGGCCTCGGGGCGGCCCTTGTGGGCGTGCCGCTCATCCTGCTGGCACTCGTTGTGCTGAGCGCCCTGAACGGGCTGTTCATCACATTCCGGTCGACCGTTTGGACATTGACATACCTCGATCTTGGGGAACTCCAAGAAAATAGGTAAGCGTTCAGGGACTACCCCGGAAACATCTGCTT
>CAZDTE010000081.1:0-13855 GCA_964508275.1 uncultured Ardenticatenales bacterium
CGGATCAAGACGCCCCAGATTATTGAGATGATACCTTTTTTCGTGTAAATTCGTGCAATTCGTGGCAGATTCAGGGGGTGCTGAACGGTTACCGTTGATCCACACTTTTGCGCCATACCCGTCACCCGAGCGCACTCCGTTGCGCGATGAACTCAGCGATACGCCGCCACACTTCCTCGCGCTCCGCGTCTTCGATCAGGAGATGCCCGGAGTTCGGGAACCAGATCAATTCCTTGTCCACGCTGCCCACGCGCTGATAGATCTCGTTGGCGCTGTCTAGCGGCACATTCGTGTCGTGTTGACCCTGCATGATCAGGAGGGGAGCCGAAACGCGCGGCCATTCCGGGCGAGTGAGGGTCACGAGCTTGCTCAGTTCGTGTAGCGCTGGCACGCAGATCTTGTCGTAGTGCCAGATACGCTTCCGCAGCGTCGGGTCTGTGGCATCGTCTAGGCCGTCCGGCACCGGCAGCTCGCGGATGAAGTGCTTGAACAGACCGATGAAGCGTAGTCGCCAGTCGTCGGAGGCCAGGTGGGTGGGAGCGGCCATGACGACGAGCCCTGCTACCGGGTGGCTCCGGCTGATGTGCATCGCCAGAAGCCCTCCCAAGGAATGCCCTACGACGAAAACCTCTGCGCAATCTGTGGAGATCTCTCGCCAGCCGGCCTCCGCCGAGGCCAGCCAGTCTTGCCAGCGTGTGCGGGCGAAGTCGTGGAGATCCGTGCCGTGACCGGCCAGGCGGATTCCCAACACCGTCAATCCCTGCCGGGCGAGGAAGGTTCCCAAACCGCGCATCTCTGGTGGGCTACCGGACCAGCCGTGGATGACCAGAACCCCGGTGTTGTTGCCGGCGAAGAAGAACGGCTCCTTATTCAGCGTCTGGTTCACGGGTTCCTCTTCTTTCACCTGGCCGAACCTTGCCCATCGCCCTGGCCAGAAGCGGCAAGGCATCTTTCTGCAATTGCCGCACCGCTTGGCGCACGTAATCCCACACGTACTCGGATGTTTCCTTTGCAAGCGGGCGCGGTTGGGAGTCTCGCAACTGGCCGGGGCCGTAGATTCGGGTATAGCGGTCGGGCAGGTTGTTCGGCAGGTCGGCCTCACGCCCCAGCAGCGTGGCATAGGCCAACGTCCACGCTCGCGCCACGACCGCGATAGCATACCCGCCCCCACCCAGGACGACAAGGCGGGGAGCCAGGTTCATGATCTTTCGCAAGGCCGAGACATAACCGTGGGTGGAAAGGTTCAGGTGGGTCAAGGGGTCGTCGAAGTGCGTGTCTATGCCAGCCTGCAAAACGACGATGTCTGGCCCAAACAGATCGATCGCCTCTGGCACGATCTGCTCGAGGGCCCACATGTACACCTCGTCGTTGGTGTACGGCGGAAAGGGAACGTTGATCGCGCATCCTCGCCCACTATCCCGGCCCACCTCGTCTACCGCGCCGGTTCCAGGGAACAGGAACGAGGGACCCTCATGGAGGGAGATGGTCAGGACGCGATCGGAATCGTAGAACGCGTTCTGCACGCCGTCCCCGTGGTGAGCGTCAATGTCCACGTAGGCTATGCGGAGGCCCCGGTCTAGCAGGCGGCGGATCGCGATCACCACATCGTTGAAGACGCAGAAGCCAGAAGCGAGAGCTGGCCCGGCATGGTGCAATCCACCGGCGACGCTGAAGGCGCGATCCACCTCGCCGTCGGCGACGCGGTTCGCCGCCGTAAGCGACGCGGCCACCTGCTGTTGAAACGCTTCGTACATCCCCTCGAAAGCGGGGTTGTCACCCGGCCCGAAGTTGAAGCGCACGGCGTCCAGAACAGGCTCTCCGGAGCTCAGGGCTTTCACCACGGAGACGTATTCCGGCGTATGGAAGTTCAACAGGTCTTCTTCTGTGCCGGGTGCCGGTGGGACAAGGCGAGATTCGGGCCAGTCGAACACACCGTAGGCGTCCAGCAACTGGTATGTGCGCTGCAACCGGGCCGGCTTCATCGGATGATCCGGGCCATAGGAGAAGCTGGATAGGGCATTGTCGTACACGAAGGCGACTGGCTGGTCGTTGTTTTCCGGTTGGTCCATGGTTCTTCACTCCTGATCCTGTTGCGTGCTGCGTGGTGCGCGGGTTCCGTTGCTCCCCGCTGATTCGCTCACTCTCGACCCAGGCCCATTGCCCTCTCCGTCCACTCCAGCGGGTTGACGAAGATTTCCCCGACGCGCACTTCCCAGTGCAGGTGTGCGCCGGTGGACAGGCCGGTGGCGCCGACCAACCCGATCTGCTGGCCCTGGCGCACCGGTTCTCCCACCGCCACATCGATGCGGGAAAGGTGGTAGTACGCCGAGTGCACGCCGGCCCCATGATCCAAGATCACGGCATTTCCGCGCACCTGGAGCGGCTCGGCCAGGGCTACGACCGCGGCGGCGGCGGCAATGACCGGCGTTCCCTCCCCGGCGGCAATGTCCACTCCCCCGTGATACCCTGCCGGCGGCGCGCCGTTGTAGCTGCGGTGCGTTCCGTACATGGCAGTGTAACGCCCGGTCGCCGGCAAGATGAATGGCCCTTGCCAGAGAAGTCGCGGAGTTACCTCTTGCCAAACCGGTTGCAGGCGCGCGACTTCGGCCTGGACAATGGCGGGGGCCAAAAGTTGGGAACGGCTGGGGGACAAGGTGACCTCCTGCGTGGGGAAGTCAGCCGCCGTCACCGGGATTGCTGCTGCGGCCTCCTGCCACGATCCGTCGGGGCCAGAAGCCTGGACCGTCAAAGGGCGGGGTCCGACGGCGCTCCAGGGAGGCACGCCGATCAGTGCCCAGGTCGTTCCAGCAGATTCCACGAAATGAATCTCCTGTCCGTCAAAGTTGCCGCCCAAGCGGCTGCCTGCTGGAGCCTGGGCCTGTAGGAGCAGGGTGTTCCCTTGCTGTACAGGAGCGGGAAGCCAGCGAATTTGCAGCCGAACGGGCGTGGCGGTTGCTGTTGGCAAGGGAGTCGCCGTCGGCGAGGAAGTTGCCGTTGGCGGGGGAGTCGCCGTTGCCGTTGGCGTGGCCGAGGGGGTCGCCGTGGTCGTTGCGGTGACCGTCTGGGTCGGTGATGGCGTGACGGTGGTACGGCGCAGCACCTTGGGCAACAGCGGTTCGACACGGGCGCAGCCGGAAACGCCGCTCAGCACCATGATGAACACCATGATCCACCACAGGAATTTGGCAGGAGCGCCTTTGGCAGGAGCGCGCAAATCAAGAATCCCTTCTGTATGACCACCTCCTCGCTTCGCTCATTCGCCGACAATTATAGACTACCCCTGGCGAATTGGCAAGAGCGACAGAAATTGACAGTCTGTGCTCTGGTGTTGACAGCGAGGATGTGGTTGAATGGGGATAACTTGAAAAAAAGGGAGTACCTGATTTCTGATGGAGGGAACCGATGCCCAAGAGATGTCCGACCTGTGGCCACGACAACCCACCTGGTGCAACCATCTGCACAGACTGCGCCGCTGTGTTGGTCAGCACCTGCCCGCAGTGCGCTTTTGATAATCCGGGCAGCTTCAGATATTGCGGAAACTGTGGCGACAGCCTCCGGGAAGGTGTGCTGGCCGATGCGCCGTCTTCCCTGGGCGAAGCGGGCTGGAAGCGGGAGCGCAGCTTCGTCCCGGAGCACCTGGCGGAAAAGCTGCTGGCTGCTCGCGGAAAGTTCAAGGGTGAGAGGCGAAATGTGACCGTTCTCTTTGCAGACTTGCAAGGCTTCACAACCTTGTCGGAGGAGTTAGACCCCGAGGGTGTCTACGATTTGCTGGTCGCGACCATGCGGGGGTTTGCGGACGAGATTCACCGCTACGGCGGAACGATTGACAAGTTCATTGGCGACGGTATCATGGCCCTCTTTGGCGCGCCGGCCGCGCACGAGAATGATCCAGAGCGGGCATTGCGCGCAGCGCTCAGTATGCTCGATTTTCTACACACTCTGAACAAAAGCATCCGGGCCGAGTATGGACTGAAACTGCACGTTCGCATTGGGTTGCATGCCGGTACAGTCATCGCCGGCACCGTCGGATCAGACTTGCGGATGCAATACACGGTGGTGGGAGACACGGTGAATCTGGCCTCTCGGCTGGAGGAACTTGCAGAACCGGATACGATCTTGGTAAGTCAAGCGGTCTGGGCAGCCACAAACGCACTGTTCGAGTATGTGTCACGGGGCTTTGTGACAGTCAAAGGCCGGCAAACACCGGTAGACGCCTATCAAGTTGCGGGAATGAAAGCGCATCCAGGCCCGATGCGCGGCATACACGGTCTGACCGCCCCGATGATTGGGAGAGATCGAGATCTGAAGCAACTGCGTCAGACCATAGAGGCTCTGGCGAACGAAGGTCGCGGGCGGGTCGTCATGCTGACCGGCGAGGCCGGCATCGGAAAGACGCGACTGCTGGCCGAGAGCAAACAAGTGATGCGGGAGAATCACTTGCTCGTGCTCGAAGAGACCTGTCGCCCCCACTCGACGCACACAGAGTATTGGGTGTTTCAACAACTGCTACAACAGGTCTTCTGTGTGCGGGAGGCGGATGATGAAGCGGCCAAGCAACGCCAGCTTTCTCAATGCCTTGAGGATTTCTTCCCCGAGGCGTACGGGGACGTGCTTCCCTACATGCAGCGCTTGCTCGATATTCCCATCACGGATGAGCAGACGGCCAAGAGCATACGCTACCTGTCTCCGGAGCAATTGCGGCGACAGACGTTCCTTGCTCTGCGCAAGCTGGTGCTGGCCATCGCGCAGGAACAGCCGTTGGTGATAGTTGTTGATGATTTGCAGTGGGTGGATCGCGCATCATGTGACCTGCTGCTGTTCATGAGTCCCCTGGTGAAGGAGTGCGCCCTTTGCCTGGTCCTGATCTCTCGGCCCTACGAAGGGCAAGCGGCGTCCATGATCCACCACCTGGTTTCGGAGACCTGCCCAGATCATTACCAGACTCTGCCGCTGACCAGGCTGTCCTTGTTTGATAGCCATATCCTTCTTGAAGCCCTGCTCAAGACATCCACCCTGCCCCCGCGGGTGCGGCAGGGCATACCGGAGAAAGCGGAAGGCAATCCGTTCTTCTTGGAGGAAATTGTCCGCTTGCTCATCGAACAGGGTACGATCCGGCGCACGAATGGGGTGTGGCAATCCGAACCGGACCTGTCGATTAGCGAGCTGAGCATCCCTCCGTCCCTGCACGCGTTGCTGATGAGTCGTGTTGATCGGCTCCCGGAGGAACCGAAATACGTGTTGCAATGCTGCGCCGTCATTGGCCCGCGGGTGCCGTATTCCTTGCTGAGAGCAACGGTTGGGGCAGAGTACCGCGCGTTTCTGGAGCAGTCGTTGGAGGAATTGGTGCGCCGCGAGTTTCTTGACCTGGAAGTGGCGGCAGAAAAGACCTACACGTTTCGCCATACCCTGGTGAGAGAGACGGTGTATGGCATGTTGCTCTCTCCACGCCGCAAGGAGATGCACCAACGTGTTGGCCGTGGCCTGGAGAGACTGTTCTCTGGCCGGCTCAACGAGGTCGTAGAATTACGAGCCTTCCATTTTGGGAAGGCCGCTGATTCGCACTTGACGGAAGAATTGATCACAAAGATTCGTGCAGGAGAATAGAAAGGGGAATAGTGATGGCTCTGCAAGTTCGGGTACTCAGCAAGAAGGAACTTGCCCAGTTGAACCGTTGGGTGGAAAGAGGAGAGGCGGAACTCCAGATGCGTGCGCGCATCATCCTGCTCTCCGGTGAGGGGTATCGCGTACCCGAGATCGGCGCGATACTTGGCCGGCATCCAACCAACCTCCGGAAGTGGATCCACCGGTTCAACGAAAAAGGGTGCCAGGGCCTCATCTCCGAGCGGTCCGGTGGCCGGCCTCCCCGCTTTACGGAAGAGCAGAGGCAGCAGATCGTCGCTTTGGCCAGGACCGACCCCAGGGACCTGGGGCTGGATTTCAGTCGCTGGACGTTGCACCGCCTGGCGTCTGAAGCACAGCGCCTGGAGATTGTGGACCGCATCAGCCACGAATACGTGCGGCAAATCCTCTTTGCCGCCGGCCATAAGATGAGGCCCGGAAGCGGAAACAACAACAAGAACAACAACAAAGCAAGCCCGCTGCCGGGCGCGATTCGGGAGGGACTGAAATCGGTCTTTCGTTCGTCTCGGCGTTGATGGCCCAGTGCTTGCCAATTCATTGAAGCAGAGGTATAATGGTGGAGAGAAAAACGAAAACTGAGATAGTCGGCGGATATGGCGCGATGCCGACGACCTCACGCAGCGTTGGGAAGCAGATGAGCCTAACCGATGGGTTCTGGAAGCGTCTGACAGGTGGCCCGGACCTACAATACATACTCTTGCCCCCGTACGAGATCCCTGATATCGTTGTAGTGGGTGGCATCGTTGTCGAGAACCGCGGGCGAGGCCCGGCGCATAACGTACGGATCACGCTGGAGTATGATCTGCCTGCCGAACGACTCTTTCACCACCTGAAGGTGATTAGTGAGGCTCCCTACATTGTGCGCAGCGGTGGGGATAAACGGTCATTCGCCACGATTCGGTTGCAGGAGTTGGGGCCGCAGCAGCGAGTGGTCGTCTATTTCTCGAGCCACGACCAGATCGCGCCCCAGGTGCGCGTATCGTCGTACGAAAAAGCCGCCGTCGAGCGCGTGACCGCGGGGGAGTTTACCGATACCCACGTGGAGACGATTGGCTAGGAGGCTGTCGGAGAGGTCTGTTTTCTTCTTATCAGGACACAGATTCTCACAGAGTTACACAGATTTTCAGGCCAAATCATTGGAGTATCTGTGTTTATCCTGCAAATCTGTGTCCGATTATTCTTTCTCCGACAAGCTGCTAGGCCGCTAGAACGGCGCTCCACGGATCCGGTAAGGGGGCTGCTGGCCGTCCCCGGAATACAAAACCAGCAGGATTAGGCAAGGAGGTGTCGGCCATGGAAAAGCTTTGGCTACCGTTCTACGATGAAGAAGTCCCCGAAGCGCTGGACTTGCCAGACGTAGGCCTGGCAGACTTGTTTGGCCAGGCGGTGCAACAGTTCCCGAATTCCACGGCATTGATCTTCTTCAACCGCACTCTCACATACCGGCAGCTAGATGACCTGACCGCGCAGTTTGCGGCCGCTTTGCAGGGCCTGGGCGTGCGACCCGGCGACCGGGTGATGCTCCTACTGGCCAACACGCCGCAGTTCGTCATCGGATACTTCGGTGCGCTGCGTGCCGGCGCTTCTGTCGTACCGACGAACCCGCAATACGTGGAGCGTGAACTGGAGCACCAGATCAACGATTCGGGTGCCGAAACGATCATCACCATGAGTCTGTTCTACGACAAAGTGGCTGCTGTGCGCCCTAACACCGGGTTAAAGCGGGTGATCGTGACGAACATAAAAGAGTACTTCCCCCCGGTCTTGCGGCTCCTCTTCACCCTGCTGAAAGAGAAAAAGGAGGGTCATCGGGTTGAGATCGCGGGCGAACCCGAAACCTACTGGTTCCAGGATTTGCTGGTGCAGTACAGGACCACAGCACCAGTGCCCGCAACCGTGGACACAGACGATGTTGCTGTGCTGACCTATACCGGTGGAACCACAGGCGTGCCAAAAGGAGCGATGCTCACCCACCGTAACCTGGTCTCCAATGCCATCCAAACGGCGGCCTGGCTGGGTGGCACGGAGCCGGGCACCGAGATCATCATGGGAGCACTGCCCTTCTTCCATTGCTACGGGATGACCACGGTTCTGAACCTGGCTGCCCAGTGCGGTGGCGCGATTATCTTGATTCCCAACCCACGCGAGCTGAAGACTGTGCTGGATAACATCGTCAAACACCGTCCGACCCTCTTCCCTGGTGTACCCACGATGTACGTGGCCATCAACAACTACCCGGACATCAAGAAGTTCGACCTCTCCTCCATACGAAGCTGCATCAGCGGGGCAGCACCTTTGCCGCTGGAGGTACAGGAACGGTTCGAGAGCATCACCGGGGCAAAGCTCGTGGAGGGATATGGCCTGACGGAGGCGAGCCCGGTCACCCATGCCAACCCTCTGCGCGGTCGACGCAAAGCGGGCACCATCGGATTGCCCTTCCCCAACACGGACGCGAAAATCGTGGACCCGGGAACAAGAGAAGAACTCCCGCAAGGCGAAGTCGGCGAGCTGGCTATTCGCGGGCCGCAAGTGATGAAAGGATACTGGCAGCGGCCCGAAGAAACGGCAGAAGTGCTCGGTGGTGGATGGCTCTTCACTGGCGACATTGCCGCTGTAGACGAAGATGGGTACTTCCGTATCGTGGATCGCAAGAAAGATCTGATCATTGCCAGCGGATACAACATCTATCCGCGTGAGGTGGAAGAAGTACTCTACGAGCATGAAAAGGTGCTGGAAGCCGCTGTTGCGGGCGTGCCCGATCCGTACCGCGGCGAAACGGTCAAGGCCTTTGTTGCCCTTCGCGAGGGGGAGAGCGCTACCGAGGAAGAGATCATCGAGTTCTGCCGGGCACGACTGGCCCCGTACAAATGCCCACGGGCAGTGGAATTCCGCTCCTCGCTGCCAAAGACAACGGTGGGCAAGATCCTGCGGCGAGTGCTCGTAGAAGAAGAAAAAACCCGTCTGTCCCGAGAGATGGAGGCGGCCACCACCGATTCTTGACAAGTGGCCGCGCATTGCGTATAATCTAACCCACTACTACACCGAGGAGTTTGACCTTTTGGGTAGCGGAGGGCACTGACCCAAAAGGTCAAACTCCATTGCCACTGCGCAGCGTCGGGGGACGAGGAGAGGGGATGCAACCAACAACAAGAAAACGGAGTTCACTGCTACTGCGCCTGAACGTTGGCACGCTGGCGTCCTCGGCGGTGGCCGTCTTCGTGAGTGCCTTCCTCATTTGGCGGGTCGGTATCGTACTGACTACCAAGCACTACCCGCTCTCCATCTGGGGGCTGCAACTGGCCAATGGGCTGATTCTGGGCGGGGTGTACGCTCTCATCGCCCTCGGTTATACCCTTGTCTACGGCATCCTCTTCATGATCAACTTCGCCCATGGCGACGTGATGATGGTGGGGGCCTACGCCGGTTTCTTTTCTCTCCAATGGCTGCAATCGCAGGGGCTGTTGGAGTCTCAACCGGCGGTCTCCATCTTGCTTGTGCTCTTCGTCGGCATGATCGTGTCTATGATCACCGGTATCGTCCTGGAACGACTGGCCTACCGGCCGCTGCGTACAGCTCCGCGCCTGGTCCCCTTGATTAGCGCTATCGGCGCTTCCATTTTCCTGGAACAAGCCGCCTTACGGATTTTTGGCCCCAAACTGCGTGTGTACGTCAAACCACCCCTCATCCAAGGGGGATGGGATTTGGGGAATACCGGCATCTTCGTCACCCGTACCGGTGTGCTGATCATGGTCCTATCGGTGCTGATGATGGTGGGACTCTATCTGTTGATCCAGTACACCAAGCTGGGGAAAGCGATGCGTGCTGTGGCCGAAGACAGGCAAACGGCGGCACTGATGGGCGTAGACGTAGATCAGATCATCGTGTTCACGTTCGCGCTCGGTTCGTTCCTGGGGGGGGCCGCCGGCGTGATGCTCGGCTTCCACAACGGGCAAGTGGATCACATGGTGGGGTTCATCCCCGGCCTGAAGGCGTTCACGGCCGCCGTCCTGGGCGGCATCGGCAACGTGCCGGGGGCGATGTTTGGCGGCATATTCCTCGGTTTGGCCGAGTCCCTGGGCCCAACGATGCTGAACTTTCCGTCTCAGTACAAAGATGTGATCGCCTTTAGCCTGTTGGTCTTGGTCCTGATCTTCCGGCCAACCGGCATCATGGGTGAAGTGATGTCAGAAGAGAAAGCATAGCGCGGTCACCGGCCGTATGCGACGGCGACCGACGACCGACGACGGATCGGGGGACCCACAGCGCTGGAATCCCTAATCCGGCGGCTACCGGCTATTGAGGTGATGATTGCAACTGCAGGCTAGACTGAGAGCAGGGCTGAAAGCAGGGCTGGCCGTGGGCATGACGGCGCTGTTCTTTGCCATCACCGGCATGTTCAATGCCCTCGCGGGCCCGAAAATCGCCGGGGTATCGTTGAGCCACATCACCCTGGCGGCCCTGGGCCTGTGGTGTGGACTGATCACTACTCGCGGTATGAGAATTGAAGGCGATCTGGAGGTGCCATCTCCTCGCTTCACCTTGCCGGCCAGCGCGTTAGCCGGTGCCTTCGCCGGCCTCCAGATGGCGGCTTTCCTCCTGCTGATCACCCGCGTGAACGTGCGGTATGTCCTCGACAGCGTTACTCCCGAAACCGCCAACTTGCTCCGCTTTGGAAGGAGCGTGCCGACGGGGATGGGGTTGCTAATCGCCGGAGGGGGGGGGCTTGCGCTGTTGGCGGCTTTGGCCTACCCGTTTCTTTCGCCGGGCAAGGCAGCGGCGACGAAACGCTTCTCTGACCGTGTTTCCTTGGGCTCCGAACAAACGACCAAGAGAGCGGCCCTGTTCGCCGCCTTTGCATTCCTGGCAGCTTTGCTGTTGCTGGCTCCCTTTCGAATTGGAGGGTACTACAACCACGTTCTCGGTTCGGTCGGCATTTATGTTATTATGGGCCTGGGGCTGAACGTCGTCGTCGGCTTTGCCGGCCTGTTGGACCTGGGGTACGTGGCCTTCTATGCCATCGGCGCCTACGCTTATGCCTTCTTGAATTCGCCAAAGTACAACCTGGCCATAAACTTCTGGCTGGCGTTGCCCCTGGTGATCGCCATTGCGGCCGTAGGTGGAATCCTGCTCGGCATTCCGGTCCTGCGCATGAGAGGTGACTACTTGGCCATTGTCACCCTGGGCTTCGGAGAAATCATCCGCCTGTTCCTCAACAACCTGGTGAAACTGACGGGTGGGCCCCAAGGTATCTTGCACATCCAACCGCCCAGTCTTGTGGGAGTTGATTTTGGAGACCCCTTGCATTTCTACTACCTGATTCTGATCGCTTGTGTGGCTGCTGCGTTTGTCACCAACCGCCTGGACGAATCGCGGGTGGGGAGGGCCTGGGTGGCCATTCGGGAGGACGAAGACGTCGCCCGTGCCATGGGCATAGACACGGTGAAGTACAAGTTGCTTGCCTTTGCCATCGGGGCGTCGTTTGCCGGCATCGGCGGGGCAGTCTTCTCGTCCCGCCAGGCAGCGATCTTCCCGGCTGACTTCACACTGATGGTCTCCATCAACGTGTTATGCCTGATCATCATAGGCGGGATGGGCAGCATCGCCGGCGTGATCGCCGGCTCTGTGGCGCTGATTGGCCTGCCGGAACTACTGCGCGAGTTTTCCGACTATCGCTTGCTCGTTTTTGGGGCACTGCTCGTCGTCATGATGGTTTTCCGTCCGGAGGGCCTCATCCCATCCGTGCGCCGCAGCCGCGAGATTCGCGAGAAAGAGGAAGATACCGAAGCAGATCCGGTGTTGTCGATGGCGTAGGACGTGATTGTGTACTACGTGCTGCGTAATGCGTAATGCGTAAGGGGTGAAGACGAGAAGACCCGCTGCCTCAACGATCTTCACGCAACACGCCTTGTAGCCTCCGGTTTCGTTTCACAGAGAAAGAGAAACATGGCCCTACTAGATACAGTCGGGGTAACCAAACAGTTCGGTGGACTGACGGCCGTAAGCAGCATGGACTTCTCCATCGAGAAGGGGATGATCGCCAGCCTCATCGGTCCCAACGGCGCTGGCAAGACCACTTTCTTCAACATGATCACCGGATTCTACAGGCCCACCGAAGGAGAGATCTTCTTCAACCAAGAGCCTCTGGTTGGCCTCACCACAGACCGGATTACAGCACTGGGTATAGCAAGGACGTTTCAGAACATTCGCCTTTTTGCGAACATGAGCGCCCTGGAGAACGTGCTCGTCGGTGAGCATTGCCATCTGCGCGCGGGGGTTTGGGGGGCCATTCTGCACACGCCTGGGACGATGAAGGAGGAAGCACGAGCCGAAAAACGGGCTCGTGAACTCCTCGAATTCGTTGGCTTGCGGAACCGGAGCAACGAGCTGGCCAAGAACCTGCCGTATGGGGACCAGCGCCGCCTGGAGATCGCGCGAGCGCTGGCCACAGAACCGCAGTTGTTGCTGCTCGACGAACCCACGGCGGGCATGAATCCAATCGAGACCGAAGACCTAACCCGCTTCCTGCGCCGTCTCCGCGAGGATCTGGGCTTGACCATCTTGCTGATCGAACACCACATGCGTGTGGTGATGGACATCTCTGACCGCGTTAGCGTCATGGACCTGGGTGAGTTGATCGCTGAAGGATCGCCCGTGGAGATCCAACAAAACCAGCGGGTCATCGAAGCCTACCTCGGCACAGGGGCTACGGAATTCGAAGGGGCAAACGACTGATGCTGGACAACCAAAACAAGACCGTTTCGCCAAGTCGCTGATTCAACATGCTCGAAGTCAAGGACATTCACACGTATTACGGCCATATTCACGCCCTGAAGGGCATTACCTTCACGATTGGGCAAGGTGAAATAGTCACCCTGATCGGGGCGAACGGTGCCGGTAAGAGTACGACGCTGAACTCCATATCGGGTCTCCTCAAGCCGCGTATCGGCACGATCTTGCTGGAGGGCAAAGCGATACACTCCCTCCCAGCGCACCAAGTGACGGCTAGGGGCGTGAGCCAGGCTCCCGAAGGGCGCAAGATATTTGCGCGCCTGACGGTACGGGAAAACCTGGATATGGGGGCTTACACACGCAACGACAACGACGGCATCGCCGAAGACAGAGAGCGAGTGCTGGACCTGTTCCCTCGGCTGCGCGAGCGATTGCAGCAGCCGGGGGGCACGCTTTCCGGGGGTGAACAGCAGATGCTGGCCATTGGGCGGGCCCTCATGTCCCGGCCCCGCCTCTTGCTGCTGGATGAGCCATCCATGGGGCTGGCCCCGTTGCTGGTGGAGCAGATATTCCAGATCATTAAAGACATCAACAAGCAGAACACGACCATCCTACTCGTCGAACAGAACGCACAGATGGCACTGGCTATCGCCCATCGCGGCTACGTAATGGAGACGGGCACGATTGTCCTGGAAGGCACGGCCGAAGAATTGCGCGAAGACCCGCAGGTGCGCGCTGCTTACCTGGGAGCTGCGTAGGGCGGGAAGCGTGGAGCGGGGGTCATGCAGTATACCCGTCTGCCGTCCACCGTGAAATGAGGTGAAGGTATATGACAACGTACCGGCTCTCTGTGGTGATTGAAAAGGACGCGGATGGGTTCTTTGCTTTCTGTCCGGAGCTTCAGGGTTGTTATACCCAGGGTGACAGTTACGAAGAGATATTGGAGAATATCAAGGATGCCATTCGCCTTCAAATTGAAGATAGGATAGAGAGCAACGAAGAGATCTCACCCCTTGAGTCCATTAGTTTGACCTCTTTGGAAGTGGCCGTATGACATGAGAGGGAAACTTCCGCGAACTACTGCCAGCAAAGTAATCAAGGCGTTGGGGAAAGCAGGCTTTGTTCTTGTACGCCAAAGCGGGAGCCACAAAATATTCAAGAACAGCGAAGGAAAAGGGTGACCGTACCTTATCATTCAGGAAAAGTACTCCATCCCAAAGTCTTGAAGAGCATCCTCAGAGATGCGGACCTAAGTATAGAGCAAGCTCAAGGAATTAATGTAACTGCGCAGGCATGAAAGAGCAGAACGCCCATGACGACGCAGTGACGGGCAACATTGCCAACGTGCAAACGTGTGACGCGAAGGGAGGTGAGGCGAGCGAGACGAATAGTTGGCTGATCGGCAGTAGAGTGAACGATTCAGGTGTCTCCAAAGGAGGAAGAAAGGAAGAACCATGAAGAAGAAGCTATTGCTTGTTATGTTGCT
>CAZDTE010000082.1:0-13634 GCA_964508275.1 uncultured Ardenticatenales bacterium
TTATTAGACACACACCCGCGATCGCGCGGGCGCGCCCCACTCCCACAGCGTGCCCCGGGACACTTGGCCGCCCCCCGGGGAGAAAAATGAAGAATGTTTCCCCCCCCCCCCCCCCCGCTGGGGGAAGCGGCCGGCGTTCACTCCCCCCATTCGGGGGCCCCCTTCAGGGGGAGCCGGAGGGGGGAGAGAGTCGCTATTTTCATAATAGGAAAGCCCCATGGATGGGGCGCAACTTAGTAACCCGCTGACACTGGCCGCTTTGGCCGTCGGACAGCGGCGAGCGGGCTGTCGGGCTTGTTACAGTGACATAATCCTCAACGTTAGGATACGGCAGCCTGCCCAACACAAAGCTTTGACGGGCACATTTCTGACAAACGCGATTGTATCTTCTCGATCAACTTTGGGGGGCATGTGCTCCCCCAGAATTGAGGGTCGGGGGCGTTCCCCAAGTTATTGAGATGATACCGCGATTTGACGAAAGAGGAGCTTTGCGTTATAATAGTCCTAGACGATGCGGGGTGGAGCAGAGGCAGCTCGTCGGGCTCATAACCCGAAGGTCACAGGTTCGAATCCTGTCCCCGCTACTCGGCCGGTGGTGCTTGGGCGATGGCATCACCGGCCATCTTTTGACATGGCGGCGTAGCTCAGCGGTAGAGCAAGGGACTCATAAGCCCTTGGCCGGCGGTTCAAATCCGTCCGCCGCCACAGCATCGGCATCGGACATCGTGCGGCGCTACGCCACGTGGCCCACCCACAAGCCCTCACCAACTGATCACGTCAGCCGAGCCGCTGTGTACCCAACCTGTAGGGCCGGCTCGCCACAGACCGCACCTGCCCCCCCGCGCACCTTTCGCCGTCGCACAAACGAACCGTTGCCGGACACCCCCCACCACGGGCAAACCTCAGCTTGACTATGGCCTGCTCGCTGTGGTATACTTGTCCAGGAACCCGTACCGCACCGCCCTCCAGACATGCCGCATCCATCAAATACCGATGCCAATAGGGGCCCGTACAACCTACCATTTGAGGACAGGCGCTCATGACACGGTCATCAAACTAAGAACTTCGAGGTCATCTCATGGCCCATGAACGCAGCATGAAGCTTCTATCACTGGGCAGCATTTCTCAGCGCTGTGCCCAAGAGACTGATCTGTTCTTTCGTCGTCAGGATTATGACCCCCGCTACTGCTTCGAGCTATTCCGCCGTGCGATCCTCCACAACAACGAGAGAGCCTGGGAGTTCGTGTTCCATCAGTATCGTCCGTTGGTGACCAGTTGGGTGAAACGCCATTCAGCCTTCTCCTCCACGGGCGAAGAGGTGCAATACTTCGTCAATCGGGCCTTCGAGAGGATGTGGTCGGCGCTGACGCCAGAGAAATTCGACCGCTTCTCGAACTTGAAAGCCGTATTGAGCTACCTGCAATTGTGTGTCCACAGCGCAATCATTGACGCCGTCCGCCTGGCCGGCCCGACCACTGTTGATATCGACCAGAAACCAACTGTCATCAGGGGCGGGACGCCTGGTTCATCCATAGAAGCCCTCGCCCTGCAGCGGGCACAGAATGAAGAGCTTTGGCGTCTGATCGGCGAGCGCATGGGCGACGAGAAAGAACGGCTGGTCGTGTATGGCTCCTTCGTCCTGGCGCTCAAGCCACGGCAGCTCCATTCCCAATTCCAAGGTTCCTTTGAGAGCGTGCAGGAAATCTACAGGATCAAACAAAATGTGTTGGCTCGCCTGCGCCGGGATCGCGCATTGAAGGAATTCCTTGGCGACGGTGCTTGAAAACCGCGAGGCCCCTCGTTTAATACTGTGGAGGAAAGAATAACGATGAGTTGCATATCCTCACCACAGCTAAGTGATAGTGTCCTGTTGGCACACGGCGACGGCCTGGCTACGCCCGAGGTAACGGACCATGTCCGGCAGTGCCCCCATTGCCGCCAGAAGGCCACCCGTCTGGTGCGGCTGCAGGAACAGTTGACGGCCCATTTGTTCCGTGTCGCGTGCCCGGCACCCGAAGAAGTCGGGGAGTTCCAGGCCGGGCTGTTATCCCGCGACCATCGGGCAGAGGTCGCCCAACACCTGGGCGAATGTCCTCATTGCGCGCTGGAGATGGAACAGTTGCAGGCCTACCTGGCCGATCTGTCGCCCGACTTGGAGATCAGCCCCCTGGAACGACTCAAGGAGCGGGCCAAGGTTCTGGTTGCTCGTTTGGTGACGGGCGGCGGCGTGAGCCAACTGCCGCTGGCGCTGGCCCCCGTAGGTATTCGGGGCGATGAGGCCGGTCCCGCCGTCTACCGGGCGGAGGATGTCGAGGTGCTGATCGAGGTCCAGGAGGACGCCGAACGGCCAGACCGCAAGGTACTACTGGGTCTCGTCACCGGTCTCGAGGACGCCGGCCAGGTACAGATCATCGTGGTTGAGCCCACTTCCGCTGACCTGGTCGCGAACACATCCGTGGACAAGCTAGGCAACTTCATCATACCCAACCTGGTTCCGGCCACCTACGACTTGGTGCTCAGCGGTCCCACGCTCGAAATCCACATTCCAGACTTCAACGTAGGGAGCACAACAGACTGAGAACACGCTAACCGGGCACCGGTCAACTGTAATAAACGTCTGGCAAGGAATCTCGGCGAACGCTGCGGTAAGGAACAGCCATCAGCACGCCAGAGGGAGACCACTTGATCGACTTGAGGTGAAGTTGTGGCAGATTCGCGGCGTACAGACGCTGAAGACTTTACCGAGCGATTGCTGGGGCTGCCGGGGATCGAAGCCCAAAAGCAGCTCCTGGAAGCGCGCAAACCGCTGCTCGACGACGACGTTGCCCAAGCCCTGAAGGTTCAGGCCGACCACCTCATGCACGCCGACGGCCAGCGTGCACAGCAGGCCGCCACCCTTCTCCTCCACCTGGCCGAGTGCACCGGCGATCCGCTGCACCGCGCCCTGGGCCTGTTGGCCAAGGCAAACGTGAAGTCCATCGGCTTTGGGGAATACAAAGAGGCGCTCCCCATCTACGACGAAGCGGCCCAGATCTACCAGTCACACGGCCACCCCGTCGCCTATGCCAGATCTCAAATCGGCAAGATTTGGTCGTTGACGAACCTGGACCGCTATACCAAGGCTCTCGAAGTCGGGGAGTGGGCCAGCCACATGTTAGAAGACCATGCCGAATGGCAGGTTCTGGCCATGTTGACCATGAACTTGGGCATCGTTCACGCCCGTTCAGGGGATGACGCCGGTGCTTTGGGGATGTTTGATCGCGCCGCAGCACTCTACCAGCAACTGGGGGCCGAAGGTGAGGCTGCCTGGCTGCACGTGCAGCAAAACCGGGCCGTCGGCCTGCGCGTCCTGGGGAAATTCAGCGAGTCCATTCGAGCCAGTCAGGCTGCCTGGGAGGGGCTAGACCGCCTGGGGCAGCAGATTCCGGCCGCCAGAGCGCGACAAAACCTCGCCCTCACCCATTTCGTCCTGGGGCGTTACAACCAGGCGCTCGAGCACCTCGACCACGTGCGGGACGTCTTCATGGCCGACGGACGCCAGCGCGATGCGATGCTGGTCGAGTTGTTCATCAGCGATTGCCTGTTGCAACTGCGCCGCTTTGGCGATGTCTTGGACAAGTGCAGCCAGGTCCGAACCTTATTCACAGCATTGGGGACCCAGCAATATGTCGCCCAAGCTATCGTTAACGAGGCGGCGGCCTACGCAGAATTGGGTCGCTTTTCCGAAGCATTGAACTCCCTGGCCGAGGCCCGCCGCATCTTTGAAGAACAGGGGAACCGCCCTTGGGTTGCCTCCACCGACCTGAAGACGGCAACCGTGTATTTGCGACAGGGGCAACCGGAGGAAAGCCAGACGGTCGCCATGAAGTGTGCCACGGTGTTTCGGGCGCATGACCTGCCCGTCGAAGAGGCACAGGCCCGCTTGGTTGCTGCCCGGGCGGCCTTCGCCTTGAACCTGCGGGAGCAGGCCCTCCGCCTGACAACCCAGGCATTGAAGGTCGCCGAACAACGGAACGTTCCCGCCCTGACATACCGATGCCATCACATTCTAGGAGCCCTGGCGGCCGCTCAAGGCCGTGCGCAGGACGCCCTGGACGCATTCGACCGCGCCATCGAGGAAGTTGAGCGGCTGCGAGGCCGGTTGATGATTGAGTTTCGGATGGGCTTCCTGGAGGATAAGGAGGATATCTATGAGGACGCCGTTGCCCTGTGCCTGAGCCAGGGGCAAGCTCTCCGAGGGCTGGAGTACGCGGAACGGGCCAAATCGCGGGCCTTGCTTGACCTGCTTACCTATCGCCTGGACCTGGGCATTCAGGCGCGCAACAAGACGGACCGGCCGTTGGTCCAACAATTACTGCACTTGCGAGCCGAGCGGGACCGGCTGTACCGGCGCTGGGAAAGCGTCTCTGGCGTTGAGATGCAGGGCTGGGGCGGGCCGAAAGGCGATCGCGAGCAAGCCCAGCAGGATGTCCTCACTTTGGAGAAGCGGATTGCGCAGCTATGGCACCGCCTGTTGGTCCACAACGCCGACTACGCTCGGGAGGCCGCTTTGTGGACTGTGCGCACCGAACCGATCCAACCATTCCTGGGAAGCGACACAATGCTGATGGAGTACTTCATCACCGACGGGAAACTGGTGGTCTTCCTGGTCACAGCCGAGGGCGTACAGGGCCGGCGTCTGGATTGTGACTTGACCCAGATTCAGAGCTGGACGCAACTCCTGTGGCTGAATCTCAAGGCTGTCCCCAGAAGCGCTTCAAGCCGGTTGCCCTTGCTAACAACCAACGCCCAAGGCCTCCTGCAACAGCTACACAAGCTTCTGGTGGCTCCTTTCGCCGACGTGCTGGATTCCTACCAGCGGTTGATTATTGTGCCGCATGGGCCTTTGCACTATTTGCCCCTCCATGCTCTGCACGACGGGCAATCGTTTCTACTGGAGCAGCATGAAATCAGCTACCTGCCTGGTGCCAGTTTCCTGCGCTACTGCCATGGCGCCCAGCCGGCAGATCTGGACCTGATTGCTGTGGGCCATTCGCGCGGCGGCCGGTTGCCGCAAGCGGTCCGGGAAGCCGACGCAGTGGCGACCGTCCTGAAGGGGCGGGCGATTCTGGAGGAACATGCCACCCTGGACTCGGTTCAACGGGCGGCTACCGAATGCAGTGTTTTGCACATGGCAGCGCACGGCGACTTCCGGCCCGACAACCCGCTATTCTCCGGCCTGGCCCTGGCCGACGGATGGCTGACCACCCTGGATATCTTCAACCTGCGCATCCATGCCTCCCTGGTCACGCTCAGCGCTTGCCAGACCGGCCGAAGCGTGATCGGCGGAGGGGACGAACTGTTGGGGCTGATGCGCGCCTTCCTTTGTGCAGGCGCGGCCTCATTGGTGCTGAGCTTGTGGGCAGTCGAGGACCGCTCAACGGCGCGGCTCATGGAAACGTTTTACCAGAGAATGGCTGCCGGGTGGAGTAAAGGGTCGGCGCTACGTCACGCCCAGTTGCAGTTGCTTCGCGGGCAGGAAGGCGACGGGGGCGCCAACTACCGCCACCCATATTTCTGGGCACCATTCTTCCTGGTCGGAGACTCCGGAACTCTGTAACGGGTCGTTTTTCCCGACCCCTCCAGACGGCCGGTTTCCTCCGGTTTTGGCCAGGCGCAGTTGACCAGCGAGTTACCAGCGCTGATTGACTGACGAGTGTTTGCCACAGATGTTCCTCACGATTTGAAAGGAGATTCTGAAATGAGAAACTGTAACCGTGTTCGAGCCGGTGTACATGGGCGCGCAGCGATCGTTGTTGTGGTCCTATTGTTCGCCGCATCGTGGGTTCTTCTGACCGGTTGCACGGCCAAGCCTGAGACCGGGCCAACGAATGCCTTCCTGGTGAAAGGCCAAGTTATCGTCACCGGGCCCGCCGCCGATGTGAACGATGTCATCCTGGCCGCGAAACAGAGCGGCGTCAGGCTACGTGAACTCCCCGCCGGAGAATTACCGCTCGGTAGCCTGATCGAGGAAGCCGGGGGCGTGGGGCAACGAACGGCTGAAAAGGCCCAACCGGACCCGTTCTTCCCGTTTTCGCCTGACGATCTGCAAACGCTCGTGGTCCGCCCGTATGCCTTCGACCAGGACGGGGACTCACCTACGGTTGGTGAGGTTGTCGCCACGATCGACGAGGCAGCAGACTCAATGGCCGATGAGCGCGGCAAGCCCGTTCACGTCTACGCCGACCCCAATTACCTGACCGGCATCCTGGGGCAGAGCCAATGCGGCAGCCCGCACACGCCCAGTGGCAGCCCGCACACGCCCAGCGGCAGTTCATTTGAAGTTGCCGGCAGCCCGCACACGCCCAGTGGCAGCGGCTCGGGCGGTGGCCCGGCAGTGGCCGCAGCCGGCGTTGATTTCTGGGGCCAGTGGGCTTTCAAGCAAATCAGGGTGGGCCAGCCGAAGCAGCCCGCGCAGCAATCGCCAGGAGCGGGCGTCCACGTTGGCATCTTTGATACCTCTCCGTTCACGCTGACGGTCCCCCCGGCCGTCATGGACGCCGCCGGTGTGACCCATTCTACCGAAGTTGTCAACTGGGTAACTCCCGTTTTGTCGCTGGGCGTCTCACACCTTGCCGCGCCGTCACCTGCACTTCCGGCGACCGATCCGAAGAATGCCCTGGACATGCGCGACCACGGCCTTTTCGTGTCCGGGCTGGTCCATGCCGTGGCTCCACAGAGCGACATCACGCTGATCCGCGTCCTGAATCCGTACGGCTGCGGCAGTCTCCAGTCCCTCAACTCGGGCCTGTTCCGCTACATCCAGCAATCGCTAAGCCAGGGGATGCTGGCGAGCAGCGTCTTCAATCTGAGTCTGGGCATCCACAAACCCAAGGCGTCGGACCGGAGCAGAGCCGCGGAACTTCGCATGAGTCCCGATGAGATTGACCGCTTGCGGATGGACGACATCGAGTCATTGCGCACCTTGCTCTACTTCGCCCACAGCCAGGGCGCGGTGATCGTCGCCGCGGCAGGGAACGAATCCACCCAAATAGACGTGGAGCCGATGCAGATTCCGGCCGGCTACCCGTTCGTCATCGGGGTAGCAGCCAACAACAATGATGTGGGGCGCTCATGCTTCTCCAACCGGGGGGAGGTCTCCGCGCCGGGCGGCGATGGCGGTCCCGACAAGGACAAGCCTGCCCAGTACCCTTGTGCGCCCAGGAACGACGTTTGCACCGACAGCGCGTGTGACAAATCCGTGGTCAGCCTCGTGCACCATGTGACCGACGGATATGCATACTGGAGTGGCAGCTCGTTCTCCGCCCCGCTGGTCAGTGGACTGGCCGCACTGCTTCTCTCCACAGACGATGTGTCGCCGATCGATGTGCCGGGTCGCATCGAGGCCAGCGCCTGCCCGCCCGTGCCGGCAGACCCTGACCTTGGTGCTGGCGTCATCAATGTAGACGCGACCCTGTCGGGAGCGCCGTGCCTGACACCATAGAAACGCCCATACCTCTGGGAGCACCCCCAGGCTCCCCTCGAAGAAGCCCCTGGTCTTCCCCCGCCAGGGGCTTCTCTTTGGAGAATCACAAACCCGGAGATGAATCGCCATTCCGGTGCTGGAAAACTGGCCGAAACATCGTTCATATCTATGGAAGGCAACATAGGGAACTCCAAGAAAATAGTTCTCCCAAACAGATTTCCGATGCAGCCCGCAATAGATCGAAAAAGCAATCTACAAGGGAGTTCCTTGGGCTTTTCCACCTTGTTTGAAGACATTTCGCGAATTCTAACAGGCTTCGTGATATCTTTCTGGCAGGTTTATTTCTCTGGAAAAGCCTTACAGCGCGCGGTTGAACCACGAAGGCACCAAGACACAAAGAGAAGGAGCAAGACCCTTCGTGACTTGCGTCTTGGTGGTTGACCATTCTCGCGCATGACGCAAACCTTGCGTGATTCGATAGCGGTCACTGGTGTTGAGGGAAGAGCTTGTGATTCTGGTGAAACCGAGGTGTAACGATTATGGCAAGTAGTCGATCCATCGGGCGAACGCACCCACGTGTGCCAAAACTGTTTTTGGTGACAGCACTCGTGTTGATAACCCTTATCGCCGGTACAGGCATCATCCAACTCGAACACTGGCCTTCTCGGACAGCGTTCTTCGTTGTGATCGGGGCAACCGTAGGCGGGCTCACGACCCAACTCCGCGACACCCTGCTCACCGAACAACGACAGCGCGACCAGCTCAACCTGCTTCACGAGATTGACAAGGCGATCCTGGCCGACCAAAACCTGGATGACTTCCTCCAGAATCTTGTCAAGGCAGTCGGCACGCTGTTCGAAGCAGATGTGTGCTACCTGTACCTGCTGGATAATGAGAGCGGCGAGCTGCAACCACAGGCCCGCTGGACTCAGGAGCTGACGCGGCCAACGGCCACCGGCGGCGCAGAGGCCGGCGACGTCATGGAATTGGCACAGTTGAGTTGTTCGCACGGAAAACCGCTCGCTCGCGCCTATCCGTCCGGAATCAACGCCCCCGATCGGGGTCAATCCGGTTTCCGAAGCCGTGGGCTGACCTCAGTGCTGGCTGCCCCTCTGTTCAGCCCACACCAGAGGATGGGATCCCTGTTGGTGGGCCGCATCGTACCGCGCGGTTTCTCTCAAGATCAGAAGGCAAACCTCACACGAGTCGCGTACCAGGCCGCTATCGCCTTGAAGAACGTGCAGCAACTGGAGCAACTGAACCGCTTCGGGTACGAAACCCTGGCCGCCTTCACGGAGGCCATCGCTCAGCGAGACCAATACACCGGCACCCATGTAAGTCGCATCGTTGGATACACCATGGAGATAGCAAAACAACTCGATCTGCCCAAAGGGCAATTCGAGGCCCTCAGGTATGCAGTCCAACTGCACGACATCGGCAAACTGGCCATCCCAACCGAGATTCTGCGCAAACCGGGCCCGCTTAGCGATCGGGAATGGAACATCGTCAGGCAACATCCGGAGCTCGGGAGCCGCATCCTTGAGCGCGTCTCTGTTCTCCAGGATGCCGCCCCGCTGGTGCAGCACCATCACGAACGATACGACGGCACCGGCTACCCCTCGAGGCTGAGCAGACACGAGATTCCGCTCGGAGCCCGCATCATCTCCGTGGCCGATGCCTTTGACGCCATGACGTCAGACCGCCCCTACCGGCGCGCGATGTCCTTCGCCGAAGCGATCTCCGAATTGAGGGCCGGGGCCGGCAAGCAGTTCGATCCACAAGTCGTGCGCAGCTTTCTGGAGATTCTGTAAGAGCGAGTGAGCTGACCAATACCCCGATCCCATCCGGGCCACGTCCTGGTTTGCGGGCCGGCGCGCTTCATGGTACAATGCAGCCGCCGGCTCGCTCGATTCAGCCCACCAAAAGGAGCAGCGCATGAACGACCAACACGGACCTGACCTGCAGACACTATCCCTCGGCGAATGGGGCACGAACTGCTACGTGCTTTCTCAGGGCGACGAGAGTATCATCGTGGACCCCGCATCCGAAGCAGAGCGCATCCTGGCGGCTGTCGAGGGCACGACCAGCAAGGCGATCCTCCTGACGCACGCCCATTACGACCATGTCCAGGCCCTCGAGGCCGTGCGGCAGGCCACCGGCGCTCCGTTGGGAATCCACCCCGCCGACGCCGCCGAGTTCGGGATCGCAGGCGACTTCGATCTCCGCGATGGCGACGTGTTGGCCCTGGGCGATAGCAAGTTGACCGTCGTCCACACCCCTGGCCACACCCCCGGCAGTCTGTGTCTCCGCTTTGACCGGCGGGCCCTGGTCGGCGACACGCTGTTTCCCGGCGGCCCCGGAAAATCCCAATCACCCGAGGCCCTGGCCCAGATTCTGGCGAGCCTGCGCGACAGGGTCTTCGCCTGGCCCGACGATGTCGCCTTCTTCCCCGGTCACGGAACCGGCAGCACCATCGGCGCGATCCGGCCAGCATTCGAGAAGTTCCTGGCCCGCCCGTTGCCCCCCGACCTCTGCGGCGACGTGGCGTGGTAGGGCGACTCGCCCCTCCCGCCCGATGAAGGTCAGACGAACGTCTCGCCGCGTTCGGCCATACGCAGAAGCAGCTCCGGCGGCTCGAAATCGGGTCCGTAAGCAGCAGCCAACGCGCGGCAGCGGGCCACGAATTGCGGCAACCCCCGCGCGTTGATGAATTGCAGCACGCCCCCTTCGAACGGCGCAAATCCCCAACCCAGAATGCTGCCGATGTTCGCATCGGCCACGCTGGTGACGATCCCCTCTTCCAGGCAACGAACCGCCTCCAGCGCCTGCCGGAACATCATGCGGTCCATCATCTCCTGCTGAGGGAGCGACTCGCCGGCCGGCGGGAACAGTTCCGTGAGACCGACCCACAGGTGTTTCTCGCCGTCAGCCGGGTATTCGTAGAAGCCGACGCCTTGCGCCTTGCCGGGCCGCTTCTCCCTGTTAACCATCACCTCCAGCACGTCATCGGCCGGCACGCGCGGCAATGGGCGCCCCTCGACGGCACCGCGTCGTTCGGCGGCACCGCGTCGTTCGGCGGCACCGCGTCGTTCGGCGGCATAGTCCTTGCGCGTCTGCTCCCGGATGTGCATCGCCAGCCCCAGATTGACCTCATCCGAGACAGCCAACGGACCGAGCGGCATGCCGGCTTGCAGTCCTGCGGATTCGATGGCCCGCGCGGGTTGGCCTTCTTTGAGCAGGGCCAACCCTTCGAACACGTAGGTGGTGAACACGCGCGAGGTGTAAAAGCCCCGGCTATCGTTCACGACGATCGGTGTCTTGCCGATTTTGCGCACAAAGTCAAACGCTTTGGCCAATGTGCGCGGCGCGGTCTGCTCGCCGACGATCAGTTCAACCAGCTTCATGCGGTGTACGGGAGAGAAGAAGTGCATGCCGATGAAGTTCTGCGGGCGCGCCGCCCGCGCCGCCAGGCCGGTGATCGGCAGGGTGGAGGTATTGGAGGCGAAGACGGCGTCGCCGGCGATGCGCGCTTCGGCCTCGACGGTGGCCGCCGCTTTGACTTCGCGCTCCTCGAACACCGCCTCGATGATCAGGTCGCAGCCGCGCAGGTCATCGGCGTCGGCGGTCGCCTGGATGCGGTCGAGTACGGCCCGCTTCTGGGCCTCGCTCAGGCGGCCCTTGCGCACCCGCCCATCCAGCAGACGGGCCACCCGCGCCTTGCCCGCCTCTGCCTTTTCCCGGCTGATGTCCTTGAGCACGACGTCCAGGCCCGCCAGCGCGGTCACGTAGGCGATGCCGTGCCCCATCAAACCGGCGCCGAGCACGCCTGCCCGCTGCGTCGCCTGAGGCGGGATGCCGTCCGGGCGGCTGCCGCCCTTGTTGATCTCGTTCATCTGGAACCGGAAGGCCCGAAGCATGTTCTTGGCGACCTGGCCCGTCACCAGCTCGGTGAAATAGCGCGACTCGATGCGGCCGGCGGTGTCGAAGTCTACCAGCGCGCCGTCCACCATGGCGGACAGAATCGCCAGCGGGGCCGGATAATTGCCGCGTGTCTTCTTCAGCACCATGGCCGTGGCCACCGAGACCATCTCGGCGATGTGCGGCCGGCGCGGGTCGCCGCCGGGCAGGCGAAAACCCTTCCGATCCCAGGGTTGGGTCGCCTCCGGGTGGGCCTGAATCCATGCCTTCGCCCTCGCCAACATCGTCTTGCGATCCGGAGCCAGCTCGTCCACGATGCTGGCCTTCAACGCCGCCTGTGGATCAAGCTGGCGGCCCTCGGTCAGGTGAGGGAAGGCATTTTGCAGGCCCAACATGCGCGTCAGCCGGGTGACGCCGCCGCCTCCGGGCAGGAGGCCAAGCGTCACCTCCGGAAAGCCGAAGCGGGCAGCAGGAGCGTCCACGGCGATGCGGCGATGGCAGGCCAGGGCCAGTTCCAGCCCACCCCCCAGCGCGGTACCGTTTAGCGCGGCCACCACCGGCTTGTCCAGCGTCTCCAGCCGCCGCAGCAACGCCTTCATGCTCTCCACGGCGGCGAAGGCTGCAGCGGGATCGGTCATCTGCTCCAGCATGGTCATGTCCGCGCCCGCCACAAACACCCCCTTGGCGCTGGTCAGGATCACGCCCGCCAGGGGGTCCTCTTGCTCCAGCCGCGTGATTGCCTGTTCCAGCGCCGCCAGGAACGCCTCGTCGATGACGTTCACTGGCCGGCCCGGCGCGTCCATCGTCAGGGTAACGATGTGGCCGGCATCTTTTTCGTATCGAATGGTCATCATCTTCTCTCCTGTCTACACCCGTTCAATGATCGTGCCGATGCCCATCCCCCCACCGATGCAGAGGGTGATCAGCGCCGTGTTGAGATCGCGTCGTTCCAGTTCATCCAGGACCGTGCCCAGAAGCATAGCGCCGGTAGCGCCCAGCGGATGGCCCATCGCAATCGCCCCGCCGTTCACGTTGACCTTCTCGCTGGACTGCAGGCCCATCTCCCGCATGAAGCGCAGGACAACGGCGGCAAAGGCCTCGTTGACCTCGAGCAGGTCGATGTCGTCAATCGCCATCCCGGCCTTCTTGAGTGCCTTCCGCGAGGCCGGGCCGGGGCCGATCAGCATGATGGTCGGTTCTGTGCCTACCAGCGCCGCCGAGACGACGCGGGCGCGCGGCTTCAAGCCCAGCGCTGCGCCCTTCTCTTTCGAACCGATCAGGACGAGCGCCGCGCCGTCCACGATGCCGGAGGAATTGCCGGCTGTGTGTACGTGGTTGACACGCTCGACCTGAGGATACTTCTGCATGGCCACCGCGTCAAAGCCCATCTCCCCCACGGTGGCAAAGGCCGGCTTAAGCCGCGCCAGCCCTTCCAGCGTTGTGCCGGGGCGGATGTGCTCGTCCCGCTCCAGGATAGGCAGACCGTTCTGATCGCGGACCGGAACCAGCGAGCGGTCGAAGTAGCCGCTTCCACGAGCATGCGCCGCTCGCCGCTGGGATTCGACGGCGAAGCTGTCCACGTCCTCGCGGGTGAAGCCCTCCAGCGTGGCGATCAGGTCTGCGCCGATGCCCTGCGGCGCAAAATGGACCCGGCCGGCCACGCGCGGGTCGTAGGCCAGCGGGCCACCGTCCGATCCCATCGGCACGCGCGACATCGACTCCACGCCGCCGGCGACAATCAGATCATCCCAACCGGAGCGCACCTTCATGGCCGCGAGGTTGGCCGCCTCCAATCCGGAGGAACAGAAGCGGTTGAGCTGCATACCCGGTACGCCCTCATCCCAGCCGGCATCGAGCACGGCCGTGCGGGCGATGTTGCCGCCCTGGTCGCCGACCGGCATCACGCAGCCGAGGATAAGGTCGTCTACCTGCGCCGTGTCCAGGTCATAGCGGGTGCGCAGTTCATCCAGCAAGGTTGTCAGGAGATCAATCGGCTTGACCTCGTGTAATGATCCATCTTTCTTGCCGCGTCCACGTGGTGTGCGCACGGCGTCAAAAACGTAAGCATCTGTTGTCATGGTTTCCTCCTGTACGACACGTTTTTGCCACGAATTGTTCGGTGATTCTTCCGTGAAAATCGGTGTAATCAGTCCCCCCCAACTTTGGGGGGCTAGGGGGGCTGGGGGAGCACATGCCCCCCCCAAAGTTGGGGGGTTAGGCCCTAACCTCAGGTTAGGGGGGCGCGACGTTC
>CAZDTE010000083.1:0-13441 GCA_964508275.1 uncultured Ardenticatenales bacterium
GAAGATCGGGCTGACGATCATGCTGCGCGACTGGCTGGGCGATCCGCAGGGCTGGTTGCTCGCTGGCGCTCTCCTGGCCAGCGTCCTGCTCCTCGCTCGCGCCCGGCGCGCACGGTGGCGTAGCCCACCCGTCATCCTGCACGCCGCCTGGCTGCCCGGCTTTCTGCTCTTCGCCGTCGCCGTGGGCGATACCTGGCAACGTCTACGCTACATCCAGATGCTGCTTCCCTTCACGCTGCTCATCGCCGCCATCGTACTGTGGCAGGCCGCCGGACGGTGGGGCCACGGAATCCTGACTCTGGGCATCGCCATCGTCCTGGCGGGCGTGTGGCTCGTGCCGGCGGTGGCGGTCTTGCGAACGCCGGAGCTCGATCATCAGGCCGCCTACGGCTACATCCAGGACCATCCCCCGGCCAACGGCTCGCGCGAGGTGGTGTTGAGCGGCCTGCCGGTTGTCGCCGGCTATTTCCTCGGCCACGCAGACGGCTACGCCCTGCAGCGCGATTTCCAGGAGTACATCGTCCTTGACGGCGGTGCGCCGGTCGACCGTTGGACCGGCGCACCGCTACTGGTCTCGGCCTGGGATGTTGGTGGGGCGCTCGCAGGCGCCGACGGAGCCTGGTTCGTGGCCAGTGCCGAGCGGTTGCCGATGTTGTATCGCCCGGACTTCGTGGCCTACCTGAGCGAGATCATGGAGCCGGTATTTGAGCAGGGCGGCCTGATCGTGTATCACACGCGGGCCGGCTTTCGACCAACAGAACGCGAAGCGCGATCGGCCACCTGGGTCGCGACAGCGGGCGAGGATTCGGTGGCGCACATCCGCCTGATCGGGTACGAGCTGTGGCCGCCGTCGCCAGAAACCGGCGACACGCTGCAGGTGGCGCTGCACTGGCAGGCCGACCGCCGCCTGGAGCGTGGCCTGACCGCTTTTGTCCACTTCCTGGACGCGGGCGGTGGCCGGATCGCCCAGGCCGACCACGCGCCCGCCGACGGCATCCTGACGACCCATTGGCCGGTTGGGCAAGTGGTGCGCGGGCGCTTCGCGATCCCGCTGCCCCCGGATCTGCCCGCCGGCGAGTACCGGTTGCTGGTCGGCCTCTACGATTCTGGCACGCGGCAGCGCCTCCTGCTGCAAAGCGCTGCCGGCCCGTTGACGAACGACGCTCTCATCCTCGATTCGGTCACGATCGGCGAGTGAGGCGGGTTGGGTTGGGGGGCTGGGGATCGGGGGTCGAGGGCTGGGGGGTCAGGGGTTGAGCGATGATCTCGCTCGCCGGCTTGCTTGTTCGGGCAGGTCGCCCGGCGGCGAGTGCTGTGTTTTCGAACCAGTCCTCATGAGCGCGCGGCGCGCCGCAGCCGGTCAGGATTCGCGGGTGGCGTCCTCGCGGCCGGAACGCAACCCCAAGGCCCCTTGCAGGGCATGGACGGCTCCCCCGATGAGGCCGGTGGCCAGCGTAACGGCGTAGTACGCGAACGACAGGGCCAGAGCTTGTGGTGCGGCAACGCCGGCCTGGGTGAATAGGAATACGAACGTTCCCTCACGCACGCCCAGGCCGCTGATCGAGATCGGCAGCACCAGGGAAAAGGACACGATCGGCACGAATAGCAGGAAATACCATGGGGAGATGCGAATTCCCAGAGCGAGGGCCAGCAGGTACACGCCGGCGATCAGCAGGACATTGAAGGCCAGCGAAGCGGCGCAGGCACGGAGCAGAGCGGCGGCGGTGTAGCGATGGAGCGTTTCGTACATGGCCCGCACCTGAGGCCTGTCCACAATCCAGCCAACAAACGGCACCGCGCGCCGAAGCCAGCGCAAGAGTGGACGGTACAGGAGCAGCATGGTCCCGACCACCGTACCTGCCGTCACCACGACGATGGCCGTGGCTAATTCCACCGGCACGAGCCGAAAGCTGAACGGCAACGCGCCGAGGGCGATGAGAAACAGCACGAACAGGCCGGTGAAGCGGTCCACAACCGTGGAGCTGACGACCGCCGTCGCCCGGCCGCTCTCGGCCGATAGCTCCACCATGCGCACAACATCACCGCCGATGCCGGAGGGGAGGACCTGGCTGTAGAACGTGCCGATCAGGTAGAGAGACCACAGCCGCCGAAGGGGTGCCTCTATGCCCAGCGAGGCCAGCAGCGTTTGCCAGCGAAAGGCCCTGATCCCGACGCCGATCTGGTAAAGGCCGAAAGCCAACAGGAGCGGAACCGGATCGGCCTGGAGCAGGGTGGCCGCCGCGTGCCGCAGATCGGCCTGGCGCAACACGAAACCCAAGAGCGCGACGCTGAGTAGGGCACGCAACAGGTTTTGGATTCGTTGGCTCATCGGTTTTACCTACAAATGACGCGTAAGCACGTTATACCGGGTGATGACCACCGGCAAGTTGTGCAGCGCAACAGCCACCAGGAGTATCGCAATCGCTGCATGGAGGCGACGGTAATGCCGCCGCACGCGCAGCAGGAGTTCGGCGGAGAGGATGGCGACGAACGGGAACACGTGTACCAGGTACGTGGCCTTGATCGTATCCCCACGCGTCAAGTTCGGGTACATGATCAGGAACCACAGATAGCCGGCACCGGAGATGATAATCACCAGTTGGAGCAAGGCGACCATCGTGTCCCGCTCTGATAAGTCGCGGGTCAACGCCGCGCGTCCCAGGACCAACATGCCGAGCACCACGCCTGCCAGCAAGACCGTCGTCGGGAGCAGGGACACCAGGTTCACCCGGCCGAGATACCGGCTGGCGTCATCACGGTTTGTCTCGAACATGTCAGACGGCCCCTCTGCCAGTCGCCTTGCCAGGTCCTTTCCCGATGCAAACGTGTTCGATTCAATATCCCGTCCGTACACGACGAAATAGGCTTCGTAGTCACCCCAGAACTCGGAGTAGAACTTGGGGATGAGCTGGTTTGGAAATGCGTCGCGTACCGGATCGCGGAACAGGGCCGGCCCACCCAGGCTGAAGTAGAATTCCGGCGGCTGGTTGGCCCAGGAAAACGACGGGGCCGGAGGTCGGTTGAAGGTCATAAACGTCCCGTATGTCCGATAGAAGCGCACGTAGAAACAGCCGCCCACGGCGAAGGCAACGAGGCCGCTAACAACCACCGTCTTGAACAACCGCTGCCGGGCAGACTTGTGCCGGAGCATGAGGAAGGTCATGAACAGGCCCACGGCCAGGATCACGAAAAACCCTTGCTGTCGTGTGAGAATCAGCAACCCGAATGTGCCGCCGAGCAAGATAGCCCGGGCGAGTGTCTTGTTGGCCCGGTTGACGGTGGTCAACGCCTGGTAGACGGCGATTGCGGAAAGGCAGGCGAGCAAAGGTTCCGGCCTGACGAACGCAAAGGTCTTGAAGAATACCGGCATCATGCCCAGGAGCGCGAGCGATGCCGCCTTGAGCAGCGCGTTGCCTGGACGGATCAACTCACAGATCCTGACCACGGCGACGGTCAACCCAATCGAGTACAGCACGTTGAGCACCTGGGCAAACTTCGCCACCGTCCACAGCTTGAACAGGCCCGACGCAAACAACAGGGCCGGCAGGACGTACGGCAGCGGCGGCGAGAAGAACTCCCGGGTCTCGCCGGGAGCCGGCAAGCGGGCCTTGGCCAGGATGGCGATGTACTTCACGTGGTCTCGTGCATCGTAGCCGATTCGAGGATCGTGCAGAAGCGCGTTCAACAGCACGATTCCGTTCACGAGCAAGAATAGGGCAACGAGGGCCTTGCCGGCCCGGTCTCCTTCGCTTGCTGCGTTCATGCCACGCTCGATTCTTATTGCAAACCACCGCCAGCTAACTGCCACCACGAGGCCCCGTAGAGGCCTCTACGAGTATAACAGAAAACGTGCCCAAGTCAAGGAGACGTGCCGCGCGGCAGCGGCGAGGGGCATTTTGACACGTTTTGCGGCTTGGTGTATACTTTAATTCGGGATGATCTTCACCGTGTTGAAGTCAGCCTCATACTTGCCCCCGGGCACGGTTGTCCGCGTGTTCTTCTCCCAAGCAGCAAGGATAACGTCTTCTAGGACAAACCTTTTAGAAAGAAAGGAGTGCAAAGATGCAAGGCCTGATGATGGACTACCCGCTGACCCTCCGATACATTCTTGAGCGGGTCAACCAGTTCCATGCGGCAAAGGAGGTGGTTTCCAAACTGCCTACCGGCGTCCACCGGTACACCTACGGCGATTTCTACCGCCGCGTGCACCGGCTGGCCAACGTACTGCAAGGCTTGGGTGTGAAGCCGGGTGACCGGGTGGCGACCTTCGCCTGGAACAGTTATCGCCACCTCGAACTGTACTACGCCGTCCCGTGCATGGGGGCGGTGCTGCACACGTTGAACATCCGGCTGATCCCGGACCAGTTGGCCTATGTCATCAACCACGCTGAAGACAAGGCCGTATTCATTGACGCCAGTTTATTGCCCCTGGTCGAGCGGATCAAAGACCAGATCGGTGGTGTGGACCAGTTCGTGATCATGGGCGACACGGGGCAACCGGCCCAAACCGCACTGGAACCGTTCGCCGATTACGAAGCGCTGCTGGCGGACGCCGCGGAGGAGTTCGCGTTCCCGAAGCTTGGCGAGAACGACGCGGCCATGATGTGCTACACGTCCGGCACTACGGGCGAGCCGAAGGGGGCTGTCTACAGCCACCGCGCCATGTACCTCCACTCCTTGGCCGAAACGATGGCCGACACGCTAGCCCTCTCCGAACGGGACACGATCATGCCGGTCGTGCCGATGTTCCACGCCAACGCCTGGGGCATTCC
This sequence comes from uncultured Ardenticatenales bacterium, assembly GCA_964508275.1. GTDB lineage: Bacteria > Chloroflexota > Anaerolineae > Ardenticatenales > JAADHH01 > CAZDTE01. The sequence continues at coordinate 4,773 of CAZDTE010000083.1, forward strand.
CTATACAGCGCCCCTCGTGGGAGCCAAACAGGTCTTCCCCGGCCCGTTCCTGAAACCGGCGGACATGGCCGGCCTGCTCCAGGACGAAAAGGTGACGCTCACCGCCGGCGTGCCGACGCTCTGGTTCGGGCTGTACCAGTTGCTGATGCAGGAGTCGTATGACACTAGCAGCCTGCGGGCCCTCGTCGTTGGTGGTGCGGCAATGCCGCGCAGCCTGATCGAGGGTTTTGAGAAGAACCTGGGCATCCATGTCATTCACGCCTGGGGCATGACGGAGACAACGCCGCTGGGCAGCGTCGCCAACCTGAAGAGCCACATGCAGGACTGGCCGGAAGACGACCGCTTCGCGGTGCGAGCCAAGCAAGGACTCCCCGCGCCGGGCGTGGAGATCCGCGCGATGGATGACAACGGCGACCTGGTCCCCTGGGACGGCGAGACAATGGGTGAATTGCAGGTGCGCGGGCCGTGGGTCATCCGCGGCTACTACAACGATCCACGCAGTCCGCAGTCGTTCACGGACGATGGCTGGCTGCGCACCGGCGATGTGGTGACCATCGATCCAGAGGGATACATCGAAATCACCGACCGCACGAAGGACCTGGTGAAAAGCGGCGGCGAGTGGATCTCCTCGCAGTCGCTAGAGAACGCCATCATGGCCCATCCGAAGGTGCTCGAAGCGGCCGTTATCGCCATCCCAGACCTCAAGTGGCAGGAGCGGCCACTGGCCTGCGTCGTGCCGACAGAGGCCGAAAGGGGCCAGGTGACGAAGGAGGAACTGATCGAATTCATCCGGCCCAAGTTCGACAAATGGTGGTTGCCGGATGACATCGTCTTCGTGGACGAGCTGCCCAAGACCAGCGTCGGCAAGTTCGACAAGAAGGTCCTGCGTGAGCAGTTCAAGGAGTTTCGGGCGTCGTAGACCGGTGCTTGACATCTTTGTAGGTAGACAGCCGATCTTCGACCGCCAGCTAAACGTGGTTGGCTACGAGCTGCTATTTCGTGGGTTCGAGGCTGATGAAGCAAATGTCGTGGACGGTGACCTGGCCACGTCTCAGGTGATCGTGAACACGTTCATGGAGATCGGCCTCGACCGGCTCGTAGGGAACGGCTTGGCGTTCATGAACCTCACGCGCAGATTTCTGATCGATGAATACCCGCTCCCCGTCATGCAAGGCCGCATGGTGCTGGAGGTACTAGAAGACGTTAAGGTAGATGAAGCGCTCGTCAACGCGCTGCGCAGGTTGTCCAGGCAAGGGTACCAGATCGCGTTGGACGATGTGGTTCATCCAGAAGACGTCAGTCCCCTGCTGGAGATCGCCGACATCGTGAAGATCGATCTCCTTGCCGTGGACCAAGATCGCCTGGGGGAGCACGTTGCTACCCTGCGCGAGTACGGCGTGCGGCTGCTGGCCGAGAAAGTCGAAACGCACGAGGACATGGAACTCTGCCTGGACCTGGGGTTCGACTGCTTCCAGGGCTTTTTCCTCAGCAGGCCGAAGGTCGTGAGCGGGCGACGCATGCCGGCGTCCCGTTTGGCAATCGTTCGACTGCTGGCCGAGTTGCAGAATCCCTACATCGAGTTTGGCGAGCTGGAAGCGATCGTCCGGCAAGACGTTGCGCTTAGTTACAGGCTATTGCGGCTGATCAACTCCGCTTTCTTTTCGTTGCCCACAAAGATCACGACCATTCGCCAGGCGCTGACCTTGCTGGGCATCCAGCAGGTCCAGGCCTGGTTGAGCCTGCTCCTTCTCGCGAAGATTGACGACAAACCGCGTGCGTTGATGACCACGGCGATGACCAGGGCGAAGATGTGTGAGCTACTGGCAATGGCGGCAAATGAACCAGGTCCGGAGGCAGACTTTACGGTAGGGTTGTTCTCCGTCCTGGACGCTTTGCTCGATCTCCCGATGGAAGAGGTGGTTACCGCTTTGCCCCTTTCCGACGAGGTCACAGCCGCCCTGCTGGAATCCCAGGGCCACCTGGGAGCGGCCTTGGATTGCGCGCTGGCCTACGAACGAGGAGATTGGGACGCGGTTTCATATCTGTCACTCACACCGGAAGAGATCCGGGATGCCTATCTGGAATCGCTCGACTGGACGATGAGGGCCGGTGCGCTGCTGGGAAAGGGCGCAGCCGGCGACTGGTGAGCCGTCCCGCTGGGTAGGCACGAGGCCGGCCCCTGTATTGGCTGCTGGGTAGGCACTACCCCCGCAGCAGTCGTTCATAGGCGGCGAGGAGATGCTGTTTGGAATGGTCCCACGAGAGGTGGTTGATCACCCGCTGCCGGGCGAACTGGCCCATCGCCTGCCTTTGGTCTGGGCAGTCGAGCAAGGTTTCGATCTTGGCGGCGAAGTCCTGGGGGTCGTTCGGGGTGGCGTATAGGGCGGCATCCCGGGCGGAGACACGTGTCTCCCGAAGGTCGAAGGCCACCAACGGCTTGGCGAACGTCATGTATTCCATGACTTTGTTCATCGTGGATTGGTCGGACCAGTCGGTCAGCGGGTCGGGAGCCGCGCAAACGTCGGCTGTGGATAGGTAGCGGCAGACCGTTTCGTCTGGCACGCGGCCGGTGAAGCGTACCCAACTGCCCAGTCCCAGCTCCCGGCAGAGCGCGCGCAGGCGCGGCAGATCGGGACCACCGCCCAGGAGCACGAACAGGACGTCTGTACGGCCGATGTCACGCACGAGATGGGAGGCCGCTTGCAGCAGGATGTCCACCCGATCCTGAAGGCACATCTCGCCGAGATAGCAGACCAGGTGGCGGCGGCCCTCTTTCAGATCCGGCTCCGGCGGCATCAGGCGGAGCCGTTCGAAGTCCGGGCCGCTGCGCACGACGAAGATCTGCTCTGGCGGCACGCTGCCTCGCTCGTGGGCAACCCGTTTGTGCGATTCGTTCGTGGCCAGCACCACGCTGGCAGAGTGCAATGTGAGCCTCTCCAGGAGCAACAGTCCCCGGTGCAGCCAGCCACCGCGCCGTCCCCCTTTGGCCAAGTACATCTCCGGTGACAGGTCGTGGTGATCGAACAGGAACCGCACGCCCAGCGGCCGGTAGAGCCAGGCCAGCAGGAAGTACGTTTCCGGTGGATTGCAGGCGTGGATCACGTTGAACCGGTGGTCGGCATAGGCGCGCATGGAGAGGAAGCAGGTCATCAGCCAGCAGTAGGCGAACTCGACGAAGAATCCGGCGGTTCCGTGAGCTTCGGGGGAAGGGGGATAGCGATACAGGTGAATGCCCTGCCGGTCCTCCCGGCCACGGTCGCCGTCGCCGCGCGGCGAGATCACGGAGACGGTGTAGCCCGCCTCAAGAAGAGTCAGCGCCTCCAGCCAAACGCGGCGATCGAAAGGGACGGGTAGGTTTTGGACGATAAGCAGGACGCTACCACGCGATCCCAAAATACGTGCCTCGAAACTGCTGCCGGTGACTTGGATCCTCGTGACCGCGAGTCAACTCAATGAGGGTCTGGTCGGCCCGCAGCAAGGAGAAAAAGAGTGTCTCGCTATCCGGCGACAGCGGCTTGATCAGGACGATTGCGCCGGCGGTGCGCACCACTTCTTCCAGCGAAGGGCGGGCGATCGAACGGATCAGCGGGCCCTGTCCGTCGAGATAGGCATCGGCATGGGGCGCGCTGATCATGTCCCAAGGCAGATCGGCGTCGAAGGCGCGCACCTCGTACCCGGCGTTCAGCAATTGTCGTGCCAGCGACAACGGAACGCTTCCCCGTGGGTCGCCGCTCCCCAACTTGGCCGTTAGGCCAACCAGCGCGACCCGTTGTTGGCCCGACCGGTGCACCATCTTCAACACTCGCGCGATGTGCTGCTCATTGCTGGGCAAGATGGCTTCCAGAAGGGGGAGATTCGTCCTCGCTTCTCGGCTGCGATGCAGGATGGCTTGCAGGTCTTTCGTCAGGCAGGAGCCGCCAAAAGGCGGGCCAGGGCGCAAGTAGTTCGCCGAGACGTTGAGCTTGGAATCGGCGCAGAGCAGGTCCATAACGGCAACGCCATCCAGGCCCAACGATCTGCTCAGCACACCGATCTCGTTGGCGAAGGCTATCTTGAGGGCGTGATAGGCGTTGCTGGCGTATTTGATCATTTCGGCCATCCGCAAGGAGACCTGGTAGACGTGGGCAGGTATCTCACAGTAGAGATCGTGCAGGGGGTCTCCATCACCCGGACTCAGCTCTCCAACCAGAGTGAAAGGCGGATTGCGGAAATCATCCACCGCCGTTCCCACGCGCAGGAATTCGGGGTTGACACACACACCGAAGTCGCGTCCGGCAGACAACCGGGAAGATTCCTCCAGCAAGGGGATCAGCCGGTCCTCGCTCGTGCCGGGTACGATTGTGCTGCGGATGACGATGGTGTGCCGGTGGTCTCGCAAGCGAAGGTGGGGGGCGATGTCCCGACAGACCTGCTCGACTTGGGCGGTGTCCATACGCCCGTCGGCCAAGGGAGGCGTACCGACACACAGCAGAGATACCTCGCTCTCTTGGATCGCGCGTGCCGGGTCGGTGGTGACCCGCAGGTGGCCGCTGCGCCGCGCTCTGGCGATGATGCCGGCCAGGTGCGGTTCCACGACCGGGCTTCTGCCGGCAGCGAGCGCCTCGACTCGCCGGGAGTCCCGGTCCACCCCAATGATGTCGTGGCCAGATTGGGCCAGACACGCTGCCGAAACGGAGCCGATGTGGCCCAGGCCGAACACGCTGACCTTCATCCCTAGTTATTCTCCTTCGATGTCTGCTATGACCTGTTGTGCCCGTTGCCAGACCTCAGAAGCAGGCGGGAAGTCGGGCGCCGTCTCTCCTTTTTCAACCTGTAACACGGTGATCAAGCGCATGGGGGTGGGGCCACGCAAGCTGAAGGACATGACCGGCGCTGCCTCTTTGTGTCCATAGGAAGAAGATGCCCATCCCTGGATGCCAGCCAGCCAACCCCACGTCAACCGGCTCTCGATGGGCAGGTCGTCGGCCAGGAGGGGAACGAGCGAAAGCCACACGTCTCCCACCCGAACCATCCCGCCCGGTGCGATTGGAAGGCGCTGTCCCTTACGGTCGGAAACGCTCATCGGTTCGCCAATGGCCGGCTTGGTGCTCGTAGGCTGCCGGAAGATGCCCAGCGGCTCAGAGTGGACGATGGCTTCACGCGCGAAGTGCCATGTTTGCAGCAGGTGATGGTCCCCCTTACCGGTCAGGTCATCCACGATTACCCATTGGTTTGGCCGCAGATAGATGAGCCGTCGCCGGTGAGTCACGCCGATTGAGACGTAGCCGTCGTGGCTACCGTCCACGTAATCATGGCCGGCGGCACTTACCCAGCGGTTGCACTGGGCGCGAGCGTGTTTGGTCCACATGAAGGGGCCACCGATGCGGGATTGATCGCTGCCGTCCACGGTTACGGTGTTGTGCGCGCGGGTGCCACGGAAGTACGCTCGCCAGGCCGGCGCTTCGTGGTAGGCATAGGTTCCCGGATCGATCAGTAGCGGTTGCCCATAGGCACGCAGGGTGATGCTGAGGGCATCGGCGTGCCCGTGCGCTGCCGTTCCCAGGTAGCCCAGAGGGCCGCAATCGAAGGTCATGATGCTATCGTGGGGCCCACGGAGGACGCAATACCCTCCCCACGGGAAAGCCTGAGAAGTCTGCTCCGGGAAAATCAGGGGGGGAGGGGTTGCCGGTGCTGTCTGGTTTCCGGTTAACCAGAACACGGTCTCGTCGAATGCCTCGGTCGCCCAGCGCAAGTTATCTTGCCCCACGACCACGCTAGCCAGGTTAAGCAGCGTAGGGAGCGGGCAGGGGCCGGAATTCCCATCGAGGGGAGAGGCTCGACCGTCGTCCCGGTCGCCAATGTCGGGCAATGACCCATTGGCGTCGGCCACAGCGCGCAGGAACTCACAGGCGCGCGCCAGTCGCTCTGTTGTCTCGTCGGGGAAAGGGTTCCCATAGCGCTGCAACAGCAGGCCGGCGGAGAGATACATCTCCAGCACGAATTGTTGGTAGGCGATGGCCTGCTCGGCTCCGACCCCGTCCGGGTAGATCTGCCGCTGGGCTTCACGGATCAAGATAGCCCGCCCGATCTCGATCCAGTAATCCGCCTCCTCGAACCAGGGAAAGGAGAAGCCAGCCACGACCAGTCCAGTCGCCTCCCCGATCAGGTGATTGTTCGCCGAGGAATGGGTGGAGAGGTGCTGCAAGATGAATTCAACTTGTTGAAAGACGGCGCGGTTGACGGCGCGAAAGAGATCGGCATCGAAGACGTGCGCGCTGTGCATGAACCCCATCACCCAGGACCAGGATATCAATCGGAGGGCGGCCTCGAGAGCGCTGGTCCAGTTGATTCCGGTGAACGGTGAGTTCACCCCGATCCAACTGATCAGTTGGCGACGGACTTCCAGGGCGTATTCCTCATCATTGCTCAGGAAGAAGGCCTTTGCCAGGGTGATCAGGTGGGCGTGGCGGTTCAATTCCCACACCCATTTTGCCCCCCCCACCGTACGCCCATCGCGAAAGTCGATCAAAGACCAGTACTGACGTGGCCAGACCTTTTCGGTGAGTGGGTCACGCATCCAAACCTGCGCATCGGCAAAGTCCAACTGGAAGGTGTGCCCGAACAGCCTCGTTTCCCCACGACACAGCCGTTCGGCCTGTTCCAGCGTACGATCAATGACGGCCGGTCGCTGCGTGCGCAGCCAGTCAACCCAGGACACACGTTCGTGCGGCGAGAGCAAGAGCGGCCCCAAGCCGTCTCGATAGCCATTGGCGAGCAGGGCAGCCCACACCCCGTCTTGGGAGCGGTAGGCTGGGCGAAGCTGCTGAACCAGAGCTTGTTCGCCCATCACGTAGCCGCCCATTCGCCAGCGCGCCCGCTCGGCCAGGATCCGAACCTGCCGTCTGGACTGGGCGGCGACTTCCCTCGCAGACATGGTACGCAGCCGGCGGAGGTACCACTTACGGGTAGGCATGGACAAGATCTCCTTCAGTCACTTACCAGGCGATACACATCCAGGATGGTGTCGATCGTCCGATCCCAGGAAAACTTGGCCTGGGCACGGACACGTAAAGTCCTGCCGAGATTTCGCGCACCGGCCATGTCGTTCAGCATGGCGGCCAGGGCCTGGGCCAGGGCTGCTACATCGCCGGCTTTGGCGTACACACCGCTGTCGCCCAGGTATTCGCGACTCACGGGGGTATCGAATGCCACTGTGGGCAGGGCCAAGGCCATGTAGTTCAGCAGTTTCCCGCTGCCCTCCGTTGCCGACACCTTTGGGGCGACGGCAATGTCACCGAGCCGCAGGTAGGCCGGGGCCTCTTCGTACGGAATGCGGCCGGTGATCGTGACCCGGTCGGCAAGGCCCAACTCGCTCGCCATCCGGCGGTAATGGTCTTCGCCGGGATACCCCATCAGCAAGAGGTGTGCATCTGCTGCCGAGCGGAGCACGTCCGGCATCGCTGTCAGTAGCAGGTCCGTCCCTTGGTACGTTGCGAGCAGGCCTAGATAGGCGATCACGCGGCGATCGGCCGGGATTCCCAGACGCTCCTTCAGGGACGCGATTTCGCCGGCATCTTCCGGTACCCTGGGCCTAAACGTGTCCGTGTCCGCGCTGTCCGGTACCGGGACGATGCGGCTCGCCGGGCACCCAAACTCGCGCACGAGCAGATCGGCTGCGTGGTGCGAGCTGGTGACGATGACGGCCGGCAGGTGATCGATCAATCGTTCCAGGTAGCGAACCGGGCTGTAGAAAGGGCCGTCACGGCGCAGAAAGCGGTGGTCCACCATTTCTGCGCTCAAGCTGCCCTGAAAATCGAACACCAGGGGCACGCGTTTGAGCCGCGAGAGAGGGTAACCGATGAGGGCCCCCTCGTGCAGGTGCGCGTGGATGATGTCAGGCGGGTCGCGCAAGACAGTGCCCACTCCCTTTACCGCCAGGAGAGCATCGAGATAGATCTTGTGGCGAGAGGATCCGACGTAGACGCGATAGTTGAAAGGCACACCCCAGCCTCTGCGCACATCCAGGCCGGCGATGTCCCGGCCGTTGGGGTAGGTCAGGATCGTTACGCGATGCCCTCGTTTGCGCAGAGTGCGGGCCTCTTCCAAAATGCGCACATGGCACCCATAATCGGCAAAGAACATGGTGGGGGCCACCTTGAGGATCTGCACGGCTAAATAGACTCCTCCTCCGCAATTGTTGCCTGCTCTGAATAGAAGGTTGAAGGTTGCCAACTTTCCAAAAGTTGGCAACCTTCCCACCATTTTCATCCTTGGTGGCGAGCAAGCGCTCGTGGCGACTGCTTTGAAAATAGCGACTCTCTCCCCCCTCCGGCTCCCCCCGAAGGGGGCCCCCCGCATGGGGGGAGTGAACACCGGCCGCTTCCCGCCCCAGCGGGGGGGGGCTAAGGGGGCGAGATCTGCGACCCCAGTTTCATCCTTGCCTGTCTGCTGCAGGCAGGATGGGACCCGCGCGGCAGGCAGGGGCACCGCTCTTCGTTGGATCACTGCACGCAGGAAAACGTCCGGTTCATGCAGAAGATGGCAGCGTGACACAAGCAGGGTGGGATACACGCTAGCCCATTTTACCGCAAGTGGCAGGGAAATGCAAGTTGACGAGTTGGGCAACGAGGTGAGCGTAACAGTCTGGGGATATAGGGATAAGGGAACTCCAAGAGAATAGTTCTCCCAAA
>CAZDTE010000084.1:0-13137 GCA_964508275.1 uncultured Ardenticatenales bacterium
AGGTTAGGGGGGCTTGACGTCCTGCTCACCCCGAAATATTGAGATGATACATAGCGAACGCTAAATGATGATACCAGGACTGCCGGTGATTGTCAAGCATCAGAGGGCGTAACTTTGGGTCCGGTCCGGTGTTATGAACTGTAGCCTCAAAGCGGCCATCACTCGTTTGGGGGAAGTTGACGAGAAGGGCCTTCACTGTTATACTAGGGTCACTATTGACCACACACCTCTGGCAATTCGAGAAAGGAGCAACACGTGAGCACCGTATTCGACCGCGTGCAGGCAATCATTGTTGAGCAACTGGAAGTTGACGCAGGCCAGGTGACGATGGAGGCACGGTTCCGCGAAGAACTGGAAGCCGACTCCTTGGACCTGGTGGAACTGATCATGGCGTTTGAGGAAGAATTCGGCGGGAACATCTCTGACGACGACGCGGAGAAGATAGCCACGGTCGGAGACGCCGTCAAGTACCTGGAAGACTCGGCATAGGGCCAATCGCGGCGAAGTGGGCGGTCCACCATGTTTCGCCTGGCTCGTAGTGACGACGGCCATCGCCTTCGTGGAAAGGGAAGCCTCAGTAGCGCTCACTACCGGCCCATGACTTCACCCTTGACAGAGCCGTAGTGTAAACGTCGACGCAGCGATCTGGCGGTGTGGGATTCTGCCAGTACGCCTCGACGCCAAGAACCTGGTGGAGGGCGTTGTGCTAAAGGGTATCTTTCCGGCCATTGTCACTCCCTTTGCGACCGGTGGGGATGTGGATTATGCGGCGCTGCGTGGCAACTTGCAGCGCTGGAATCAAATCGATCTTGCTGGCTATCTGGTGGTCGGCTCTACCGGTGAATCGGTCTACCTGAACGAGGGTGAACGCGCGCGCGTGATCGCCAAGGCTCGTGAAGAGATCCCGTTGAACAAGACGATGATCGTGGGGGCCGGGCGAGAATCGACCCGTGCGACGATCAACTCGGCGCGTCAGGCAGCCAGCCTTGGTGCGGACGTGGCGCTCGTTGTCACCCCCAGCTACTTCAAGCCGAGCCTGGATGAATCGGCCTTCATCCGCCACTACCTTGCCGTGGCCGATGATTCTCCCATCCCGGTGTTACTCTACAACGTGCCGGTTTTCACCGGCGTGCGCCTGCCGGTGCCGGCGGTGCGCAGCCTGGCTGAACACCGGAACATCATCGGCATCAAGGACAGTGAGGGCAACATCAGCCAGATCGTGGAGATCGCCAGCAGCGTACCGGCCGGTTTTCGAGTCCTGGTCGGCTCCACGGGCAGTTTCCTGTCCGCTCTGCTTCAAGGCGCGGTCGGTGCGATCCTGGCGATCGCGAACGTGGCCCCGCGAGAATGTGTGGGCATCTACCAGGCTGTTCAGCAGGGCGATCTGGAGACGGCCCGCCGCCTGCACATCCGCGTATTCCGCTTGGGTCAGCGGCTGTCGCCGTATGGAATCGGCGGGCTTAAGGCGGCCCTTAGTCTGCTGGGCTACGACGGCGGTCGGCCTCGACTCCCCCTGGTTTATCCCGATCCGGCGGGCACAGCGGGCATCGAGCGGGCGCTCCAGAAGCACAGGTTTCTCAAGTAGGGGCGCGCAGAACGCCCAGGTTGGCCTCCCCGTCATGGGAATAGCTGAGACTCCACTTCCGGCCCCCTCCCTGCCACAAAGAGGGGAGACCTGCTCCCCCTGCTGTGGGGGCATGGGCACTGTTGAGAAGATAACCTGATGAATCGGCTGAACGAACTGTTGGGAGTCAGTGCCCTCGAAACCCGATTGCGCCGCATTCAGTTCTTTCTACCCCTGGGTTTGTTCCTCGTCACGCTTCTCTACCAGATGTTCGAGCACCTTGTTCTGCGGCAAGAAACTGTTTTCTCCCGGTTTTTCCTGGGCGAGGTGTTCTTCTTCGGTATCGTGGGACCAGTCATTGTCTTCATCGCCCTCGGCTGGTTTCGCGTTCAATGGCGACAGAAGGCGGAAGCAGAGGCGGAAGCCCAACGCATGTATCACGAACTCCTGGAAGCCCAGACGGAGACCAAGCGTTTGCACGCGCTACGAGGCGAACTGTTGCGAAAGCTGATCTCTGCGCAGGAGGCGGAACGGTCGCGTGTGGCCCGCGAGATCCACGACGAGTTGGGGCAGATGTTGACCCGCTTGAGCCTCAACATGAAGATGCTGGAGGCGTATCTGGAGGACGACGAGGTCGCCGCGTCAGAAGACCTTGGCCGATCCAGAGAAATGATTCAGCAAACGCAGGACCAGGCTTATCGGCTGATTCACGAACTTCGCCCAACCGCTTTGGATGACCTGGGGCTGGAGGCGGCGCTGCGGGACGAAGTGAAACAGCGGCTCGTGCCGTTGGGCATCAAGGCTAATGTAGTCACGAAGGGAGAGACGGACCGGCTGCCAGGCGAAATCGCCACCGCGGTCTTTCGCATTGTGCAAGAAGCGATCTCCAACGTCATCTGGCACGCGAATGCCCAGCAGGTATGGATGGCAATCAAGTGTACGTCTACCGCGCTGGAGGTCTCTGTCGAAGATGACGGCGTTGGCGTGCCCCCGGACCTGTTCAGTCGCAACGACGGCCGGCGCACGCTGGGGTTGCTGGGCATGCAAGAGAGGGCCATGGCGATGGACGGCCAGTTCAGCATCGGGCCGCGTGAGCCTCGCGGCGCCCAGGTCCATTTGTGGGTCCCGCTAACCCGGCCATGAGCGCGATTCGGGTTCTACTCGCCGAGGATCACACCATCGTCCGCGAAGGGTTGCGTCTGCTACTAAGTCGCGAACCGGACATCACCGTTGTTGCGGAGGCAGCCAATGGCCAGCAGTCTGTAACCGCCGCGCGCAAACACCTCCCAGACATCGTGATCATGGACATCTCCATGCCCGACATGGATGGCCTGGAAGCCACCCGCATCATCAGGGCCGAACATCCCGCTGTGCAGGTGCTGATCCTCACGATGCACGAGAGCGATGAGTTTTTCTTTCGCGCGCTGGAGGCTGGTGCGGCCGGTTACATCGTCAAGAAGGCGGCGATGGACGATCTGGTGTCCGGCGTACGGAATGTGGCCCGCGGTGGTGCGGTCCTCTACCCCTCGATGGCAAAGAAGTTGATCCGCGATTACGTGTCTCACGTCCGGGAGGCTCCCGAAGCCGAGGGCTACGCCTCGTTGTCCGACCGCGAACGGGAAGTGTTCTTCCTGTTGGCGAAAGGCCTGACCAATCAGCAGATCGCGGACCAACTGGTGATCAGTCCGAGCACCGTGCAAACTCACCGCAGTCGCATCATGCAGAAGCTCGGACTGCAAGTGCGCGCAGACCTCGTACGCTACGCCATCCGCCACGGCCTGATCGAACCGTGACGCGGAAAGCGCAGAGCAACTGCACACACTTGCGAAACGTGTCGCGCAAAGTGCTACAGCGATAGCACTTTTTTTGTGCCCCAATCACGAATCACTTGATAGACGAGGGCCCCTGGTTGTGGTATCATAGAACCGGTAAGGAGGCCCCTCCTCATGCATCACATTCAACAGGTTTTTCTCGTCTGGCGACATGAGATCTTCCGGGACACCGTCAAGGCGGTGCTCTTCGAGGCTGGTGTCCCTCTCGCCGGAGACACATCGGATCAAAACGATGCGCTGCGGGCGATCCGCGAGCTGCGCCCCTCTGCGATCTTGGTCGAAAGCGGCACCGGCATGGCGGAAGAGATTCTCGCTGCTTTGCCGGAGGAAGCCGGTATCCGCGTGGTTCGCATGGGCATGGAAGACAACGTACTCCAAATTCACGACCGTCACCACCGGCGCATGGTTCGCCCTACGGACCTGGTAGATGCGCTACAAGGAGTCCCTGATGGAGAGCAAGCGCTGGCGGTCGACCATTCTATCGTTCGAGGGGGAAGCTTGGAGGAATTGCCAGAGGCACTGCCACGTCGTCTACTTGCCGTCGCCGGGGGTGTGGTGGCGGTCATCGCCTTGCTGTTCGCCTACCTGATGCTTAGAGGCCAGGCGCAGGCCGCTCCGCCCCAGCCAATCGACTTCAGCCACCAAAAGCATACAGAGGCCGACATACAGTGTCTGTTCTGCCATTCTGGTGCGATGCGCTCGGCCGTTGCCAGCGTGCCCTCGGTGCAAAAGTGCGTGGGCTGCCACCAGAAGTTCGTGCCGGAGAAAGAAAGGGATCAGATCGAAGCAGAGAAGCTGATGGACGCGTGGAAGAATGGAGAGACGATCCGCTGGAACAGGGTCTACGACATGCCGGACTTCGTCTACTTCAGCCACCGGCCCCACATTCGGAACGGCGTGAACTGCGAGACATGCCACGGCGATGTGAGCAATATGGGCAGCGCCCAGGCCGTCTACAACGTGAACATGGGGTTTTGCCTGGATTGCCACCGCCAGCAGGAACGGGCTGCCCAGCTCATTGACTGTGTCGCGTGTCATAAGTGAGGACCGTGGAATGAGTGAAAAGATCTCTCGACGGAAGTTCCTGAAGATCGGGGCCACAGCAAGTGCCGGCGTGGCGCTGTCCAGTTGTACGACCGACTTGCGTCCCTACCGCCGGCCACTGGAGCCATCGTTTCGCATGCCCGAGGAGGCGCTTCCCGGAGAGGCGGTGTGGTATGCCAGCACCTGCGGGCAGTGCCCGGCCGCTTGCGGCATCGTCGTGCGCGTCATCGAGGGACGGGCACGAAAGATCCAGGGAAACCCTGAACATCCCCTCAACCAAGGACGGCTGTGCGCTCGAGGTGAGGCCGGCTTGCAGGCGCTCTATAATCCGGACCGCTTTCCCGGCCCGGTGCGCCAGACGTCCCGTGGCTCTCGCCAGTTCGAGTCGCAGTATTGGGACGACGCCCTCGATCTGTTGACCGACAATCTGCGGTCAGCCAGTTCGGGTGCCATATCCTTCCTGGGCGGTTCCATGCCCGATAGCCTTTACGACCTGGCGACCCGGTTCATGCAAGCAAGCGGGTCGTCTCCTCCGGTCGTCTACGATCTGCTGAGCACACTGGAAGGTCGGGCCACGCTGGCGGCGGCCAGCGAGACGCTGTTTGGCTCCGCGGCCCTACCGGTATTCGATGTCGAGCGAGCCCAGGTCGTCTTTTCGTTTGGCGCGAACTTCCTGGAAACCTGGCTGTCGCCAGTGTTTTATGGCCGATCCTATGGACTGATGCGGCAGGGCAAACTGAATGGGCGCGGCTACCTGGTGCAGTTCGAGCCGCGCATGTCTATGACGGCGGCCAATGCCGATGAGTGGGTGCCGGTCCATCCGGGCACAGAGGGGTTGGTGGCCCTGGCAATCGGCAAGCTGGTGGCCGATCAAGTCGCCGCCCCGCGTGCGGTGGCCGATCTGTACCGCGACGTGAGTGTGGGCGACGTGGCGGACGCCAGCGGCGTGTCGGCAGAACAGATTGCCCACCTGGCCCGTATCTTGACCGAGGTTGAGCACGCCGTGGCCATTCCCGGTGGCTCCCTGGCCGGGTATCAAAACGGGCTGCCGGCAACGGTCGCCGTGCAGGCCTTGAATGTAGCGATCAACAATCTGGGGAAAGAGGGGGGGCTGTTTCTGTCTCCACCCAGCCCGGTAGATTCTCTGGCGACGACGGTTACACCAGCTCAGTTCTCAGAACTCCAGGACCTGATCGAGCGCATGAAGGCCGGAGCAGTCGAGGTTTTGATGATTCACGGGACGAATCCGGCCTTCGAGCTTCCGGAGGCCGCCGGCTTTCGAGCGGCGCTAGAGAACGTGCCGTTTGTGGTCTCGTTCGCACCGTTTGCAGACGAGACGGCCGTGCTGTCCGACCTGATCTTGCCCGATCATACCTACCTGGAAAGCTGGGGCTACCGGTTCGTCTCGGCGGGTGGGGACCGGCCGATCGTGAGTGCACAGCAGCCGGTGGTACAACCGCTGCGCAGCACACGTTCCACGGCAAACGTGTTGCTGGCTCTGGCGCAACGGCTGGGCGGTGCGACGGCCGAGGCTCTGCCGTGGGACTCCGTTCGCGCCTACTTGCAGGAGGCAATCGGCACGCTGCAAGCCATCCCCGGCAACCTCCACGCCCCGTCGTCGGAGGCGTTCCTGGAACGGTGGCAGGCACACGGCGGGTGGTGGGCGGCTCAAGAAACGAGGAACGTGCCTGAGGCGACGAGCGGCACTCTGACCTCGCTGGCCGTGCCACCCCCGAAGTTCGCCGGCGAGTCGGAAACGTACCCGCTTCATCTGCTGCCGTACCCTTCGACAGTCCTCAGCGATGGGCGAGGCGCGAACCAGCCGTTCCTGCAGGAAGCTCCGGACCCGATGACGACCGTGGCCTGGAATACGTGGGTCGAAATCAACCCGGAGACAGGGGCCGAACTGGGCGTGGACGACGGCGACGTGGTCAAGGTTTCATCCGCACACGGAGAGATCGAGACGACAGCCTACCTGTACCCGGCCATCAGGCCCGATACGGTGGCTATTCCAATTGGCCAGGGGCACACCGACTACGGGCGCTTCGCGAACGGGCGGGGCAGCAACGTGATCGACCTGCTTGCGCCGCTCACCGAGGAAACGACCGGCGCTCTGGCCTGGGCGGTCACGCGAGTCCAGATCGCGCCCACCGGTCGCAAGTCGCCGCTGGCACGGATGGAGAATCCGGAAGGAATCACGCGCGGCCTGCACGATGCCGAGAATCCGGGATAGCTGAGAGTTTCGAGTCTTGAGTTCCGAGTTTTGAGTGCGATGTGCCGATCCGGCAACTCGAAACCCGAAACTCAAGAAGGAGTAGCGCATGAGTTCATCAACCGAGAATCATCGCTGGACGATGGTCATCGATCTGGATCGTTGCACGGGGTGTCAGGCCTGCGTCGTCGCCTGCCATGTCGAGAACAACGTGCCCTACGTCGGCGAGGAGGAGGTGGCCGGAGGGCGAAGCATGCACTGGCTGCGCATCCAGCGCTACTGGAAGGGAGAGTACCCAAACGTGCAAGCCCGTTTTGTGCCCGTCCTCTGCCAGCAATGTGAAGAAGCGCCCTGCGAGCCGGTCTGTCCCGTATTTGCCACCTACCACAGTGAGGGGGAGACGCTGAACATCCAGGTTTACAACCGCTGCATCGGCACACGCTACTGCGCCAACAACTGCCCGTACAAGGCCCGCATGTTCAACTGGTTCAACCCGCAAATCCCGGAACCGTTTGACCAAATGATCAACCCCGACGTGACAGTGCGTAGCCGGGGGATCATGGAGAAATGCACCTTCTGTATCCAGCGGATCCGGCGCGCAGAAGAGGACGCCCGGCACGATGGACACCCGGTGCGTGACGGGGAAGTGCAGCCCGCCTGCGCGCAGTCCTGCCCGCCGGAGGCCTTCGTTTTCGGTGACTTGAACGATCCAGAGAGCCGCATTGCTGCGTTGGCCGAAAGCCGGCGGGGGTTCCGGCTGCTGGAAGAGCTCGGCACGATACCCGGCGTCATCTACATGAAGGGAGGGGAAACCAATGTCGAGGGGATCTGAACACCCTCCACTGCTTGCCGAACCGGCGCATACGTTGGACGCGGAAATGCGGCCGGGCATCTTCTCCGATCGCTTGCTCCTGGACCCGCGACCGGTCGGCAAAATGAACCGCTACATCCTGGAAGCGATGCAGCGGACCGGCAAAGGGTTCTGGATTGTGGTCGCTATCCTGGCCACCCTGGTGGCCATTGGCCTGGGCGGAGCGTGGGGCTATCAGATCCGTTGGGGCATGGGCGTGGCCGGCATCCGTCGCCCGGTTTTCTGGGGCGTGTACATCGCCAACTTCGTTTTCTGGATCGGCATCAGTCACTCCGGGACCTTTGTTTCCGCGATCCTCCGCGTCTTTAATGCGGAGTTCCGGCGGCCCATTACGCGCGGGGCCGAGATGATGACCACCTTCTCTCTGATCGTTGCCGGCATGTACCCGCTCATCCATCTGGGGCGCGTGTGGCGGTTCTTCTGGATGCTGCCTTATCCCAACCAGCGGCAGCTTTGGCCCAACTTCCACTCCCCCCTGATGTGGGACATGGTAGCGATCTTCACCTACCTGACCGGGAGTACACTCTATCTGTTCTTGCCGATGATTCCGGACATGGCCATGGCTCGCGATCAGTGCATCAGTGGGTGGCGGCAGCGGATCTATCGGGTGCTGGCCCTGGGGTGGCGAGGCACAGAAGCAGAATGGCATCACCTCAAGACGGCTATTAAGATCTTCGCCTTCGTGATTATCCCGGTGATGTTCTCAGTGCACACCATCGTTTCCTGGGACTTCGGCATGACCATCGTGGACGGCTGGCACAGCACGATCTTCGGGCCTTACTTTGTGACCGGTGCAATCTTCTCCGGTGTGTCGGCCGTGATCACCGTGCTGCTGGTGGTGCGCAAGACAATGAAGTTGGACTACTTCCTGCGCGATGAGCACTTCGACGCCCTTGGCAAGTTGATCCTGATCTTCTCCTTCGCCTGGACATACTTCTGGTTTGCCGACTTCCTCACCGAATGGTACGGCGGGGAGCCGGTGGCCTCCCAACTCATCCACATGCAGGCACGCGGGGTGGTGGCAATGTTCTGGTACACGATGCTGTTCTTCAACATCGTCGTCCCCTGGGCCACATTGTGGAACAAGCGAATCCGGCGTTCCACCACAGCTATGCTGCTGATCACCATAGGCGTGAACATCGGGATGTACCTGGAGCGTTACATCATTGTGGCCACGTTCCTGACCAAGGGACAAATGCCCTTCGACTGGGGGGTGTACACGCCGACCATCATCGAGCTTCTGATCAGTGTGGGTTCAATGTCCCTTTTCATTCTGCTCTATGTATTGGCGTCGCGAGTCGTTCCGCTGGTGCCCGTTTGGGAAGTGCGCGAAGGGCAGTTGAGCCACAGCCTGCGACCCATCGGCAAGGCTTTGGTGCCGACGATCGCGGAGATCGAGTGAGGGTATGCTCATGGCTGAACAATTCACCGTTCTGATGGGCCTTTTTCACAAGGCCGATGATACCGCCAACACGGTCGAATCGCTGGAGAAGATCGGGATCGCGGGCGATGATGTAGCCGTTCTCTCCAGCATTCCGTACCCGCCAGAGATACTGGGGCGGCCATCCGTTTGGGAGCGGATTCCGGTTATCGCCCTGTGTGGCGCGGTCATTGGCTTCCTGACCGGGATCTTTCTGGTCGCCGGCACGCCGCAGTTGTACCCGGTTCTCGTAGGCGGGCAGGGCCTGACTCCATTGCCTCCGCTGGTCGTGATTACGTACGAATTCACCATGCTGGGCGTCATCATCAGCACATTCCTGGGCGTGCTCTGGGAGAGCTTTTTCCCGTCATACAGCCCAAAGCGATATGACCGGCTGATCACCGAAGGGCACATCGGGCTGCTGCTGCGATGCGCTCCAGATCAGGTCAACAGCGCCGAGGAAGTGCTCGCCGCGAACGGTGCGCAGCACATCCATTCCCCAGAGAGGAGGCCGCTGTGACCAAACGAATTGCAATCACGCTGGCCTTGTTCGCCATACCTCTCTTTGCCGGGCTGCTGTTCACCTATGAACTGGTCAAGGTGGAGTTCCCCAGTTTCATGGAGGATCAGCCGGGCGTTTCTTATCAGGAGGCCGCGGCCATCCCGGAGGTTTCGGGAGTCGTCCCCCGTGGAGGACTGAGTGCCTCTACCGCGGGTGGGGTGCCCAATAACCCCGTCGCACCCGATGCGGTGTCGTTGCAACGCGGTGCTATTCTATTCAATATTCACTGCGTTGTTTGCCACGGCGAGAATGGAGCCGGCGATGGCCCCATTGCCGACAAGTTCGACGACCCCAAGCCGGCCGAGTTGGCCGGTACGCGGGTCACTTCGTTGGAAGATGGGGAGGTCTTCCTGGAGATATCGCGAGGCTTTGGCACCATGATGCCCATGTCCGAGAACTTGACCGCTCGGGAACGCTGGGACGTCGTGAACTATGTTCGGCAGCTTCCTGCCACGGCCAGCAAATGACTGAGGGTTACTGCTCACCCGTCCTCGCCGGATCGCCAGAACCAGCGGCTGAACGACCAAATCCGGACCCTGATTTGGTGGCAATCCAGGCCGAGCGAGTTGCGTTGTAACGACTGAGGAGAAAAAGATGATGAAATCGCGGACACTGGTCTTCCTGGCAGCTCTGTTGCTCATTGCCCTGGCGACGAACGGCTGTACAAGCCCGCAGCCGATTGCCAAGGGTCTGACGCCGATCCCTACGTTAATCCCGGCCACGATGCCACCAACTCCGCAGCCCACGGAGACACCGCCCGGACTGGCCTTGCCATCCCGCGCGCCTGCTCCGGCGGCCGCAGCTGAGCTCTATGCCGCCAACTGCGCTTCTTGCCACGGTGTGGATGGCATGGGGCAGGTGCCTGACGCGCGCGACTTTACCGACATAGATTACATTCGTGGGGCGCTGCCTTCCACATTCTTCGTAGCCATCACCAACGGACGCAAGAACATGCCCGCCTGGGAAGACAAGTTCTCTGACGACGAGCGGTGGGATCTGGTGTTCTACGTGCGGCAGTTCGCGATCACGGAAGACGTCCTGGCCGCAGGCCAGGCCATTTTTACAAAAAACTGTGTGGCCTGCCACGGCCCAGACGGCAAAGGCATCATCCCCGGCACGCCGGACTTCTCCGGCATCTCTTGGTCCGTCAACCGGAACCCGGGCGACTTGTATCAGATCATGACGGAAGGTAGAGGGGCCATGCCTTCCTGGCAAGCCCAATTTAGTCCCGACGAGCGGTGGGCAACCGTCTCCTACGCACAGTCTTTCAGCTACGAGCACTAGCATCTGAGGTGGGCAGCCACACGGTGAACCGGCTGCCCTTCCCCTCTGCGCTCTCCACTTCGATGTGGCCGCCGTGACTATCGGTCACTTCCTTGGCGATAGCCAGGCCGAGCCCGGTCCCGCCCCGTCCGCGGGACCGGGCCTTGTCTACCCGGTAGAAGCGTTCGAACAGATGGGGAATCGCTTCGGCTGGGATGCCTATGCCGGTGTCCTCGACCACGACCTTGACCCAGTTCCCCTCGCGATAGAGCGACAGGGTGACCTGCCCGCCCGGCCTGTTGTACTTCAGCGCGTTGTCCACCAGGTTTAGGAACAGTTGACGCAGGCGGTCCGGATCGCCGTTCACGACGGCCTGATCCTCGTGCCCTAGAGTCAAGCTGATGCCGTTGGCCAGCACCTGAGCCTGGCGGAAGACATCCAGCAGCAGGGTATCCATCTCCACCGGCTGGGCGGCGATCGCACCGGCCGTATCTGTGCGAGCCAGGAACAGCAGATCGCTGACCAACCTGGATAGGCGAGCCACCTCGCCTTCAATCGCCGCCAGCGTGGCCTGGCGGTCCTCGGGCGATTCGACGGCCCCAATCTTCAGGAGGTCAAGGTTGCCTTGGATGGCCGTGAGGGGCGTACGCAGCTCGTGGGACACATCAGCCACAAACCGTTGCTGGGAGCGAAACACCTGCTCCAGCCGGTCCAGCATCTCGTTGAAGGCGGCCACCAGCCGCCCGATTTCGTCGGCTGTTCCCGGGACTGCCAGGCGGCGATGGAGATCCTCGGCGTGGGTGATGTGGACGGCCGCTTGCGTTACTCTGTCCACCAGGGCGAGCGCTCGCCGGGCCAGGAATGCGCCAAGCCCGGCCGACAGAATCAGCGTGCCCGCGATGGAGAGGATCAACAAGGTGGACAGGCGGGTCAGGGTTGTATCCACGCTGGCCAGGCTTGTGGCCACCTGCAGGACAACCAGCACTACGCCGTCGCCGAACAGCGGCGCGGAGTACACACGCAGACGCACCGACCGGTTCTCCCACGTGTTCATCGTGGACTGACGCCGGTACGCGCGAGCCAGGATATCGTCGGACCAGGGCAGCCGCTCGGCCCCCAGATTTGGCGACGCATAGTATACGCGGCCATCTATGCCCACCAACTGGATGTAGATGTCGGGGTTGGAGAACGATTTGAGGGAGGGGAAGATCACCGTCTGGTTCATCCAGACCTCGGGGTCTCGCTGCGCGGCGAACGCCGTTTGGAACGTGTCCTGAATCTGCCGCGCCAGGGACTCCAGGGTGCCGTCAACCTCGCGGTGCAGGCTGAACGATACCGTGCCGTATAGCGATAGGCCGAAGAGCACCAGCATTATTCCCAACATGCCGGTGTACCAGACTGTCAGACGCCAACGGATGGACACGCCCCGCTGCTCATTCCTCTCGAAGCACGTAGCCGACCCCGCGGACAGTCTGGATGAGGCGTGGCTCGTTCTCTGTTTCCAGCTTGCCGCGAAGATAGCGGACGTAGACCTCGATGATGTTTGATTCGCCGCCGAAGTCGTAGCCCCAGACCCGGTCGTAGATCAGATCGCGGGTGAGCACCTGGCGGGGGTTGCGCAGGAAGAGTTCAAGCAGATCGTGCTCCTTGGCGGTCAAGTCCAATCGCCGGTCGCCCCGCCAGACCTCCCGCGAGTTGGTGTTCATGACCACATCCTCGAAACGCAGCGTTTCGGCTTCCTGGGCCGTAGTGTGGCGGCGGGAGAGGGCACGCAGCCGGGCTAGAAGCTCCTCGAAGGCAAAGGGCTTGACCAGATAATCGTCGGCCCCAGCGTCCAGGCCGGTCACCCGGTCAGAGACCGTATCCTTCGCGGTTAGCATCAGGATCGGGACATCGCTGGCCGCGCGCAACCGGCGACAAACTTCCAAGCCGTCAAGGCTTCCGGGCAACATCCAGTCGAGGATGACGATGTCCGGCGGGCGGTCACGTGCCGCTTTCAGCCCGTCTTGGCCGGCCTCCGTAACCTCAACCTCGTAACCTTCATACAGGAGGCCACGGCGTAGGAAGTCCAGTATCTTGGGATCATCTTCGACAATCAGGATGCGCTCTGGCATGGCATTTGGTCAGACCCATGGGTCGGGTCTCCTCCACGAAACAGGGGCGTGGCTGTTTTGAGAATAGCAGCCAGTCGTCAGATGTCAGTCTTCAGACGGCCCCGCGTGAATGACGAGGCCTGGGCTGCCAACCCAGGCGGCGTGATTCCATCCGCCGCCGTCCCCCTCTTTCATCCTTGGCGGCGCACAGGTGGGAGTACCGCGACTCTGTGCCCCTACTACTCCTACCCAGTCACCGAAATGATGCCTCTAGCG
>CAZDTE010000085.1:0-13131 GCA_964508275.1 uncultured Ardenticatenales bacterium
GGGGCGCGCAGAACGCAACACGCAGCATGGATTTCACGCCAACGCGGCTGACCGCGGAATACCGAGTGCCTATTTGAGGGGAAAACATGGCAAAAAAAGGCGTGCGCATTGTCATAACATTGGCCTGCACAGAGTGTAAGGAACGCAACTACACGTCCAGCAAGAACCGGCGGAATACTACAGGACGAATGACGCTGAGAAAGCACTGTCCCCGGTGCCGCACTCACACGTTGCACAGGGAAACCAAGTAAAGGTTGGTAACCCGAAAGGGAGGATATGGCAGTGACAAGGTTAGTTCCTGTTGGATTAGTAGGTGGTGTACGACGCTACCTACGCGAAACACGATCAGAGCTGGACAAGGTGGTCTGGCCGACAAGAAATGAGGCCACAAACCTGACCATTGTGGTGATTGCCGTTACGCTGGCGATGGCTATCCTTCTTGGCGCAACGGATCTATTATTCCAGGAAGCCTTTGCCTGGCTATTCCGGTGACACGAAGGTAGCTCAGGCTTAGCTTAGGGCCAAGGATTGATTGACTTGTTCGTTTGGCGGGCTATTTATGGTTCAAAGTGCGCAAGTTATTCAATCCCCAGTCCTTAGCTTACGACAGAAGTCGGTTTGGAGTAAACTGCAGTGGCAGACTTAGTTGAAGACACTGAGACAACGGAATCTGGGTCGCCGGAAGCAAATGGTGGCAACGGCCAACTCTCCATCGAACCGGAACCGGTCGCAGCGGAGGGTGCCGAGGAGAGCGCTGACGATGCGCCTCCCGCAGAGCAAACCCACCCAGATGCCGAGTGGTTCGTCGTACACAGTTACTCCGGGTACGAGAACAAGGTCAAGAAGAACCTGGAGAACCGCATCGAGTCAATGGGAATGCAGGACCAGATATTCAACGTGGTCGTGCCCACTGAGGAACAGGTGGAGTTGAAGGGCGGCCAGCGACGCACGGCCGAAAGACGGATCTTTCCTGGCTATGTTCTCATCGAGATGGTCCTGACCGACGATTCTTGGTTCGTGGTTCGGAACACACCAGGAGTGACTGGCTTCGTGGGGCTGGGCAACAAACCCACGCCCCTGCTGCCCGAAGAGGTGGACCGCATCCTCAAACGGATGGAGGCCGAGGCCCCCACCATCAAGATCAGTTTTCAGGAAGGGGACAGCATTCAGATCACGGATGGCCCGTTCAAGGATTTCCACGGTATTGTAGATGGCATTGACAAGGAGAAGGGGAAAGTTCGCGTGCTGGTCTCCTTCTTCGGACGAGAGACACCTGTAGAGCTCGACTTCCTGCAAGTCGAACGAGCATAGCGGAGAAGCGATAGATGGCGAAACGAGTGAAAGCTGTTGTGAAACTACAGATTCCGGCAGGCAAGGCCAACCCGGCCCCACCTGTTGGGCCGGCGCTGGGCCAACACGGCGTAAACATTATGGCCTTCTGCAAGGACTACAACGCCCGCACGTCGAACCAGGTCGGTTCCATCGTACCGGTGGAAATCACCATCTTTCAGGACGGGACGTTCACCTTTGTGACCAAGACCCCTCCGGCCGGCGACCTGCTGAAGAAGGCGGCCGGGGTCGAGAAAGGGGCCGCCGATCCGAAGCGCGAAGTGGCCGGGCAGGTTACGCGGAAGCAAGTCGAGGAGATCGCCCAGTTGAAGATGAAAGACCTCAACGCGAACGATCTGAGGGGCGCTGTCCTGATGATCGAAGGAACAGCGCGGAGTATGGGCATACAGGTGGTGCAATAGGGCCAGGCCCAACGTGGTCCCCATCGCGCGGGACTGCCAACGACCCACAGATCACCAGAAACTGATTGCTTGACACTATCCAGTGGGAGGACCAAACGGTCCGCCAGCACCACAACGGAGGGAAACATGGCCAAACAAGGTCGCAAGTATCTGACTGCCAGGCAGCGCGTTGACAAGTCCGTGGTCTACGACCCGGAGGAGGCTCTTGAGCTGGTCAAAGAATTGGCCTTTGCCTCATTCGACGAAACCGTCGAGTTGCACCTACGCATGGGCATAGATCCGCGTCACGCCGACCAACAGGTCCGCGGGGTGGTTGTCCTACCGCACGGCACCGGACGAGACGTGCGCATCCTCGTCTTCGCCGAGGGTGAAGCCGAGAGAATCGCAGAGGAAGCAGGAGCTGACATCGTGGGCCTCGACGATCTGATCAAACGGATTCAGGGCGGTTGGCTGGATTTCGACACGGCGATTGCCATCCCCACCGTCATGGGAAAAGTCGGGCGTCTGGGTCGATTGTTGGGGCCGCGTGGGTTGATGCCCAGCCCCAAATCCAACACGGTGGTGCGTGAAGAGCATCTGGCGCGAACCATTGAGGAGGCGCGGCAAGGACGGGTGGAGTTCCGCGTCGATCGGCTGGCAAACATGCACGTGCCGATCGGCAAAGTCAGCTTCTCTGTGGAGAAACTGCTGGAAAACATGGGGGCGCTGATCGAGACCGTTGTTCTTGCGCGCCCGCCGGCCGTCAAGGGGCAGTACATCCGCCGGGTTACACTGGCCTCCACAATGGGTCCGGGTGTCCGGGTTGACACCATGCAGGCGGTGGCGCTCAAGCACGCCTGAATTCGCTGCACAAAAACTGAATACGCCACAGACAGCCGGTGGGCCCATGGGCCCGCAATGCTCAAATGATTTGAGCGCCTGCCGAGGCAGACAGGGATGCCCTGTACGGTAAACGATCAACGACACGTGTCTTGTGTCAGCCGGTATGACATGCGATCACGTGATACCAGGATGACTGGATGACAGCACGTTGATCTCCCAACCCCAAGTGTCCTCTGCGTCGGCCGGCGCGAGGGCATTTTGATTCAGAAAGGAGGTGAAACAGTTGCCCCTAACGCGACAACAGAAGGAAACACTGATCACCAAGTACGCGGACAAGTTGGAGAAGAGCGACGCAACGATCTTGATTGACTATCGCGGCCTCTCTGTAGGCGATATCACCGAGCTGCGCGATAGCCTGCGCAAGTCCGGTGGTGAATTGACCGTCGTCAAGAACACGTTGGTCGCCTTGTCATTGCAAAGGCAGGGGATAGACGCCCCTGAAGACCTATTGGTCGGTCCGACTGCATTGACTCTGTGTCACGGAGACGTGCAAGGCGCAGCCAAGGCCCTGGTCGATTTCGTAAGAAAACTGGACACAGTCGCCGTCAAGGGAGGGATCCTTGGCCAGGCAGCGATCTCCGCGGAACAGGCGAAGCAGTTGGCGACGCTGCCAAACCGCGAGGTGCTATTGGCAAGGGCCCTGGCTGGTCTGCAGTTGCCGATAAGCGGCCTGGTCAGCGTCTTGGGCGGAACCATCCGCGGCCTGACCTATGTGCTGCAGGCCCGCGCGGACCAGTTGCGGGAAGCGTGACCAGGACACCGGTTATGGGTGTGTGAAGCGCGGACAGTGGCACAATCACTGGCCGCACACTGCTGAGCCAGACCACGGCGGCGCACAGTGCGCGCCACGCGAAGAGGAATCATGATGACGTTACAATCTGTAAGACAGTTTGAACCAAACGTAAATCGGGAGGAAACACCATGACACAAGAAGACATTATTGCGGCTGTTGAGAAGATGACTGTTCTGGAGCTTTCCGAGTTGGTCAAGGCTCTCGAAGACCGCTTCGGCGTCGCCGCAGCGGTACCGGTTGCCGCAGCCGCCGGCCCAGCACTGGCCGATGCGGGAGCAGCGGAAGAGGAAGAGAAGACAGAATTCGACGCCGTGCTCACGGAGATCGGCCCCAACAAGATTCAGGTCATCAAAGTTGTACGTGAACTGACCGGCCTGGGGCTGCGAGAATCGAAGGCCGCCGTAGATGAAGCTCCGAGCGTCATCAGGGAAGGCGTCCCCAAAGAAGAAGCCGAAGCCGCCAAGGCCAAGATGGAAGAAGTCGGCGCCGTTGTGGAGATCAAATAACCGGTTCCGGTTTTCGAACGAAGAGGGGTAGTTTGCGAGAACTACCCCTTTTTTGCTTTCCGGTCGCCACGGGTGCGCAGCGTCGACCACCAAGGGACAGAGATGTGCCCGCTTGCCGAGGTCTCCTGGGTAACAAGCCCCTGGCCCTTCCCCCGTGTCGGGGGAGGGGCGAAGGAGCAGAGGGGGCTGGTAAAGGTTGCCAGCTTCTGGAAAGTCGGCAACCTTCACGGGGGGATGAGGGGGTCCATCTATTTTCATAACAGGTTGACGACACGGCGATTTGAGGATATAATCTGGGCGGACAAACCCGACTTCATACCCACGGAGGAGTTTCGCGGTGACAACGCCGTTTCGTGACACGTTCTGGAGCGTGCCCCACTGGGCACAGGCGATGTTGTACGCCCTGGGCATGATCAGCGTGCTGATCATGCTCTACGGGTTCTATCGCCGGTCCCAGATATGGAAGCAGGGACAGCCAGAGCCAGAGCTGGATCGCCCCACGGACCGGCTTAACCGATTACTGACCCACGGCTTGGGTCAGGCCAAGGTATTGTGGCAGCGATACCCGGGCCTCATGCACACGGCAATGTTCTGGGCTTTCCTACTCCTCTTTGTGGGCACCGCCTTGGCGACCATAGATTACGACATCACGTTGCCGGTGTTCGGGTTCAAGATTCTGCGCGGGTGGTTCTACCTGGCGTACGAGCTCGTTCTGGATTTGGCTGGATTCGCCTTCGTTGCCGGCCTGGGAATGGCCGTGTACCGGCGTTACATCGTCGGCTCTGTGCGGCTGAACGGGGATTGGGGCTTCGGATTCGTATTGACGACCTTTCTGCTGATCAACCTGACGGGCTTCCTGGTGGAAGGAATCAGGATCGCCGTTGCCCAACCAACATGGGCAGCCTGGTCACCGATTGGCCTGGCGACCGGAGCGCTGTTCCAGGCGTTCGGAGCGAGCGCGAGCAGCCTACACGGCATCTACATGAGCACCTGGCTCGTTCACGTTGCTCTCGTGATGGCCTTCATTGCGTCCATTCCCTATACTCCCCTGATGCACCTGTTCACAGCGCCGCTGAACATCTACCTGGCCCCGTTGGAGCCGACGCGCGCGCTGACGCCAATCCGAGACATCGAGGAGGCGGAAACCCTGGGCGTGAACCGGCTTCCAGAATTCGGCCGGCGGCGACTGACTAGCTTCGATGCCTGCACCGAGTGTGGTCGCTGCCAAGTGGTTTGCCCACCGTTCGAGGCCGGTATGCCCTTGAACCCCAAACGGGTGATCCTCGATCTTCGGGATGAGATGCTCACCCAGAGCGGGTTCCCATACAGCGGGGTGGCTGGCCACCCGCCGAGCAACGGGGAGCAGTCGTTAACCGGCAAGGTGATCGCAGATGATGCGCTGTGGGCCTGCACCACATGCCGCGCCTGCGTACACGAATGCCCGGTGCTCATCGAACACGTGGACACGATTGTGGATATGCGACGCTACCTGTCGCTGTCGGAAGGCCGCTTGCCCTCCACTGTAGGCACTAGCCTGCGCAACTTGATGAACAGCGGCAACCCGTGGGGTCAGCCGGCGGAGGACCGCGCGAAGTGGGCAGAAGGACTCGCCGTGCCGATCATGGCGGACGTTGGTGAAACGGATGTGCTGTATTGGGTCGGGTGTGCCGGTTCCTACGACACACGCAACCAGCAAATCAGCAAGGCGATGGTGCGCTTGCTCAAGCAAGCCGGCGTCAGCTTTGCGATCCTCGGCGCCGAGGAGTCGTGTAACGGCGATCCGGCGCGGCGGCTTGGCGAGGAGTACCTCTTCCAGATGATGTGCGAGCAGAACATCAAAACCCTCCAGCAATACCGCTTCAATCGCATCGTCACCGCCTGCCCGCACTGTTTCAACACCTTGGGCCACGAATACGCTCAGTTCGGTGGCCAGTTCCAAGTGACGCACCACAGCACGTTCCTGGCCGAGTTGGTGGCCCAGGGCCGCCTTGAGCCAACGCAGGAGATTCGGCGCACGGTCACGTACCACGATTCCTGTTACCTGGGCCGCTACAACGACATTCTTGAAGCGCCCCGCCAGGTGATCGCTGCCCTGCCCGGAGTTACACTCCAGGAGATGGCTCGATCTCGCCGGCGCGGTCTGTGCTGCGGCGGGGGCGGCGGAGGGATGTGGGTCGAGGTGCCCGGTGACCGCAAAATCAACCAAATCCGGCTGGAAGAAGCGTTGTCGCAACAACCCGATGCTGTGGCGTCCGCTTGCCCGTTTTGTATGTTCATGTTTGATCTGGGCAGCAAAGTGATGGGAGTGAGTGACGAATTGCAGTTGCGTGACATCGCGGAGCTGCTGTGGGAGGCCGTGGACCGTGCATAGAACCATTGGTATCCGCTTTCAGGAAGTTGGGAAGGTCTATCACTTCGGAACGGACGATGATACGATTGGCACAGGAGACCATGTCGTTGTGGAGACAAAGCTCGGTCCAGAGATCGGGCAAGTCGTGCATGTGCTCTCCAAACAAGAGCAACCCCGTAAGAGAAAGCGTCAATACAAGCCGATTCAGCGAAAGGCCACAGTCGAAGACATGGTGGTGCGCGAATCGTTTCGACAGCAAGAGAAAGAAGCGCTGGAGGAAGCCCGCAAACTGGCAAGAAAACAGGGGCTGCAGGTCAAAATTGTTCGGGCGAGTTACAAATTCGACGGTAGTGCGCTGATGCTTCACTACGCTGCCGAAAAGGATACCGGCTTGGGCCAACTGCGCCGCGAACTCGCCCGCATATTTCAGACCAAGGTCGAGATGCGTTCCGTCGGCCCGCGGGACAGGGCCAAGATGATCGGCGGCTGCGGGGCTTGCGGCCTGGCTCAACGGTGTTGTTCCACCTTCCTGGTCAGCTTTGAACCGATCTCGATTCGTATGGCAAAAGCGCAGGACCTCCCACTCGCGCCGGCGGAGATCGCCGGTATGTGTGGGCGACTACGGTGCTGCCTGGCGTACGAGTTCGATCTCTACAAGGCAGCCGGCAAGGGTCTGCCGAAAATGGGGAAGCAAGTTCGAACAGCCAAGGGTTCTGGCCGGGTTGTGGAACGGAACATTCTCAATGGCACGATCACCATCGCCACGGAAACGGGCCGGATTGTCGTTTCGGCCGAGGAGCTTCCCAACTGGAAAGGAAAGGAGCCGCCTATCTCAGGCGGCTGCGCAGACTGTCCGCGACAAGCCGGAGGGAGCCAGACCCGGACGTGAATCGCGGTCTCACGTTGACAAAACCTGCCCTTTGTGGTACAATTAAGCTCGTCCAACCAGGGCACAAGACCGGCAAATACGTTTCCAATCAGGACTAAGGATTGATTAAGTTGTTGCTCATTTGGCGGGCTGTTTATGGTTCAACGCGCGCAAGTTACTTAATCCCCAACCCCCAGAATGCGAGGTTTCCGGAATGGTAGATTTAACAGCGGTGGCAACAGAGAAGATCGAAGATTTGCTGAAGGAAAAGGGTATATCGAGCCACGGCCTGCGCATCTTCGTCAGTGGCGGAGGTTGTTCGGGACTCCAATACGGGATGGCTTTTGAAAAGCAGGCCCAGGATGGAGATCAAGTTTTCCACAAGAATGGGGTAACCATCTACATCGATCCGATCAGCTTTCCCTATGTGACTGGTGCCCGGATCGATTACGTGGACAGCCTGATGGGCGGTGGTTTTAACATTGAGAACCCCAATGCCCTCTCAACTTGCGGCTGTGGACAATCCTTCCGAGCAGAGGGAAGCACGCCGGCAGGTTACACCGGAAGCTGTTCGTCCTGCTGAGTTGCCATCAGGGCGTGATGTGAAGGAAACGTAGGGCGGGTTTCTTTCCCAGCGCAGCCTGGCGGCCATGGGAAGCCGCCGCACGGCATCCATCAATCCCTACTTGACGCAACACGGGTCGATTCCCGTGAGTGCTGCGCTCCCATCGCTCGCCAAACGCGATCCGTGACCGGCGCGGTGGGATGTTCGATGCCGGGGGTTATCTGGCCCGCACGACCGGCCAGGCGTCGCGTTGTCCGTTTTGCGTCTCACCTCGTCCCGGATATCCGCACTTTGGGAGCGCACAGATTCCGGCAGCCCCTCAAAGGAGATTAACCTTGCGCATCCTCTTCGTAGAAAAACAGATCGACTACGAGCCGCAGGGGATTATGTCCCTTTCCAGCAGCCTCGAGGCGGCCGGCCACGAGGTAGCTCTGGCGATCTGTGCGCAGGAAGACCCCCTGGATGTTGCCCGCAAGTTCGAACCCGGCATTGTCGGCTACAGCGTAATGACCGGTTCACAGAACTACTACTTCGAGCTCAACCAGCACCTGAAAGAGTCGTTGAAGCACCCATTCTTTTCGGCTTTTGGCGGCCCCCACCCCACCTTCTTCCCAGAGATGATTTCTGAAGCCGGCGTAGACGGTTTGTGCATCGGAGAAGGCGAGGGCGCTATCGTGGACCTGGCGAATAGGCTGGACAACGGCGGACCGCCCCCTGACCTGCCGAACTGGTGGCTGAAAATCGACGGCGAGGTGGTGAAGAACCCCACCAGGCCGCTGGTGCCCGCGCTGTCGGACCTGCCCCTCCCGGACCGCAGGCTGATCTATGACAAGCATGCCTACACGCGCGAGAGCCCGATCAAGCACTTCCTGGGTGGACGCGGTTGCCCGTACAACTGCACGTACTGCTTCAACCATGCCTGGTACCAGATCTACGAGCGGCAGAAACGAGGCTTCCAGCGCAGTGTGGACCACGTGCTGGACGAGCTGGAGATCGTGCGCGAACGCTGGCCGCTGGAGCACGTCGTCTTCATTGACGACCTGTTCATCATCTACCTGGACTGGCTGGCCGAGTTTGCAGACAAGTACCCGCGGCGCATCGGACTGCCCTTCTTCTGCAACGTGCGAGCCAATCTGGTTACGCCGGAGAAGGTGGCCTTGCTGAAGAAGGCGGGCTGTGTGACAGTCAGCATGGGCATCGAGGCGGCGAACGACCGCGTGCGTAACGATCTGCTCAAACGCAAGATGAGCAGGGAGCAGATGATTCACGCCGGTCAACTGATCCGTGGGGGCGGCGTCCACCTAACCAGCACGAACATACTGGGACTGCCGACCAGCACCCTGGAGGACGATCTGGACACAATGTCGCTGAACAACGAATGTCAAGTCAGTTACGCCCATGCCTTCCTGTTCCAGCCATACCCGGGCACGGAGCTGGGGGAGTTCACGCAGGAGAACGACCTGATGGTTGGCAGCTTCGAAGACATCAGCGCCATCGCCTGGGATCGGTCGATCATCGTACACGACGTGGACGAGAAGAACCAGATCGAGCACCTCCAGCGCTGGTTCGCCATGGGGGCAGAGTTCCCCTGGCTGACACCCCTGATTCGTGTGCTGATCCGGCTGCCACACAACCGGTTTGTAGATACGCTCTACTGGTGGGCGCACAAACTGTGGAAGGGTTACGCCATCAAGAAACGCGTGCACCCGACGCCGCTGTCCCTGCGAGCGCTGTGGAGCGAAATCACGCACTTCATGAGGCTGGAAGCATGAGAGAGGACATAAGCGCATGAACGTCCTGCTGATCAACCCCAAGTTTCGCCTACCCATTGACACCCGCACAACGCCACACCTTGGGTTGGCCTACCTGGGTGCTGTCTCGCAGCGTCGTGGAGACCACGTTTTGATCTTCGACGCAGATGTTGAGGACGAACCACTCGCAGACACGCTCCGCGAGTTCCAACCCGACATCGTGGGGATCACGGCCAACACCCCCCAGGTGCAGCAGGCATGGCGCACGGCCCGCGAGATCAAGAACGCAATGGATGATGTCCCGGTGATCATTGGCGGCCCCCATCCGAGCGTGATGGACGAAGAGTCAGCACTTCGGCCGGAGGTTGACGTGGTCGTCCGGGGCGAGGGAGAAGACATCTGGATCGCGTTGTGCGACATCGTGGAGCGGCTGCGACAACAGGGCCCCGACTTCCGCAGCACCGACCTGCTCGTTCCAGGCCAAGGGATCCCCGACGATCTTCTTGGAGTCACCTGCCAGACGCCGGACGGCGAGCTGCGCCGTCACGCCGAGGCCGCCCCGATTGCCGATCTGAATGCCTTGCCCTGGCCAGCCTATGACCTGTTCAAGATGGACCGCTACACGAATCTCCAGCCGGCAACGGATCATGTGGACGGGGCCCGCAGCTTCAGCATCTTGACCAGCCGGGGCTGCCCGTACCGCTGCACCTTCTGCTCGCAGTCAATCATGCCGCAGAAGTGGCGGGCCCGCTCCGCCGAAAACGTGGTCGAGGAATGGGCGCGCCTGGTAAACGATCTTGGGGCCCAGGAGATCGGCGTGCTAGACGATTCCGCCAACATCCGTGTCGACCGCCTGCACAAAATCTGCGATCTGCTCATCGAGCGCAAGCTGAACCACGTGCCCTGGATTTTCGTCAACGGGATCCGGGCCAACCTGGCATCCACGGAGCTGCTGGCCCACATGAAAGCGGCCGGCTTGAAACGAACGGCCTTCGGCGTCGAGACCGGCGACCCGGAGATGTTGGTCACCATCGAGAAGCGACTGGACCACGACACCATTCGCCAGGCCTTCCGGAACGCGAAGGCGGTGGGCATTGAAACCATCGGCTTCTTCATCATCGGGCTTCCCGGCGACACGCGAGAGTCGATGCAGCGCACGATTGACTTTGCCATCGAGGTGGACCCCCTCATCGCCAACTTCTCGATGATGACGCCCTACCCAGGCACGATGGTCTACAACATCGTCAAGGAAAAGGGCCGGCTATTGATTGACGACTGGGATGACTACATCTTCTTCGATGGTAAGGCCCGCTACGAAATGGGCGACATGACAGCTGGGCTGGTGGAGGAAATGTGGAAGCGAGCGCACAGGCAGTTCTATCTGCGCCCATCGCGCATCGTGAAGACACTGGCGCGCAAAGACTTCTGGTTGAACTTCCCACGCACTTCACGTGTGGCCGTGCGTACCATCTTCCCACGCAAGGTCAAAACCGAATTGCAGGCCGAGTTGGGCAAGGCAGGGTAGGGAGAGGGGATATGCGTACAACACTCGTCTACGCCGGCATTGCCGGCAAAGGGTTCAACAGCCTAAAGCAAGGCATGGATTCCGGCTGGATCAGCCACGGGCTGGCCAGCATAGCCGCCTACGGCGCGGAGAACGGCTTCCCAATGGACCTTATCGACCTGCGCGCCCTCGATAGCTGGGACCACCTCCGTCGCGAAGTGGCCAGCCGCCAACCCGACGTCGTTGGGCTCGGCATGATGAGTGTGGACTACAACCCGGTGATGGAGGCCATCTCCATCATCAAGGACGTAAATCCGGAGATCACAACGGTCGTGGGTGGGCCACATCCAACGGCGGAGCCGGACGAAGTGCTGAAGAATCCGTTGGTGGACTTCATCATCACGGCCGAGGGGGAGATCACGTTCGTAAACCTGCTCCGCTCCCTGGAATCTGGTAACCGACCGGCTCAACGCCAACTCGTTGGCATCCATCCCGACCTGGACCGATTGCCGTTCGCCGACCGCGACCTCTTCCTGGACGAATGGCGCAAGTTCGACTACGATCTGGTCTCTCCGGAAGTGCCGTTCGTACCGGAGTTGCCGGCGCCCTTCGTGACCATCATCGCGGGGCGCGGCTGCCGGTACAAGTGCAACTTCTGCAAACCGATGGAAGACTTCCTTTTTGGCAAGGGCACCCGCCGGCGCAGTGTGGACAACGTGATCGCCGAATTGAAACTCCTGCGGGACAAGTACGGCTTCGCCAGCTTCATGTTCCACGACGATTGCCTGACCGAGAATCGCGAATGGGTGACTGAGTTCTGCGAGAAGTATCAGGCCGAAGGGTTTACCCAGCCGTTCTTCTGCCAGTCGCGCGCAGACATCCTCTTTCACCACGAGGACATGGTGGCCCGCATGACGGAGGTCGGCCTGCGCGGGTACTTCATCGGCTTCGAGAGCGGCAACAATCGCGTCCTCAACTTCATCCGCAAAGGAACAACACGAGAGAAGAACATCGCCGCTGGCAAGGTCTGCCGCAAGTATGGGCTGACGATTTGGGCCAACTACATGCTGGGGCTACCGACCGAAACCGAAGCAGAGGTCAAGGACACCATATCTATGCTCAAGGAGATCGACCCTGACTACTTCAGCCCGGCTTTCTTCACGCCCCACCCTGGCAGCGATTTATACGAATACGGCTTGAAGCACGACCTGCACCTGGTGATGGATCATGACAGCTATCGGCGCAACCCAACCGAGGCGAAGATCAAGGGCCTGTCTCTGGATTTCCTGATCTGGGCGCGGGACGAATCGCAGCGGCGCAAGCCGATCAATGCGCTCAAGCGGCGTGTGCGGGCCATGCGAGAAAAGTACACCGATCCGCAGCGCTACGCGCGCAAACTGCGCCGCATCGTGGGCGACTTCGGCGGCCGCAATCACCCGCCGGAGTTTGGGCACGTGTGATAAAGAATGGACACCGATCGTACTCTGAAACTGTTGGCCCTGCGCTTCCCGGACGCCTACGCGCGCTGGATCCTGCAAGAGGCTGTCACCGTGCAGGAGACCCTGGCCTCCGAAATACCAGCGGGCACTCGTCACGCTGATATCGTTTTTCGCGCTGAAGACGTGCAGCGCAAACCTTTCGTATTGCACGCTGAGTTTCAGGCGCAGCGATCGGCTGAGCCCATGTCTAAACGTATGCTGGAGTATTTCGTACGGCTGCGCCGGCTGCACAAGTTGCCGGTGCGCAGTGTAGTGGTCTACCTGAATGAGGAAGCTGCCGCGGGCGATTCCGGTACATGGCACGAGGCCTGGCCGGGCGGAGAACTTCTGTTTCGCTATCTCGTGATCCGTCTGTGGGAAACACCACCGGAGGTTTTTCTTGAGAGCGAGGAGATTGGGTTATACCCATTGCTGGGATTGACGTCTCTGCCTGGAGACCGCCTCGGAGATGTCGTCAGACGCATTCGCGCCGTGGAAGAGGAACCTGTGCGGCACGACCTGCTGGCAGGGTTTGCGTTGTTAGGGCGCTTTCGTCACAGTCGCAGCGTGCTGGAAGCGCTGATCAGGAAGGAGGAAATCATGGAGTCTCCTTTGGCAAAAGAGATCTATCAAGAGGGCTTGGAGCAAGGCCTGGAGCAAGGCCTGGAGCAGGGCCTGGAGCA
>CAZDTE010000086.1:0-13080 GCA_964508275.1 uncultured Ardenticatenales bacterium
AGGCTTTTCCAGAGAAATAAACCTGCCAGAAATGTATCACGAAGCCTGTTAGAATTCGCTAGATGTCTTCAACCGAGGTGGAAAAGCCCAAGGAACTCCCTTGCAGATTACTTTTTCGATCTATTGTGGGCCGCATCGAGAATCTGTTTGGGAGAACTATTCTCTTGGAGTTCCCCAAGTACAGGAGAATGATGTGCGCGGACATCCCGGGGGACAACCGCTTGCGGACGGACGCAGGGCATTGGCGGACGAGCGGGCTTGTGGGTGTTATTGACAACCGCTGCCGATCTGTTGTGAGGCTAACATCACGTCGGCCAGGTTGATTGCACCGTTTTGATCGAGGTCATAATCGGCGCGGTAGGCCGGGGTGCCGGAGGAGCTGCGCCAGACTTGGGCAACGAGGGCCACGTCTTTGCCATCTACGAGCCCGTCGCTGTTGAAGTCAGCGTTGTGCTGGCAGAACCCACCGATGAGGGCTGTGTAGTCGTCGATCGTGGCCCAGTCCGGGCCGGAAGTGCCGTAGAGGTCCGATTCTTTCGACCACAACAATCCCCAGAAGCCGTTGTCGATCATCCGCTGGACGGCCAGTTGCAGATCAGCCGGTGTGCCGCTCTGGCGGTTTCCGCCCCAGACCAGCAAGTTCTTCCCACTAGCCTGCTCAGCGACCCAGCGCGCTGCACTCCACGTTCGGGCATCTGTGGACTGGTCCTGAACCTGCATGCCCGACGGATTGAGAATGTCGCCGAGGTAGATGGTCACGGCAGAGGCGTTCGAGAGGCCGCCGACCAGCCTATCGACCAGCAGACCGGTCTGCAGTTCGCCTCGCTTCTCCGCGGCGGTCGCTTCTTTCAGATCGGTCATCAGCACTTCCGGAAGTTCTTCCGGCAGGACACCCTTTCCGCTGATGGCCACTTCGATCAGGCCGGCGAAATGTTGCTGCACTTCACCAATCTGCCAGTTTGCGAAATCCACCAGGTTGTTGATGTAGGCGTCTAGGAACGGGCGGGCAATCGAACGGCGCTGGGTAGTCGCCGGTTTGCCCGATTCCACCAGCACCAGGTCGTCAAAGTATGCGTAGCCAGAACCCGTTCCGTGCAACGTAATCCGCAGGTAATGAGCGTTGCCCGCCGTGTTGACCAGGTAACCGGTGGAATCCCAGGTCGCGTTACTGGTCTGGTACTCGATCGGCAGAGGCCAGGAGAACGGTTGGAGATCGATGCCTACCTGCTCGATGGTGGCGATGGCCGTCGCGCCACCGCCCCCTTTGAACCACAGGGCGATGTTGTACGTCTTGTTCGGGTCAACCGGTACCACCTGGTACACGCTCGATGTGCCGGCCCGTACGCGCAGGGCCCGGTTCCCCGAATGGGTATTGCTCGTCACCACCGCCACATCCGCGCCGGTTGGCACGGCCCAATCCACCGGCGGAGAGTAAAATGACGATGTCTCTTCGAACCCAGGGTTGAGCAGCAGTTGGTTGCCGCCATCCATAGTGCCGGGCACCCAGAGCTGCACGTCGGCGGGCATGATCTGGCGCGCGTTTGCGTCATACGCCCAGTAGCTGTTGCCGTGCCCGTTGTAATCCGCGGGCGGATACTGCAGGTAGCCGTCCGGCCCACCGCCGATCCGTACGCCGTAGAAATCGGTGCCCAGATCGCTGAAGACTTTGCTCAGGTATGAACTGATCAGCCGCCTGACGCATAGATCAAAGACGCCGTTGGCTGGCTGTGGACCGCTGTCCGGTTTGTATTGATCGCCGGCCTGGTTGACGTAGTGGCCATCGGGGCAGGAGTTGAACACCCAGTCCGGGGCGTATTGATAACCCGGATCCAGGATAATCTTCCAGCCTGCAGAACGCAGCCAGTCCAGTTCGAGCTGTACGAACGAGACGTACACCTGGTTATACTCGCCCGGCTGCGGTTCGTACATCCGCCACTGCAGCGGCATGAGCGTGACATCGATTCCGCGTTGCCGCTCGTCACTGTAGTGATAGCCCTGGTCGTTGACCACACCGAACAGGTAATGTCCGGTCGGCGGCGGCGAATAGGGAGTAGGGGTTGGTGTGGGCGGCAGCGGCGTGAAGGTGGGCAGTGGCGTTGCCGTGCGGGTCGGCGGCGTGGTGCGGGTTGGCGTTGCCGATGCGGTTGCGGTGGGTAGCGGCGTCGCCGTCCGGGTGGGCGTTGGCGTGCGCGTTGCCGTGGGCGATGGATCGGGCGTTGCCGTCGGGCCGCCCGTGTACCGGATGCAGACGCGGTCGAAGTCCGCCGAGATGGAACCCACCCCTTGCAGCGAATTGGTGGCCATCAACCCGATCCGGGCGTTGGCGACGATCACGTTGTCGTAGGAGGTAAACTCGGTCCAGTTGACACCGTCCGTGCTGTAGCTGCCGAAGTAGGTCGTGCCGGTCCGGCGAAGCCGCAGATAGACGGCGGAACCGCTGAAGCCAACACTGTGTCCGGCATAGTTCTGCCCGAAATCTGTGCTGAACTCAACGAGTTGGCCGTCATTGAAGACGCGAATCAGCTTGACGTAGTCGTCATCGTCCTGATAGATCAGCAACCCGGCCTGCTGGTAGTTCTGCTGTGGCGAGAATTGGAGCCGGGCTTCCACCGTGAAATCGCCGGCCGGCGCATCGCGCACCAGGATGTTGCGCACATCGTTCGACGTGCCGGCGAGTTCGCCGCCCGTGGTGCCGATCTGCAGGAAGCCGGAGCCCAGCGACCAGAGGTTGGGCGTTTCCCGGATCCACGACCAGCCGCTGGCCAGCGAGGGGCCGTCGAAGTCGTCCAGCCAGTCGCAAGCGGCGGGCGGCACCGTAGCCGTTGGCGAAGTCACGGCCGTGGCGGTCGGGGTTGGCGTGGCCGTCGCGGTGGGCTGCGGCGTGGCCGTATCCGCCGGGGGCGTCGTGGCCGTCGGCAGTGGAGTGGCTGTTGCTGGCGGTGATGTGGCGGTGGCCAGCGGCGTCGCCGTCGGCGAGGTCGGAGGCCCCTCTGTGAGTTGGATGTCGCCCCACTCGGTAGAGAAGTTCTGCGTGTTGTATCCTTCCCAGATCATGTACGAGTCAAAACTCCCGCCATCGTCGTCGTCGTGCAGGCCAACGGTGAACCCTATCCTGCGACCGGTCTGTGGGTAGGTGACGCCGCCCAACCGCGCCCAAGGGATAGCCACCTCGACGATGTACCCGTTGGCCGTATTCTGTTTCACCCAGGTGGATGTCGTTGACGGTTCCGCGTAGTCGTTCAGCCGCCCGTCAATGGCGTAGGTGTACTGGTGGTCGTCGCTCTGGTAACTCTGGAAGTCGTGTTTGCCGTCGAGGCCAAGTTCGATGCTGTCATCGTGCCAGATGGCAGCCGAGTCGGCGACCAGCGCATCATCTGTGACCTCGAACGCCAGGTACAGGTTGTTCGCGTCCCACACGCTACGCGCGATGACGCTCAAGTTGGCCGCTGAAGGCGGCGGGCTGGTAACCGAGTCAGACGTGCTGGCATCGATCAACGCAGAGGCTGTGGTGGGCCAATCATCCAGCGCCCCGTCCAGCGTCGGCGAGTTGGCCACCTCCCGGCTGTCCAGCGTTCGCGGCGGCGTACCGGGTGTCGGAGTGGCCGTCGGCAGCGGCGTCCAGGTGGGCGGCAGGATCGGTGTCACGCTGGGCGTGGCAGTCGGGCCGACCGGCGTGGACGTGGGCGTATAGGTTGGCGGCGGTGGGGGCGGTGTGGGTCGCGGCGTCGGCAGGCTACCCGATCCGCTGGCTTCGACCAGGTGGAATGTGTCTGTGCCATCGCCGTTGTCGTTGAGCCGGAAATCGGTGCTGCCGGCAAATTGGTTGTCGGCGAAGAGATCTGTGATGTTCCAGACCTGTTCGACCCACGCCCCGCTGTTGTGTTTCTGGACGGTGAGCTGTTTTGTCGTTCCACTCTTCGTCTTGTAGTCCAGGCCCCACGTGTCGGCGCCCTGGTCCAGATAGACGACGCGGATGTGCCAATACAGCGTCTGGGCCGTGGGGTCAAGCCCGGCGTAGGGGAACGAGTCGTCCACGTCAAAAAACATGAAGTGGTCGTTGCCGGTCTTGCCGGTGCGGCGAGCCACGTACGGTTCCGACGGAATCCCTTCCCAGGTTTCGTGTACCCAGAGGGTGTAGTACTGGTTTTGGGCTGCCGGCGGCAACTGCACGTTTTGCACGGCCACCGTCGCGCCGCCGCCCACCGTCTCCACGCGGTAGAGGTAGAAGTTGTAGTCGCCGTAATTGCGGCTCCACCAGCCGCCGCCCTTCGCCCAGGTGCTGACCTCCTTGCGGTCCATGTCCTGCACTTCGCGCATGATGGTGTAGACCGAGGGCGTGGTGCGGGAGTTGACGCCCATGTGCTCATTCACCCAGTCGCACAGACCGAGTACGTTCTCACAGGCCCGGTAGTGTTCGCCGTGTACGTCCACCCACCAGGGGTGTTGGGCCAGCATCTGCAGGAACATCCAATAGGTGCCGGCCCACTGGTGAGCGCCGCCCTCCAATCCACCGAAGAAGAAGGGAACATTCTGGCTCTCAAACGCATGAGGGAGATCGGGGTACCACTGGTACTGCAAGCCCCCGAATTCCTGCGAGATCGATTTGTACGGCATGACGTAGCCGTGCGGGATTGCGCCATTCCATTTGTTGCCCACCGGCACATCATACGAGCCCATGTACTCGCGGAACGAACCGTCCAGGAATAGAGGTTTGTCGGGGAACGCTTGTCTCCAGTAGGTGATGGCGTTGTGGATCCAGCCTTCGTACTCGCCCGCGCTGACTTGCTGGCTGAACGTATCGTCGAAATTGCAGCCGCTGACGTTCTTGGTCTTGAATGCTTCGTCGTCAATGCCGGTAATCACGCGGAAGCCAACCAGCACGTCATCGTATTCCGGGTGCAGGTTCAGATAGTCGCGGAGAGCAAACACGGTGTCGCGATAGGCCGCCTGCCAGCGGGCGTCATCATAGCGCGGGGCCACGGCCCGGCCTCGCTGGCCGTTTATCCCCGGGCAATTCGCCCCGCCGTCGATCACGTAACTTCCCCCGGTTGACGCGAGCACAGCGGGCGGGGTGACATCGCGGTGATAGTAGCCAGCGGGTGAGCTGTAGACGTCCTTTGTCTGGTAAATGGAAATGCCGATGATGTATGGCTTGGGCACGACGCGCCCGTCCGGCAAGGTGATGCGCATGTCCTTGGCCGGGCCCAGGAAGCGGTCGAGCAGCGACCAGGCTCCCTGACCGTACACATCTCTCCATTCCAGGGCGATGGTTCCGCCAAGAGCACCCCACGAAGGATTCTGGGCCGGGTCGGCATTGTCCCAGTCCCAGCCCAAGTAAACTAGCGGCACGGGGCGGGCCTGCGGTGGTGGGCCGCTGGTGATGTAAAAGCTGCGGTTGTCGAACGAGCCGCCGTAGGGAGGATTGCTGCTCCCCTCGTATTCCGCCTGTACCGTGTAGAGGCCGGGCGGTCGGCCGTTGGTGCTCAAGGAGGCGGTGCAGCGCCCGCCCCAGTCGGTCGTGCAGCCGGCCTCACGGAATAACCCGTGAAGCCTCACGCCGACCATGTACATAGGGGAGCCGGCGTCGTCGGTGAGCCGGGCGGTGATCTGTAGATCGGTGCCGCTGGCGATTTCCCTGGCGCTCAGGCTTTCAATCGTCACGCGCGTGCGTGGCACGCCAGGCGGCCCCACCTTGAAGAAGCCGAGCGCCTCTTGTCGCGCGTACGTATCGTCGCCGAAGAAGACGGCACGCAGGCCGTAATCGGTGCCCCGATTCTGGCTGCCGCCGCCCTCGACGAAGCCGGAACTGGTGGGCCGGTCTGTGACCGGCATGTCCCACGTTGCTCGACCGGCCGAGTCGGTCGTTGCTACGGCGCGGTAGTTCCATTCTTCGTTGTAGACAAATGCCACCCGGCGGTCGGCCAGCGGCGTACCGCTCGCCCGATCGGTGACGGTGGCGACGACGTGCAACGTATCTCCCACAGCCACGGTGCGCGCCGGCGTGATCTGTAAATCCACAAACGCCTCGGCCGTGCCCTGAGCGTACGAAAGCGAGAACGCCCCTGGCCAGGCCGGCCACACCACACCGACAAGCCCGCAAACGCCCAAGAACATGATCAACCAGCGCATACGAAGATCGCTCAATCGTTTCACGATCGCTACGTGGTTTCGTTGCACCATCTGATATGCGCCTCGGCGGACATTGACGACTCTTGACATCATTTTCCCACGCAGAAGACACCTCCACTCCCCCAATCATACACCATCCCGCAGATTCATGCAATGGGGAGATGGTACCAGGGGGCTAGAGACTTCGGCTGGATTGGGACCAGGCCGCAGAATCGGCCAAGCCGGTCAGGGAGATCGTGACTGACCGCACTATGAGAAGAAACGTTCGGGGAGCGAAAAGGTTACGCCCACCCCGCAAACCTGGCAGATTGTCGCCCAGGTGCGCTCCCGTTTGGGCGTGGTTCGCGAGGGCCTCACTTGACACACCGGTAAACGTGTGGCACAATACAAGGGTCGCTTCCCGATCCGTGGCGAGAGAAGGGAGATGCCGATGAGGAACGGCTACCGGTTCGTGCTAGGGGTTCTGTTGGCCTGGCTGCTCGTGAGCGGCTGCGCTACTAGCGGGGATGTCGGGACTCCCACGCCGGTGCCCGCACCGACGCCATCGGCAAGCGTGCCACAGCGGGTGCCGCGGGCAACGCCGACGGTGGCCGCCACGGTGACGCAGGTCAGGGCGCTGCCGACGGGAACGGCGGCTGCCCCGTCCGCGACGGCGACCCGGCCCCCGCGCATTCCCTCGGCGACGCCTTCGCCTTCACCGAGCGATTCTCCTACGCGCGTGCTGCCAACGCCATCAGCGTCACCGACACGGACGCCGGTCCCCACGCCGGCCATCTCGACCAAACCAACCATGGGCAGCCTGGCGATCACGCCCAACGAGAATCCCGTGTTCTACGCCGTTATCGGCTGGGCATTGCAGCGCAGCCTCGACCGGGGTGTGAGCTGGGAGCCGGTGACAGTTCCCACGAAGCCCAACGGTCGTTCGGTGTACACCCGTGCCTTCGCCATAGACTACCGTAACCCCGAAACCCAATACCTGACGACCGACAAGGGCATCTTCCGGCGGGAGGGTGAGGGAGAGTGGCAACTGGTGAACAGCATCAGCGCGGTGAGCCTGGCCGTTGATTTCGTCGATTCCAACGTGCTCTGGGCCGGCGTCTACTGGAGCACTGAATATGGGGCGGTGTTGCTGCGCAGCGACGATGGCGGCCAGACGTGGGCGAAGGCAGACACCGGCATGGTGCGCGGCTATCGCTCGGAGGTAGACACGATTCTGGTGGACCCAAACGACCCTGGCACGTTGTACGCCGTGCAGCGCTATTCGGGCCGCTTTGGATGGCCAACGGGGTGGCTGTACCGGGGCACGCGTGCGGGCCAGTGGCAGCGACTCTCCCTGGGCGGGTTCGAGCGCACGTATCCGGAGAAGGCCGAGACGTGCATCCCGAACGGGCTGGCCTTAGACCCCGTGGGTGACGCACTCTACGTTGGATGCGACGCCTACTACTACAACAAGGGTCATGCCTGGCTTCTGCGAACATCCGGGCCTCGAACTCTTGACCCCCAGGCGATCCCCTGGGAAGTGGTCCACGAGTTCGATCCCGTAGAAGGTTACTGGTACGGTTACGCCCGCCCCCTGGCCGTCGACGCGCGCGAACCCTGGTCCCTTTATGTCTCGGCATTGGCGTATGGCGGGGATCCACCGGCCGAACACCGCCGCCTCTGGGTCAGCCACGACCAGGGCGGGAGCTGGGAGTAGGGAAGTACGTCTCCCGTGGTGTTGATAACGTGGGTGACTGCCAGCAAAATGGTTGGGGCCGAAGGCCGGGCTGAAACCGGGAAAGGGGATAGCTGCTCTGAAAACAGCGACTCTCTCCCCCCTCCGACTCCACCCGAAGGGGCCCCCGCATGGGGGGAGTGAACACCGCGCGCTTCCCAGCGCGGAGGGGGGGGGCTGCGACCCCTTTTTCATCCTTGGTGGCACGCGCCGCCACGCTCATGGCGACTGTTATGATAATAGCGCGCCACTACTGGGCGACCTGCCTGTTCCAGGCAGACCTTCGGCGAGCAAGTGAACGGGGAGGGGAAGCCGGCATGGAAGATGAGCGAATCCGCGCGTTTTGGCAAGCGTACATAGACTCTCTCGCGCCGGGAACGGATCGCGTACCCGCATTGCCGGAGGCATGGGCCTTCGGCGATGGCCAGGCCATGGCGGACGAGCTCGGCAAATTGGTGCATCACGGGATCAAAACGGCAACCTGCTCCCTGCTCTGGGAGTACGAAGCGGACGATGAACCGCTGCCACGAGTTGGCGAATTGAGTATTGTCACTGACGGGGAAGGCAATCCGCTGTGCGTGCTCGAGACGACGGGAGTGGAGATCAAGCCATTCGATCAAGTAGACGCGCAATTCGCCTACGATGAAGGCGAGGGGGACCGTTCCCTGGCCACCTGGCACGACGCGCACTGGCAGTTCTTCGCCCGACTGTGTGAGACCCTTGGCCGTGAACCATCGGCCACGATGCCGTTGGTCTGTGAGCGCTTTTGTGTCCTGTTCAAAGCTTGATGCGTTGTCTCCGCCGGCATTGGACCAGCGTTAGGGACGAGGTTT
Source organism: uncultured Ardenticatenales bacterium (assembly GCA_964508275.1). GTDB lineage: Bacteria > Chloroflexota > Anaerolineae > Ardenticatenales > JAADHH01 > CAZDTE01. The sequence goes on from CAZDTE010000086.1 coordinate 8,677, forward strand.
ACCAACCATCCGTAGGGGATCGTGCCCCGGTCGACATGATTTCGACTGCACATAGCGGTCTTCCATCGTCTACTCCCCCTTCCGTTCAACCTGGGAAACGGCCAACTTTCGCGCTGTCAGCCAGTTGAAGGCCAGGCCCAGGGCGGTAAGTGTGGTCAGCGCATAGCCGACTGGGCGCACGACGCTTCTCCGCAAGCTTGCGGCAGCCGGCAATTGCGGGTTCTCTGGCAGTCCAAAGAAGGAAGCCTTTTCGGGGAGCACGTACATCTGGTGCAGGCCCCCCAGCTCGGCTTCGCCATATAGCCGGGCATCGCTCCTGCCCCGCGCTTGCAGGGCAGCCACACGACTCTTTCCCACCTCGAGCAGAGTATCCCGCTCACCAAACGTAATGGCCCCGGTGGGACACGTTCTGGCACAGGCCGGCACGATGCCGTTGGCCACTCGGTCCTGACAGAAGGTGCACTTGCTGGCCTTGGCCTGGCCCTTGAACCCGTCCAGCATTTCCATGCGCGGGACATGAAAGGGACAGAACTCGGCGCAGTAGCCACACCCATTGCAATCGGCCAGATTGAACGACACAAAGCCCAGGGCGTTGTGCTGCAGCGCCGCCGTGGGGCACACATCTACGCAAGCGGCCTCTGTGCAGTGCAAGCAGCGTTTGTTGAAGAAGTGCCAGGCTAACGTGCCGTCCGTCCGCTCAGTCTCCTTGAACTCGATCAGGGTTAACGTGGTTGGGCAGAGGTCAGGCGGATTCTGGTACGTGCCGACTTGCCGGGTTGACTCGGCTCGCAGGTCGTTCCATTCTTTGCAGGCGGCCTGACATCCCCGGCACGCCGTGCATTTGTCCACATCTAGCAGCATACCTACAGCCATTTTTCATCACCCCTTTCTAAGCCTTCTCCACGTTACAGATGAACGCTTTGGTTTCTGGGATCATCGTGTTGGCGTCGCCGACTGGGGGCGTCAGCAGGTTCGCGCTGTTGCCTTTGTTCAGGCCGGCAAATCCCCAGTGCCAGGGCAGGCCGATCTGATGGACTGTCTGTCCGTTCACGGCGAACGGTTTGAACCGCTTGGTGACCATTGCCGTGCCCTCCACCTGCCCGCGCGCCGATTTGACGATGACCGTGTCGCCGTTCTTGATCCTCTTTTCGCCGGCCAGTTCTTCGCTCATTTCGACGAACATGCCCGGCTGCAATTCGTTCAGCCACGGGTTGCTGCGCGTCATAGCGCCCGATTGCCACATCTCGGACACACGGTAGGTGGTGCCTACGATGGGGAACTCTTCCGGCGATCCCTTGGTGTCCATGTCGGAGTCCCAAATCTTGAAGGCCGGGTTCATCTGTGTCTTGGAGAGCAGGTTTTCCACCGGGCTTTCCCAAGGCTCGTAGTGCTCGGGGAAGGGGCCATCAGCGGGGCCAGGGCCGAAGAGACGGGCGTGGCCTTCCGGATTCATGATGAAGGCGTACTTGGCGTCCGGCGGCCAGCCGCCATCAGGCACGTCGCCTTCCCAGGAACCTTTGCCTCCTTTTGCATCGGGGTTCCAGCGCACGGAGAAGCGCGCCGCATCGAACGGCACCCCGTTGCCGTCGCACGAGGCCCGGTTGTAGATGATACGCCGGTTGACTGGCCAGGCCCAAGCCCAATTGAGGTACAGTCCAATGCTGGTCGGGTGGTTGTCGGTGTTGTCGCGACGGGCCATCATGTTGCCGTCTTCATTGTAGGAGCCGGAGTAGAGCCAGTTCGCGCTGGTTGTGGAGCCATCGTCCTTCAGGCCCACGAAGTTATTGACCAGTTCGCCCTTCTTGTGGATCACGTCGCCCTGGTCATCGAGGATGTCGCGCGTGTAGAAGCCATTGATCTCGCGGGCCACCTTGTGGACGTCCAGATCGTTGTTGGTCGTAGCGTAGTCCCAATCGAGTTTGGTGATCGCGCCGGCGTTTGGCCCACCCTCGGCGTTGTAGAGTGCCCGCAAGGCCACCATCAGCTTGTCGGTAATCCAGCTATCCGGCTTCGATTCGCCCAGCGGCTCCTGCGCCTTCCAGCGCCATTGCGCCCAGCGCCCGGAGTTGGTCACCGAGCCTTCCTTCTCGAAGGAGATGGCCGCCGGCAACAGGAAGACTTCGGTCTGGATGTCGGCCGGGTTTGTGCCCGGGCGCTTCCAGAACTGCGCAGTCTCCAGCTCCCAGAGGTTGACGGCGACCATCCAGTCCAGCTTGTCGAGCGCCTTGCGCACCAGATTGGCGTTCGCTCCGCCAACGGCGGGGTTTTGCCCCCAGGCAAACAATCCCTTGATCTCGCCGGCATACATCGCCTCGAAAAGCGACAGCCAGGAGTGGTTGCCCACATTCTTGGGCAGCCAGTCATACCCAAAGTCGTTGTCGGCAGTGGCGTTGTCGCCGTACCAGGCCTTCAGCAGGCTGACCATGTATTTCGGATAGTGCTGCCACCAGTTCGCGCTCTTCGGGTCACTGGACTGCGGCGTGTAGTGCTCCAGGTACTTGGCCAGCGTCTCATCGGCAGCCGCCGGTGTCTTCAGGTAGCCGGGCAAGATGTGGAAGAGCAAGCAGTGGTCGGTGGAGCCCTGCACGTTCGATTCGCCGCGCAGCGCGTTCACCCCGCCGCCGGCCCGCCCGATGTTCCCCAGCAGCAACTGGATCATCGCGGCCGTACGGATGATCTGCGTGCCGTAGGTGTGCTGTGTCCAGCCCATGGCATACATGATCGTCGCCACTTTGTCCGGTGCGCCGCTTGCTGCGTATGTCTCGTAGATCTGCTGCAGCAGATCCTTCGGCGTGCCCGTAATCGAGGAGACCGTATCGATATCGTAGCGGCTGTAGTGCACCTTCAGCAACTGGAAGACGCTGCGCGGGTCCTGCATGGTGGGGTCGGTCTTGGGGATACCCTGATCATCTACCTGATACTCCCAGGTGGATTTGTCGTACTTGCGGTTGGCCTCGTCATAGCCCACAAACAGGCCATCCCGGAAACCAAAGCCGGTGTCAATGAGGAATGAGGCGTTGGTGTGCAGCCGCACGTACTCTTCGTGGTGCAGATTGTTGTCCAGGATGTATTTGATCATGCCGCCCAGGAAGGCGATGTCGGTGCCGCTGCGCAGTGGGGCATAGACGTCCGCGCGGGCCGATGTGCGGGTGAAACGGGGATCAACGCTGATCAGCGTCGCCCCTTGGTCTCGTGCTGCCTCCACCCACTTGAAGGAAATGGGGTGGTTTTCGGCGGCGTTGGAACCCATAATCAGGATGACGTCCGCATTCTTGATGTCGATCCAATGGTTCGTCATCGCTCCTCTACCGAACGACTCTGCCAGAGCCGCAACCGTAGCGGAGTGTCATATGCGGGCCTGGTGTTCGAGGTAGATGATTCCCATCGAGCGCAAGGCTTTGACCAGCAAGGCGCACTCTTCGTTATCCAGCGCCGCGCTGCCCACGCTGGCAATCGCCTTGGTGTGGTTGACCAGCCGGCCCTGATCGTCCTTGTCTATCCAATTCGCGTCGCGGGTATCTTTCACGCGGCGGGCGATCTGTTCGATAGCCCAATCCCACTCCACCTCTTGCCAATCGCTGGCCCTAGCAGCGCGATAGAGCGGCTTCGTGACCCGATCTGGGCTTTGGGCCAAATGGACCAACGTTTCCCCCTTGCTGCACAACGCCCCCTGGTTGATCGGGTGGTCCGGGTCACCCTCGATGTTGACTGCTTTGCCGTTCTCTGTGGCAATGACCATGCCACAACCAACGGCACAGAATGGGCAAATGCTGTGTGTTTCCCCGATTTGCTTGTGCAGTATGAACTTCTGCGGCTCGGCCTCGGCGGCCACCGCTGCACCTGCAGGCAGCAAAAGACTACCCGTTGCCGCACCGGTGCCATTGAGGAAGTCATGGCGCGACAGGCCTTGTGTGGCCATGTAATCTCCTCCTTTCAACTGTTCAACCTGCTCTCTTCCTAACCGCAATGGAGCCATGCTACACACGTGATGTTGGTTCAGCCCTCCAACTCCTTCCAAGAGAGAATGCCGTTTGGCAACGTGACCCGGCTGAGGAAGGTTTTCCACTTTCCTGGAGACACTCAACGAGAGTCAAGGCGATAAGCCCTCAAGGGAACTCCAAGAGAATAGTTCTCCCAAACAGATTCTCGATGCGGCCCACAATGCCGCGAAAGAGTAACTGCAAGGGAGTTCCTTGGGCTTTTCCAACCTCGTTTGAAGACATTTAGCGAATTCTAACAGTCTTCGTGATACCTTTCTGGAAGGTTTCTTTCTCTGGAAAAGCCTAACGAGACACATTATGCCACATCTCGTGCTCAATGTCAACCGCCCTTTAGGGTGTGCATCAAAGGTAACCGTTCAGCACCCCCTGAATCTGCCACGAATTGCACGAATTTGGTATCTTT
>CAZDTE010000087.1:0-6717 GCA_964508275.1 uncultured Ardenticatenales bacterium
TCATGTGCCACTTCTCAGTACACACAGCACATCAATCCGAAATCTAAAATCGCAACTCCAAAATCCGCAAAGGGGGTGAGGCGTTTGCAGCAGCTTCTTTGGCCGTCCGTCCGTTTGTGTTGGTTGCATAGCAACGGAAAGTGAGGTACACTATGGGCCTACAACCATTGCCCGAATCCATCCGTGAATATGACCGGGTGGTGACCACAACCTGCTCCAATATGTGCGAGGCCGGCTGTGGTATGTTGATCTACGTGAAGAACGGGCGGGTCGTAGACATCTACGGCGATTCAGAACATCCGGTAAACAGGGGCGCTTTGTGTCCCAAGGGGTCTGGCGCATTTCAGCACATTTATAACCCGCTACGGATAAAGTACCCGCTCATCCGCAACACGCTGGACGACGACTTCCAGCGTGTGTCGTGGAACGACGCGCTTGATTTCGCCGCCGAGCGGCTGATGAAGGTGCGGGACGAGTATGGCCCGGAAAGCGTGATGATCCACCGCACCGGCCGGTCCGACATGCTGTGGAAAGCCGGCGCCGCTCGCTTTGGCCGCATTTTCGGCACACCGAACGTGGTCGGTCAAGGGCCCATCTGCTGCGAGTCTCCTGGGGTGGCTATGAACTACGTCTTCGGTGCCAAAGACCTGGGCCGACTGATGAACCCCGTCAATGACTGGGTACACAGCCGCTGCATTCTGGGTGCCGGCTCCAGCCAGGCCAACAACCACCCTGTGGAGATGCAATGGCTCCTGGATGCCAAAGAGCGCGGGGCGAAGATCATCTGGATGGATCCGCGCTTCAACACGACCATGATTCATGCCGACATACCGATCCGCCTGCGCCCTAACACCGACGCCGCGCTGGTCATGGGCATGATCCATGTGATCATGAAGGAAGACCTCTATGACCACGAGTTCGTGGACCAGTGGGTGCACGGATTGAACGAGTGGCTGCCGCTCATCGAAGAGATGCCGCCGTCGCGCGCGGCTAGCATAACCTGGGTGCCGGAGGAGACGATCGTCGAGGCGGCGCGTACCTTCGCCACGAGCAAGCCGGCCTGTGTAACCGGTTGCCTGGGCACGGCACAGACCTATAACGCCGTCAACATCAATCGCTGTTACGCGGCCCTGCTGGCGATCACGGGGAACGTGGGCATTCGTGGCGGTGGGTGGAACTGGCTGCACAATTGCCGGCCGCCGATGAGCGCGGGCAAAGACTTGGCGGAGCTGCCGCCGATCAAAGCGCCCGTCATCTCCGACAAGCTGATCGGTTGGGCCGATGTGAGTGCGGCCAATTTCCCCAACGCTATCTTCACCCAAAAGCCGTACCCCATCCGCGCGGTTTGGTGGAATGGGAACATGCTGGCGCAGATGCCCGGCACACAGAAGTATGCCGCGGCCTTCAAGAAGAACGTGGACATCGCCATCCACAATTCGTTCCATCCGAACTTCACCCAGCACCATGCCCACGTCTCCTTCCCCATCACCTCGTGGGTCGAACGGGAAGGCATTGTTCACCACGGCAACAACCGGCTGTGCCAATGGTTCAATCAGGCAATCGAGCCGAACTGGGAATGCCGCAACGACATTGACGTGGTCGTGGGTCTCTTCGATCGCATTTTCGGCAAGGAAGAGGGCCTCAAGTGGTACCCGTGGCGGCGAGACGACAACCCAGAATTGGTGAACCTGGCGGCCATTAGCGATTGGATTCAGCAGCAGGAGTCCTTCACCTATGGCATTGTCAAGGAAACGATGAACCCGGAGACCACGCCGAAGGGAGGTGTGATGTGGCCGGCCTTCACGAAAGAAGAGGCCATGAGCTACGAATTCCCCGACGCGACGATCCGGGGCAAGTGGATCATGTACGAAGATACGTACCCGGAGGACCAGCAAGGACGTCGCTTCCCCACGCCGTCCGGCAAGATCGAGATCGCCTCGCAGGCCCTGGCCGACATCGGCTGGGACTACTTGCCGCGACATCGCGAGAGCAGCCACTCCCCGGTCAGCAACCCAGAGGATTTCGAGAAGCATCCGCTGATCCTTTGCACCGGCCGGCCGGTCTCGAGCTTCCACGAGATGAGCCACTGGTGGCCGTGGTGCGACGAGCTGGAGCCGGACCGCTACATCCAGGTTCACCCGCAGCTTGCGCAGGTGCTGGGCATTAACGACGGCGACTACGTAAAATTGGAGAGCGCCGTCTCCGAGCTTGATGGTTATGCCTGGGTTACAGAAGAAACGGACCCGCGGCAGGTGTGGAGCTACTGCTCGACCGACGAATACCAGCCGTTCGTCCCCGGAATCACCAATCGCAACGTCAGTTGGCTGGTGGATGACGTGGTCACCGATCCGGTCTACAACCAGGCCGAGTTCAAGTCCCAATTGGTGCACTTGTGGAAGAAGGGGACAGACAAGGAGGAAGCACGCCGCAAGATTCACGAATTCCTTGAGCAGTTCCCCGACTACGATGTGGATACGGAGAAGGAGTTGGGTGCGTATAAGAACGGCGTGGCCTGGGAGGGTGCCCCCCACTGGGACGCAAAAACCAAGAAGGTGATGTGGCAAGGCAAAGCCGCACAAGAAGGCAACGTCTTGCCCTTTACCGATGGTTAGAGGAGAATGGCGATGAGCGATTTCGTTTACAAGGCAGAAGAGGGTTTCGCAGAGCAACGCTCCTACCTGGAGGCACGTGAATCAAGGGTCACTCTTCCCGGGATGACCGAACAGCACCACATGTTCTTCGACGCCAAACGGTGCATCGGCTGTTTTGGCTGCGAAGTGCATTGCAAGCTGGAGCAGAATGTGTCGGTTGGGCCGCGACTTTGCCGCATGATCCAGGTGGGGCCACGCATTGTTGCCGGCAAGCTACAGACCGATTGGGTTTACATGAGTTGTTTCCATTGCGAGGACGCGCCCTGCATGGCGGTCTGCCCCACCGGCGCGATGCGCAAGCGGGCCGACGGCATCGTCTGGATAGACGGCCCGGCTTGCATCGGGTGCAAGGCCTGCCTCCAGGCCTGCCCGTGGGGCGCGGTCCAGTTCAACCCACGGGACAACAAGGTCATCAAGTGTGATTACTGCAAGGACAGGGTGGACCGTGGCCTGTGGCCGGCATGCGCGACCAAATGCTCGAGCAAGGCGCTGTTCTTTGGCACGCTGAACGAGTGGACGACGATGAGGCGAGAGCGCCATGCCCGTCGGAACACGGCCGGCCCGCTCGGATAGCGGGAGAGCGTAGAGCGACACAACACGCACCACGGATTACGCAATACGTTAGGAGGGATATAGATGACGAAAGTGGGAACCATGGATACCAAACCGATTCGGGTTTCCTATTCCAACGGTGACTACGGCAAGGCCTATGACTTGATCGCCAGCGCGGGCTTGAAGATCGTTTACAAGACGGTCGCCTCGGTGGAACCGTACGAGGCGACGATCCATCTGGAGGATTACGTGTCGCGCGAAAAGGCCACGCAAGCCCTGGACGAAGCCGGCGTTGCCTGGTCGGAGCCGAAACCGTTCTACTGAAATGATGGGGGCGCAGGGAGGCATTCACCAGTTGACAATTGTCAGTTGATCGTTGATAATTGACAATCATGGAACCTCATCCGTTGGTGACGCTGTTCGGCGAGGACTTCCAGCGGGCGACACGGCAATGCGTTTCGTGCAACTTGTGTCGCGGGTTTTGCCCCGTGTTCCCGGCGCTGTACGATCTCTTGGGCCGCGAGCAGAAGGAGGGGCAGGTTCGCCCGGCTACGGAATATCGCGCGGTGCTCGATCAATGCTGGCTTTGCGGGCGCTGCGAGTTACGCTGTCCGGGCAATCTGCAATTCTCGCGGCGGGTGATGCATGCAAAGGCTCACTTGGTCGCCGAGCAGGGACTCTCGGTGGCCGACCGAGTCCTTTCCCATCCGCAAGCGGTTGGGCAGTGGGGCACGAGCCTCGCCCCGCTGTCCAACCGCTTGCCAACGTTGGGGATCGTCCGGGCTGTGCTGGAGCGCGTCGCCGACCTCGATCACCGCGCGTCCTGGCCCGCTTTCGCGCACACCCCGTTCCGCCGGCAGGTGGCGCGGAGAGTGTGGGGCGGAGAGCGTGGAGCGGAGAGCGCGGAGCGAAAAACGACGCAGCACGCAGCACGCAGTACGCAACACGCAACACGCACCTCAGAACACGAAACTCAAAACCCGAGACGCCGCGTCGCCTATTTCGTCGGTTGTCATACCGATTTCTACGATCCGACGGTGGGAGAGGCAGCTGTGGCCGTCCTGGCGCAGAATGATGTGGACGTCATCGTGCCGCCCTATCGCTGCTGCGGGATGCCGCAACTGGCCGTGGGCGACGAGGCCGGCGCGGCGGAGAATGCCCGCGTAAACATCGCCAGTTGGTCGCGGCTGGTCGCCAACGGATACAACGTAGTGACCACGTGCAGCACGTGTGCGTTGATGCTGCGCCAGATGTATGCCGAGCTGTGGCCCTCGGAAGAGAGCCGCTTGTTGGCCGCCCACAGTCACGACCTGTTCAGCTATTTGGCCAGGTTGCCGGATCGGGGATCGGGGGTTGGGGGTCGGGGTCCAGGGAGCGGGGAGCGAGCAGTTGCGCAACACGCAACACGCAGCACGCAACCCGGAGCTGGAAACGCAATACTCGAAACGCAAGACCCGAAACTCAACGTTCTTTACCACTATCCCTGCCATGCTCGTCACCAGCGCTACGGCTACCAAGTGATAGACGTGCTCCGGCAGATTCCGGGGCTGGCGGTGGAGTTTGCGCCGGCGGCCTGTTGTGGGCAGGGAGGAAGTCGCGGCTTTCGGGCAGAGGCGCATGACCGTTCGCTGGAGCAGGGCGCAGAGTTGTTGGAACACTTGACGGAACGGGCCCCCGATCTCGTGGTGACCGATTGCCCGATGTGTGAGCACCGCATCGCCACCGCGAGCGGGTTGGCCGTGTGCCACCCGGTAGAATTGCTCGGTGCGGCGTATGATGGTTGATAAAGATAAATTGGAACGGCAGATCAAACGTAATCCGTAATCCGTATTGCGTAATGATTGCCAGAGGCTACGCAACACGCAATACGCAGTACGCAGCAGTACATTGAATGAGGCAAACATGAACATCTATCTGCCCATCGCAGACATGAGTGTGAGTCTGCCGCTGATGGTGGCCATTGGCACGCTGGTGGGATTCTTGTCTGGCATGTTCGGTGTCGGGGGCGGTTTCTTGTTGACCCCACTGCTCATGATGGTGGGCATCCCCGGGACAGTGGCCGTGGGCAGCGGAAACGCTCAAATCGTCGCCGTCACCTCGTCCGGAGCGTATGCCCACAGTCGCATGGGCAATGTGGACATGAAGCTGGGCACGGTGGTACTCGTCGGCGGCCTGATCGGAAGCACAGGGGGTGTGCAGATTGTGAAACAGTTGCAGCTTCTGGGGAACTTCGATCTAGTCGTTAGTCTCACCTACGTGCTGATGCTGAGTGCCGTCGGGCTGTTGATGCTGCGCGAGGGGTTTCGGGCTACACGCCAGCGGATCACCGAGGAAATCAAGCTCCAGACAGTCAAGGAGATGCTTCACCGTGAGGAGTTCTCCGCCGTCCGCGCCGAGCTGACTAACATGGAGAATGGCTTGATGCAGCATGAGAGAGCAACAGATACCTCGTGGCAACGGGTTGCGCGCCGGTTGCCTTTTCAGATGAACTTTCGTCATGCCGCGATGACCACATCGGTTCTGCTGCCTTTCACGCTGGGGCTGTTTGTGGGCGTGTTGACGGCGATCATGGGGGTGGGAGGCGGTTTCCTGCTGGTGCCGGCAATGATCTACCTGCTGGGGGTGCGCACAATCGTCGCCGTGGGGACCAGCCTGTTCCAGGTTTTCTTCATCTCGATCAACGCGGCGTTTCAGCAAGCCTGGCAAAACCACTCCGTTGACCTGATGCTGGTCTTCTTGCTCTTCGCCGGTTCGACGGTGGGAGCGCAACTGGGCAGCCAGGCCGGCAATCGAGTGCAAGGACCGTATCTGCGGCTAACCCTGGCAGTGATTGTCCTTATGGTCATGCTCAAGATCCTGGTGGGCGACCTGCTCATGCCGCCAGCGCACGTTGTTTCCATCGTGGGGATGGGAACAGGATAGAGAGCGCAGTGGAGATGATGAATGCAGAACGAGGCATGGAAAGTAATGCGTAATGCGTACTTCGTAAAGATTTCACGACAAACAGCCTGACGTATCACGGATTACGCAATACGCAACACGTGACGCGTACAACGAGGGGAGATGTTCACATGACAGACCGTGCAGATGATGGCAAGAGAGCCCCATCACCGACCTTCGGCGAGTTAGCACGCCTGTTTGTCAGCCGGCAGGATGTGAAGTTCTGGCAGACCGGGGGGGCGGAACACGCCAATCTGTACTGGGTGCGCGCGATGACGTCCGAGGAGGTGGAGAAAACACCGTGCATATCCTGGCCGGTGACGCGACCACAATCTACTGCCGACCGGCTTCGCTTCGCCGAGGCGCGAGCACAGGCCTACGGATTTCTGGCTCACGCCTTTGAGTACCCGAACGACGATTTCCTGATCGACATCACCACACCCGCGTATGTCGAAATGCTGGCTGTCCATTTTCGTATCCTGGCCGACAATGCGGAGGTCAATGAGGGGCTGAACCTTTGGGCAGCGTCTGCAGGGGCAGCGTCTGCAGGGGCAGCGTCTGCTTCCGGCAGCGA
>CAZDTE010000087.1:6817-12786 GCA_964508275.1 uncultured Ardenticatenales bacterium
AGCGACACCCCGATTGGCAGATTCGGGCTAAGTCCGCTGCGCGAAGACTATACGCGGATGATCTACGACTCCAACCTGCCGTGTATACCCCCTTACGAATCGGTCTATTGGAACGAGCGCCAGGTGATGGGCAAACAGGCGTTGGCGGTGGAAACGTTCTACCACGAGTGGGGCCTGGCGGTGGAGGGGAACGAAATTCCGGATCACATCGCCCTGGAATGTGAGTTTGTGGCTCGCCTGGCCGGCCAGGAAGCGGAGGCCTGGCGGTCTGGGATGACCGAGGAAGCCGAGCGCCTCTGGAAGACACGACGTCAATTTCTGACCCAGCACTTGCTCTCCTGGGGTGGCAAGTTCTGCGCCGACCTGCGTTCCCTGGCCCAAGTGGATTTCTACCGTGCCGTCGCCCACCTGGGAAGCGGCCTGTTCAACGATGAGTTGCTTCGCCTGAAAAGTGAAACTTGATTGCGTAAGGCTTTTTTGGATTTCCCTAATGCGTGATTCGTGATGCTCAGGTGAGACTGCGTGTTCACGCTCCACGAGACACGCAATACGCAATACGCAAAACGCGACACGGCTTACGTATTACGCTTACCGAGAGGAGACGCCAGACATGGTCATACAGGCCCCCGGCACCCTGCAGGAAATGCTGATTCAGATGACTGGGCAGTACACACGCGACATCATCGTGGATGCCGGCAAGTGTACGGACTGCCTGGATTGCGTCGAGGCGTGCCAGCAAGCCATCGCCCACGAACACACGGTCATCGCTCCGGTCGCCCGCATTGCGATCCGGAAAGCGGCTGCCGAGGGAGGGATACATCTGCCCATTCTCTGTCGCAATTGCGCCGAGGCTCCCTGCGTGTCGGCCTGTATGAGCGGCTGCCGGATTCGCGACAGCAGCGGCTGGGTCGTCACCCACTACGACCGGTGTGTCGGTTGCTGGATGTGTGTGATGAGTTGTCCCTTTGGCGCCATTGAGATCGTCCAGGAGGAGGAGTTAGCGCGCAAGTGTGACGGCTGCACCTCCTACGAAATTCCGCCGTGCGTTTCGGCCTGTGAGCCCGGCGCGCTGCGAGTTGCCGGGCAGGCAAACTTTGCGCACGAGCGGCGGCGGGCATTTGCCGCTCGCGCCGGGGCCTGGCCGGGATAAACGTCTATCGCACGCAACACGGATCACGAAGCACGCAACACGCTCATCGTCCACCAACAGCAGGAGGGGCACTATCATGCGTTATGTAATTGTGGGTAACTCGTATGCCGCCGTCGGGGCCGTGGAGGCCATCCGGGAATTGGATGCGCAAGGCGAGATTCTCATCATCTCCAACGAGCCGTATCCCACCTACTGCCGCCCATTGATTACCTACTGGATCACGGGCAACGTGAGCGATGAGAAGTTGGCCCTGCGTCCGGCAAGTTGGTACGAAACCAACCGCGTCCAAACAGCGCTGGGGCGTACGGTCGTGCAGGTGAACCCGGCCAGAAGGCAGGTGGTGCTGGAGGACGGTGAGGTTGTCCCTTACGATCGCTTGTTGGTTGCCACCGGCGCCCAGCCTTTCATGCCCCCGATTGAAGGCATAGAGGCGGAGGGCGTCTTTGCGATGGCCAACCTTGATGACGCCAAAGCGTTTAAGGCCTGGACAAACCAGGAGCGAGTGAAGGCCGGTGTGATTGTCGGGGCGGGCCTGATCTGCCTGAGCCTCTTCAAGGCGATGGAGGGGATGGAGATCAAGTTCACCCTCGTCGAGCTGTTGGATCGAGTCTTGGGGATCGCATTGGACCACCGGGCCAGTGCGATGATCGAGCGGCGACTAACCGCGGCCGGCGTGGATGTGCGCACCTCCAATACGGCCGAGTCGATCCTGAAGGACGAGCAGGGCCAGGTTCGGGCATTGCGGTTGAAGAGTGGGGACGAGATCCCCTGTCAGGCCGTGGTGATGGCCGTCGGTATGCGGCCCAACGTGCGACTGGTCGAAGGGAGTGGGGTCGAAGTTAGTCGAGGCATTGTTGTGGATGAGCGCATGTGCACGAACGTCTCCGGCATCTATGCGGCCGGCGACGTGGTGGAGGCATGGGACGTGGTCAACGAGAAACGCCACGTCATCGCCATTTTGCCTCTGGCCTACGAGCAGGGGCGCATCGCTGGCTGGAACATGGCCGGCGCGGAGCGAACGTACCCCGGCGGTATTCCCCTGAATTCCCTGCCCATTTTCGACACCTCGCTGATGACGATGGGCATTACGGTCACCGATGACCGGCCAGACCTGGACGTGCTGGTGCATGAGGAAGCGGACCGCACATACCGCAAGCTGGTGTTCCGGGGTGACAGGCTGGTTGGCGCGATCCTCGTGGGGGACGTTGCCCACGGCGGTGTGTTGACCGCCATGATCCGTGGCCAGACGCCGGTCAATCACGATCGCCACGCCTTGCTCGTGGGCGATCCGCTGGAAATTGAGGTGAGCCGGCAGTTGCACGCCGCCGAGAAGAACGTGCTGTGGGAGCGAGCGACGGAACCCGCACTTGGTCGTGCGGCAGGCTGAATCCAAACTTGCATTTTTCGCCCATTTGCGATATACTGTTATTGTTGCCGGCCACAGAAACGGGTTTCCACGGGGCGTAGCTCAGCCAGGAAGAGCACAGCGTTTGGGACGCTGGGGTCGGAGGTTCAAATCCTCTCGCCCCGACTGAAGCAGGAATCATGCGGGCGTAGCTCAGGGGTAGAGCATCGGCCTTCCAAGCCGTTTGTCGCGCGTTCGAATCGCGTCGCCCGCTCTGGCAGGTCCAAGACCGGCAAACAACAGCCCGGCCGTCTGTCGCCTTTCTTGTGGGCGGCAGGCGGCTTTTTCTTTCGCCGCGTTTGTTTCGCCTTGCCGTTTCGCCCAGAGTGTAGTAAAATGGGGCGCAGTTTCGGGTTTCCGCGTTTCAGTTGGGTGCTTTCTGCTTCATCCTGCCCGCGCTCAAGGCAGCGGGCCCTCGTTTGTCGAGGACTCGATCCTCGCGAAACCCAGGTTCACAAGGTTGCCCATGACTGTTGACCAAGCGATCATCGATGCGGCGCGCGAGAAACGGAACGTCGCGCTGGGCTCGGCTCTGGCAGCGCTCTTGCTGACCAGCATGAAGCTGGTGGTGGGGCTGCTCAGTGGCAGCCTGGGCCTGCTTGCCGAAGCTGCCCACTCGGGCATAGACATGCTGGCCTCGCTGATCACGTTGAGTGCCGTACACATTGCCGATCGACCGGCAGACGAAACTCACCCCTACGGCCATGGGAAAGTCGAGAACCTCTCCGCCCTCATCGAAGTCGGCCTGCTCATGGCCACCAGCGCCTGGATCATCTATGAGTCAATACAGCGCCTGCTCTTCAAGACCGCCCATGTGGAAGCCACGGCCTGGGCGTTTGGTGTCATGGCCACCTCCATTGTCGTGGACTTCGTCCGTTCGCGAGTCATGTTCCGAACCGCCAAGCGCCTAAAGAGTCAAGCCCTGGAGGCCGATGCCCTGAACTTTCGCATGGACATGGTGAGTTCTTCTGTGGTCATCCTGGGCCTGGTGATGGTGCGGATAAACGACGTGGTCGGATATGGCGATTGGCTCAACCGGGGCGACGCTGTGGCCGCCCTCAGCGTTGCGGGCCTGACGGCCTGGGTCGGCCTGCGCATGGCCCGCAAGGCGGTAGATGTCCTGTTGGATCGGGCCCCTGTGGAGCTGGCCCACGATCTCCGCCTGGCCGCTCAACAGGTGCCAGGCGTGATGGCTTGCAGCCCGGTGCGTACCCGACAAGTCGGCCTACAAGCCTTCGTGGACCTGACGATCGCTGTGTCGCACACGGCCCCCCTCGAAGAGGCCCATGCCATTGCCTCTGCGGTCGAAGATCGGTTGCGTGAATTGGCCCCCAAGGCGGACGTTGTTGTGCATGTGGACCCGGCTTCAGATCCAGCCACGACCCTGGCACACGAGATACAGGCCCTGGCGCAGCGGTTGCGGCTTTCCGCACATCATATCTCTATACACGAAGTCGGCCAGGCACTGGACGCCAGCCTGCACGTGGAGGTAGACCGAAACCTGACTCTGGAGCAAGCGCACAGCATGGCCTCGGATCTCGAAGCAGCGATCCGCTTGGAATTACCTCAGCTAACCCACGTCAGCACGCACATTGAACCGGCCAGGCCGCAGATCAGCAGGGGACAGGACATCACCGATCGAGAGTCGAATCTGGTACAAACGATTCACGACACCGTGTCCGCCACCCTCGGGGCAGCCAGCAGCGAGAAAGTCACCCTGCAACGGGGCGATTTCGGGCTGGCGGCTTCCCTGCGGTGCTGCTTCGAGGGGTCCCAGAGCGTAGAAGAAGTTCACGTGGCGATGAGCAAGTTGGAACGACTGCTTCGAAGCCGAATTCCCGAGCTGGACATGGTGTTCATCGATCCCGAAGTTTGTCCGGACGGAGAAGCGTGAGGAGGAACCATGAACGAGGCTGTGGCGCTGCACGACCTTCAGCAGATTGACCTTGAGTTGCTGGCCTGCGCGCGCCGGCTGTCGGAGGTGGAATCTCAGCTAGAGGATTCGCAGGCCGTGCTGAACGCACGGAAACAGGTAGAGGCAACCAGCGAACGGGTCGGCACGTGGCGCGCCCGTGTGCGCGAGCTGGAGTTGGCCATGGAAAGTCTAATCAGCAAGATTCGATCTGGAGAGGAGCGACTCTACAGCGGCCAGGTACACAATCCGAAAGAACTGGCCGGCCTGGAACGGGAAACGACCCACCTGAAGCAGCGACTTGGTGCGCTGGAGGAAGAGGCGCTGCAGGCGATGGAGCAGGTGGACGAAAAATCGACGGCCCTGGATACGGCCGAGCGTCTACTGCGTGAGATGGAGTCGGCGTGGCAAGAAACACAGGCCCAGCTTTCGGCAGAGCGGGACGATCTACAGCGAAGGCTGGCGGTGCTGCGCCGGGAGCGGCAACAGTTGGCGAGAACACTCTCCGCGAGTGCGCTGCGAACGTACGACTACATGCGACAACTTAAGGGAGACACAGCGGTCGCCCAGTTGAAGGGCGGCGTTTGCCAGGGCTGTCGAGTTTCGGTGTCGAAGAACAAAGTTCGCGAGGTGCACGCCGGCAACACGCTTGTTTCGTGTGGAAACTGTGACCGTATCCTGTACAGCACGCGTGAAGGATGAGGTACGAGACGTGAGCCGCAAAGTCCACCCGATCCGTCACCACTGCAATCGTCTAGGGGAACTCCAAGAGAATAGTTCTCCCAAACAGCTTCTCGATGCGGCCCGCGATACCGCGAAAAAGCAATCCGCAAGGGAGTTCCTTGGGCTTTTCCACCTCGGTTGAAGACATTTAGCGAATTCTAACAGTCTTCGTGATACCTTTCTGGCAGGTTTATTTCTCTGGAAAAGCCTAGCATCGCGTGAGCGGCATTGCCCCTTGTGTCTTCGGCCTTGTCGTGGTATAATCTAATCCGATGGGAGCACGCGAAGCATTACATTTGGGCGTAAGGATACGGTGCTCCAGATAGTCTTAAATTGTAACGGCCAAGTACAAAGGAAAGTGAAGGTATGATGTCTAGGTCAATGCGGAATGCGCTGGTGTATTTTCTGATTACGGCAGCGGCTGCAGCGTTCTTCTTCAATCTATTTGCTAAACGCGAACCCCCTCCGACGATCACGATAGACAATGTCGCTCAGGAGGTTTCCAACGGTCTGATAAAGCAGATTGTCGTGGACGAGAATGAACTGCAAATCGAGCGCGCAGATGGTAGCGAGGTTACAGCTCACAAGGAAGACGGCGTCAGCATCGTAGATACGCTGATCGCGCTTGGCGTCAGCCAAAGCAAGTTGGAAGAAGTGGAGATTACGGTCAAGCCGCCTACTCAGTGGGGTGGATGGATGACGCTGGTGGGGTCGTTCCTGCCGTTGGTCATCTTCGGTGGCTTGCTGTTCTTCATGCTGCGCCAGGCGCAGGGCTCGAA
>CAZDTE010000088.1:0-12561 GCA_964508275.1 uncultured Ardenticatenales bacterium
AGGTTTATTTCTCTGGAAAAGCCTTAATCCGTGCAATCCGTGGCAGATTCAGGAGACGCTGAACGGTTACGATGGATGGACGACAGAAACGAGAGAGGTGCGAATACCGTGAGTCACTTGGTAACTTGCCTGGCCTACCGGCCACTGGATGGCACGTTGTGCGTACATCTGACTGGCTTGATGGAGAGCAGTATCGCGGACGGGGCGTACCGCCGACTGGAGGTGTTCTACGATCTACAGGCATACGCACAAGGCGTTTTCCATCCCGTCGCGATCCAACTCAACCTGCAACGTTTGGACGACGAGGTCCTGGAAGAGGTGAGGCTGGCCCGGTTGCCTCACGTGGATTATCCGCCAGCCGCTTTGTACGGGGTGACGATGGAGACCCTGCTGGTTTGGGCTCATCAGAAATACGTGGAGAAACCGGCCCCTGCTGCGCAAGGTTGGGACGGTCGCCCCACGTGGGCGGCCGGCATGGCGCTGCCCACCGTACCGCGGGAGGCAGTTCGGCTGCCCACGCACTGCACCCCGGAGCCGCGCGTCTTGGAGCTGCTCTGAAAGGGGGCGGGATCAGGCGATCAGTCTGGCATACACCAGGGCCAGGAACGTCAGCCAGGCCACGAACAGGATGCCGAAAGCCATAGCAGACAGGAACAGACGCCGGGCGTCACTTTTGCTTTCGGCGATCTTCTTCTTGCGATCCTTGATTTCGCCTTGCAGCTTGCTCACGTCTTGTTTCTTGCGAGCCGACCGCCAGCGCCCTCGTGTGTTGTAGCCGAGGACGGCCAACACCACGCCGGCGAGTATCCCGACAGGATAATCCGGGAGAGCCATCGTTTCAACCTTGTGCAGTTCAACCGATAATCATGGGACATCCCACGGAAACGTGTTTGGTTGGTGAGGAAGACAGTTTGTGCGGCGGCGGCCTACTCGATATCCAGGTTCTTCAACAACCGGGAAGCGCCCTGTGCCGCCAGCCGCTTGGTAAGCGTTAGCCGCCAGCCGGCCGTGTCGAGCAGGGCCGTGCTGTAGGCCGCCACGAGATGAGCCAGGTCAATGTCCATCATGCGGTTGAAGGCCCGCACGTATTCCACCAGCCGCTCTTTGTCGGACACTTTTTCGCTCAGCTTGGTGATCACAAACCGTCGGAGCAGGCCCCGCGCGGTGATCATGTGTGCCGGATCGAAGCGCAGCTTGATGTAGAACACCAGGCTGCTCCGCCACAACCGCTTGGAATAGTTCACGTCGTAATGACCGGAAAACAGGCCCATGAAGGAGCGACCAAAACCCATTCGGATGCGCTGCCATTCCTGCTCCGACAAGCCCTCCAAGTAGCGTGCCGTGCTGGGTTGTTCTTGCAGCCTATCGAAGAAGTAGTCCGTGGCTTCTTCGACATAAGGAGACATCACCGCACCGATTTCCCGTAGCGACTGGACATCATCAGCCGTCAGGCCAACCTGCCGCACCGTGTCCGCGAAGAACTCTTCAAAAACAATCTTGGGCATTTCTCCTTCTCACTCCTTTCTCATGCCATCCAGGGTCTGGCTAACCAGATTGGCCATCTCTTCCGTAGAAACAGCCCGTTCGCCTGGGCCGGCCAGATCGGGGGTGCGCGATCCGGCTCGCAGCACCTGGCTCACCGCTTGTTCCAGGCTCGCCGCCAGGGCAGGCTCGTGCCAGGCAAAGCGCAGCAGCAACGCTGCACTCAAGACGGTGGCCAGCGGGTTGGCGATACCCTTCGCGGCAATGTCGGGCGCGGCGCCGTGTACCGGCTCGGCCAGAACCACGCCGTCGCCCAGGTTGACCGACGGAGCCATGCCCATGCCTCCGCACCATGCCGCGGTGATGTCCGATAAGATGTCGCCAAACAGGTTCGTTGTCAGGATCACATCGAACGATTCGGGATCACGGACGAGCCGATAGGCCAGGGCATCCACGAGCATCTCGTCAGTCTCGATTTCGGGGTAGTCGCGCGCCACCTGCCGGGCCGTATCGCGGAACAGGCCACAGGTGAGCGGCAGGATGTTGGCCTTGTGCGCGATCGTCACCCGCCGCCGGCCCGATGAGCGAGCCAACTCGTACGCGCGCCGGGCGATGCGCCGCGACGCGCGTCGGGTGATCACTCGCCGGGCGATCGCCCGCTCTTCGTCGCCCTCTTCCTCACCCACGTAGAGACCCTCCGTGTTCTCCCGCACGATCAGCAGATCCACGTCGGCGCGGCTGCCCGGCAGCGGAAGGCCGCGCACCGGCCTCAGGTTCGCGTAGGTGTCCAGTTCGTTGCGCAGTGTGACGATGGCGCTGCGATAGCCCGGAACCTTGCGCGCCGGTGACGCGACGGCGCCAAACAGCACCGCCCCACATGCTCGCGCCTTGGCCAACGTCTCCGCCGGAATCGACACGCCACGACGTCGGAAACATTCCCAGCCCCCCTCGGCGGGGACGACATCCAAATCAGGTAGCAGCATTCGCAGCAAGCGAACGGCAACGGGCACCACCTCTCGCCCGATCCCATCTCCGTCGATGACGCAGAGTCGAGCGGTCACAGGGCCTGCCCTTTGAGGTCAGAGCGCCGGCCGGCCAGGTGTTCGTTGCGATTCAACGCCAGGAGCTGTGTGTTGGCCCCTTCCCACCGTACAACACTCAGCGCACAGTTCTCTACGGCGATGTGACTCAGCATGGTAAGGTCAGCGTGAAGGGCCGCGGCAACTACGATCTTCAGTGGGAGATCGTGACTCACGATCAGGATGCGGCCCGTTCGATAGCGACTGGCCAGAAAGTCTACGGCGGACACCACCCGATCGCGAACCTGTCCAACACTCTCCCCATCCGACCCCGGCATGCGGGCGGCTTCAGGGTGCTCGGTCCAGGTGCGCCAGAGCTGGCCGAACTGGGCCTTGACCTCACTGGCCGTAAGGCCCTGCCATACGCCATGGTGTATCTCGGCCAGCCCCGGTTCGATCTCAAAGGGGCAGCGGTGGTACCGCGCGATAGCCTGCGCCGTTTCGGACGACCGCCGCAAGGGGCTGCTGACGATCAGGTCCAACTGTTTTTCCGATAACCGTTCCGCGATCGCCCTGGCCTGTTCCTTACCCAGCGTACTCAAGGGGATATCCACCTGCCCCTGGTAGACGCCGATGCGGTTCCAGAGACTCTCCCCGTGGCGCACGAGCAAGATTGTAGTCATGCTAGATAATGACGTACTTCAGATCCCACATGTCAGGGATGGCCCAGATTTCATCGACCACTTGATCTGGCAAGTCCTCATCCAGAGTGAGCACCATGATGGCATCCTCACGCGGCGTCTTGCGCCCGAAGGCCATGAAGGCGATGTTGATGTCGTGCTTTCCCAGAGTCATGCCGACCGCGCCGATCATGCCTGGGCGATCCAGGTTTTGGAGTACCAAGAATCGACCGGCCGGCTCGAAGTCCAGGCGATACGGGCCGATCTCCACGATGCGTGCCTCGTCAAGCGAGATCGTACCCGCGACCTGGTGCTCTTGCTCGCCCGATGTCAAACTCACAGAAACCAGGTTCGTATACGAACCGATCTCGTGCGAGTGCTCTTCGGTAACTTTCAGGCCATGACGCCGCGCAATCAGATCGGCGTTGACCAAGTTGATGCGGTCCGCGGAGGCATGTTCCAGGACACCCTTCACGATCACGGCACGCAGTAGAGTCGTGTCCAGCGCGGCCAGGGATCCTCCGTAGACGATCCGCAGATCGCCGAACTGCCCGGCTGCCAGTTGCCCCACAAAGCTGCCCAGTTTCTCGGCGAGGTCGACGAACGGCAGCAGTACCTGGAGGGTGTCTGGAGGAACCATCGGCATGTTCAGCGCATGCTCGGCCAGGTCGCCGCGCAGGACAGCAAGAACCTGCTGAGCCACGTCAACGGAGACGCTGATCTGAGCCTCCCTCGTGGAAGCGCCTAAATGGGGCGTGGCCACAACATGGGGGTGCATCACCAGTGGATTGTCTGGCGGCGGAGGCTCTTCAGAAAAGACGTCCAGCGCCGCGCCGGCCACGCGCCCGTCCTCCAACGCGGCCAGCAGTGCATCCTCGTCGATGATCGCGCCGCGCGCCGTGTTAATAATGCGCAGTCCCTGTTTCGCCTGGCGTAGGAATTCCTCGCCAATGAGGTGCAGCGTGGTGTCGTTCAGCGGGGTGTGCAAGGTTATGAAATCGGCCCGTTCAGCCAGTTCCGCAAGCGTGACCGGCTGTGCTCCCATCTGCTGCACCCGCTCGCGGGTCACGAACGGGTCATAACCCAGCACTTCCATCCCCAGGGCTCGTGCGCGTCGACCGACTTCCGACCCGACACGTCCCATGCCGAGGATGCCCAGTGTCTTCTCGCGCAACTCAACACCCGTGTACTGCTTGCGGTCCCACCGGCCGGCACGCAGGGCAGCATTTGCCTGGGGGATGTTGCGCGCCAGGGAGATCATCAGGGCGATGGCGTGCTCGGCGGCCGCCAGGGTGTTGCCCGTCGGCGTGTTTACCACCACGATACCACGCTGCGTGGCCGCTCCCACGTCAATGTTGTCAACGCCGACGCCGGCGCGCCCGATCACCTGCAGCCGCGTACCTGCCTCAATGACAGCGCCGGTTGCTTGTGTCCCGCTGCGAACGATCAGGGCGTCGTAGCCGGGGATGACGTCGATCAACTGATCGGGACTGAGGTCATAGCGGGTCTCTACGGACAATTCCTTTCGGAGGATTTCGAGACCCGGTTCTGCAAGGGGGTCAGAGACCAATACCTTCTTGTTTTGCATTGATGAAGCTCCTTTGTACAAATGCGAAATGCCTTTCGTGCTCTGCAGCCTTGCCGGCAAACCACGTCACATCATCTAGCTACCTGACAGTTTTGGTTTGGCCACGGAAGAACGCGGATTTGCCGGTGAGGAAGAAAAAGAATCCGTGGAAATCCGTGGCCCAAAACGTATTTCACCAAAGGTGTCAGGCGAGTAGTCACATCATCGCCGATCGCGATCCGCCGCCAGCATTGGGACCAGTCCCCCAGCCGAGAGAATCGCCAACACGGACGGGGAGAACGGCGCAAAGGCGAACGTCCCGGCCGGGCAGTGGATTTCGTGCGCTTCCAGATCAACTTCCACAGCGTATCCTGCTTCGATGGCCTCCACCGCCGGTGGGCAAACGATGGCCGGCAGGCCATTGTTGATCGCATTGCGATAGAAGATGCGGGCGAACGAGACGGCGATGACAGCACCCACGCCGGCCGCGACCAGGCAGGCCGCCGCCTGCTCGCGGGAGCTGCCACAGCCCCAGTTGCGCCCGGCCACGATCACATCGCCGACCTGCACCTGCTGCGCAAAGGCCGGATCGAGATCCTCCAACGCACGTTGCGCCATCTCCTCCGGCGCGGTGATCGTGTAGGTGTATTTGCCGGGGAAGATGACGTCGGTGTTCACGTTATCCCCGTACTTCCAGGCGCGCCCGTCGATCTTCATGCACTCTCAATTATACGCCGAAGCAGGCAAATGGTCAATTCTCCTTGCGCCGGATCGCTTCCGGATGCACGATCCGCCCGGAGACCGCGGCGGCGGCGGCGACGGACGGGTTTGCCAGATAGATCTCCGAATCAGGAGTCCCCATCCGGCCTCGGAAGTTGCGGTTCGCCGTGCTGACGCACACCTCGCCGGGGGCCAGCACCCCCAGGTGGTTCCCCATGCATGGCCCGCAGCCCGGTGGCCCCACCACGGCCCCGGCCTCGACAAACGTCTGGATGTAGCCCAGCCGCAGCGCCTCGGCCAGCACCTCGCTCGATGCCGGCACGACCAGCAGCCTCGTGTTCGCTGCCACCTGCTTCCCATGCAAAACGTCGGCAGCCGCGGCCAGATCCTCCAGCCGGCCGTTCGAACACGTACCGATGAAGGCCTGGTCAACGCGCGTGCCCGCCACTTCGGAAAGAGGTACCGCCCGGTCCACCGTGTGGGGACACGCCACCATCGGTTCAAGCGTCGAGGCGTCGTAGCCGTACTCGGCGGCGTAGGTTGCGCCGGTGTCCGGGTAGAGCGCAGCCTCTGCGATCCGCGCGGCCCAGCGCGCCGTCAGCCCGGTGGATCCGGAGACAGTCGGACCTTCGCGCTGGCTCCGCCGGGAGCGACGCTCTGCCAGCCAACCGATGACCGTGTCATCCGGCGGGGTGTAGGCGTTTTTCGCCCCGAACTCGGCCATCATGTTCGGGATGACCATGCGCTCGGCGGGGCTCAACCGGGCCAGGGCAGAGCCCTCGAATTCTACCGAGGCGTACAGTCCGCCGTCTGCGCCCAGGTCGCCGATGATGCGCAGGCAGAGGTCCTTGGTCGTCACGTCAGGCGGCAGCCGGCCCTCGACGACGATGCGCACGCTCTCCGGCACGCGTAGCCACAGTTGCCCGGTGGCCCAAAGAGCGGCCACTTCGCTGCGCCCGACGCCGGCCCCAAACGCGCCCATCCAGCCGTGATGGGTCGTGTGACTGTCGGCGCCGAGGATCACCTGGCCCGGCAGTACCAGAGCCTCTTCGGCGATCACCTGGTGGCACACGCCACGCCCCACGTCGTAGAAATGCCGGACACCCTGGTCGGCGGCGAACGCGCGCGCCCTAGCGTGATTCCGGGCGTGTTGCGGCGTTGGCGCAGGCACGGCGTGGTCGAGGACGATCACCAATCGATCCGGATCAACGACCCGTTCTCGCCCGGTCAGGCGGAAGATATCGGCGATCGCGGCAGTGTTATCGTGCGAGAGCACGACATCGGGACGCACATCCACCACCTGGCCGATCTCGGCACGCTCAAGCCCGGCTGCTCGCGCCAGCGCTTTTTGGGCAAAGGTGCATCGCTCGGCCAAGGACGCCATCACTTCTCCTCGTCCTCCCCATTGAACCGGGCCCAGTGGAAGAGGAGGCTGTCCACATCATCCAGGGTCAGGGCCTGCTCATCGGCCAGCGCTTTGATGTGCCCGGTAAGCCGCTTGATCTGCTCGTCGTCCAACACCAGGCCCAACTGCTCAGCCCGATGACGGACGGCATTCCAACCGGTGAGGCGGTGGGCGATGTGGATGTAGCGGCTGATACCGAAATCCTCCGGCTTGAGAATCTCGTAGGTCGAGGGGTTGTTTAACACCGCTTTGGCGTGAATGCCTGCTTTGTGGGTGAAGGCTGTGAAGCCGGTGATGTAGTTGTTAAAAGGGATGTCCACCTCCACGATGTCGGCCACCATGCGATCCAGTTTTCTGAGGGTGGGCAGGTTGTATTTCTTAACCAGCTTCGGATCGGTGGCGTACATGCGGGCGATGAAGCCGCCGAGCGAGGTGATACCGTTGCGCTCTCCGATGCCGAGGACGCTGGTGTCGATGTGGGTGGCGCCAGCCTCCAGCGCCGCGTAGCTGTTTGCGATCGCGCAGCCGGAGTCGTTGTGGCCGTGGAACTCGATGTCACAGCGCACCCGCTGGCGCAGCTCGGCGACCAGGGCGTAGATCTGTCGCGGCGTTCCCACGCCCACCGTGTCGGCTACACCAACGCGGTCCACGCCCAGTTTGTCCACTGCCTCGTAGACCGCGAACATGTCCTCCATCTCGCTGCGCAGGCTGTCTTCCGTACTGAAGCGGGTGATCACCCCCTGGCTCTTGAGGAAGCTGACCACTTCCTGAGCAAGGTCCACGATCTGGGCAATGCTCTTGCCGTGGCTGAACTTGCGCAGGTACGACGAGGTGCCGATGACCACGTCCACGCCATCCACGCCGGTGTCCACGGCGCGCTGGGCGTCGGTGATCGTGGCCCGCGTGTGCGTCAGGATTTTCGCGCGCAACCCGAGCTGGGTGATCGCGCGGATGTCCTCTTCGCTGCGCGGCGAGGCCAGCGGCGAGGTGAGCTCAATGAACTCCACACCGAATTCGTCCAGCAGGCGAGCGATCTCTACCTTCTGCTCGGTGGTGAAGAAGGAGTTGACAAACTGCTCCCCCTCTCGCAAGGTCGACTCGATGATGGCGTAGTTTTCTAGACTCATGGCACTCTCCTCAGGCAGTATGCAGTAGCCAGACGTCAGTCATCAGATGTGAGACTTCTTGTGCGGGTTCTTGCGCCATCCCAACGATTTCATCAATCAACGATCATCGCTGCGATTTCGTCGGTTTCCCTCAGCAGTTTATCGGCGCGTTCTCTGGACAGAAAGTCGAGGTCGCATGCAATCTCTGTCGCTGTCATGATCTCGTAAGCTGACCGCAGAGCGATTTGAAGGAAACGGCGGAACTCTTTGTCGGAACTATTGCCCGCACCCTCCGCAATGTTCAACGGTATCGAACAGGCAGCTCGTCTGGTCTGACTGATCAAACCAAAACGTTCATCGCTTGGCCACTCTCGACTTTCCCGGTAGGCTGCCACGGTAAGTGCCATGGCACGCTGCCAGACCTTGAGCTTGCGGTGCTGGTGCACGATTGCCCCCTATCTGACGACTGATTCCAACACCTCTATACCCCGCAAGTACTCCTCGACCTCGATGTGTTCGTCCGGCGTGTGATCGAGCGACGAATCGCCGGGGCCGTAGGCCACGATCGGGCAATCCCACACCGGCGCGACGACGTTCATGTCGGACGTGCCGGTCTTCAGCTTGAACCGTGGCCGACCGCCCTGCCCACGGATCGCGGCCAGGAACGCGCGCACCAGCGGCGTGTTCTTCTGCGCTCGCACGGCCGGTTCCGCACCGCGAAAGGCGATGTCGGCCTCGCCGGCCAGGGCGCGCACCGTCTCCTGCAGATCGGCAGGGTCGCAGCCAGGCGGCAGACGGAACCCGACCGTCACCTCCACCCACTCGCGCAAGCCATCCCCGTCGCTGACGATACGACGGAGCGAGGGGCTGAGCCGGTCGAACTGCCGCTCGTGGCCGGCGTTGAAGGCTGCGCAGTGTTCCACGATCCGATTCCAGAACGCCACCGCCTCTTCGGTGGCCGGCGTATCAAATCCGGCGGAATGAGCCGCGGTCTTCTCCAGGCGGCAATCCACCAGCAGCCGGCCTTTGTACCCCAGCGTGATCCCTTCCCAGCCGCTCGGCTCGCCGATGATGCACGCATCGGGCCGGTGGCGGTCTCGCACGTACCGCGCACCCTTCGACGTGGCCGCTTCCTCTTCCACCGCGCCGATCACGACCCAGCGCCAGCCGGGACGGGGGCCCACACGAGCGACTGCGCAGATGAAGGCAGCGAGCGGCCCCTTCGCGTCCACGGCGCCGCGTCCGTAGAGCTTGCCGTCCTCTTGTCGAACCGAGATCTCTCCCGGGACCGTGTCCATGTGCCCCAGCAGGATCAACTCACGCGGCCCCTCTCCCATCACCCCCACGGAGTTGCCTACCTCGTCCACTCGCGCTTCGAATCCCATCGCGGCCAGGCGATCGGCAAGAAAGGCTGCCAATTCCGCCTCCTGCCCGGAAACGCTGGGGATGCGGAGCATTTCGGAAAGGAGGTCTAGTTCGTGCTGGAAATCTGTTGTGTGTTGCGTATTGCGTATTGCGTGCTGCCTATCGAATGTCGCTCCGTACTCCCCACCCCCGCTCTCCACTCTCAATCTCCCCCCAGAACATCGCTCACCGCCTCAATCACGTCATCCAACTCCCCGTACGAGATGATGAGCGGTGGCAACAACCGCAGCACGGTGGACCCGGCCGGCAACGCCAGGACGCCACGCTCCAGCAGCCCGTGCAACACCGGCGTGACCCGCGTTCTCAGCTCGATGCCGACCATCAGGCCCAGGCCACGCACCTCGCGCACGATCGGCGATTCGATCTGGCCGAGCCGGTCGAGCATATAGCGACCCTTCGCGGCCGTCTGCCCCGGAATGTACTCCTCATGTATGATCCGAATCGTGGCCAGCGCCGCCGCACAAGCCAGCGGGTTCCCGCCGAACGTCGTGCCGTGGGCGCCGGGCCACAACCCGTTCACGCGCGGGCCGATGGCTACAGCCCCCATCGGCAAGCCGCCGGCCATCGCCTTGGCCATCGTCATCATATCGGGCACCACGTCGTGGTGTTCGCAGGCAAACCAGCAGCCCGTGCGACCGAAGCCGGTCTGCACTTCGTCCACGACGAGCAATGCACCCCGCTCATCACACAGGTTGCGTAGGCCGCGGAAGTACGCGGTGGAGCCCGGTCGCACGCCGCCCTCCCCCTGCACGATCTCCACCAGGACGGCGGCGGTCTTCTTCGTCACCGCCTGCTCCATCTTCGCCAGGTTGTCAAACGGCACGTGGGCGAAGCCGGGCACAAGCGGCGCGAACGGCTCGCGGTAGCGCTTGTTCCACGTGGCCGACAGCGCGCCCATCGTCCGCCCGTGGAATCCGCGCATAGCGGCCACGATCTCTTGTCGCCCTGTGCTCAGGCGCGCGAACTTGAGTGCCGCTTCGATCGCTTCTGCGCCGGAGTTGCAGAGGAAGAAACGGTCGAGGCCGGGTGGTGTCACTTCGGCCAGGGCCTTGTACAGCTCGGCGCGGCGGTCGTTGTAGAAGATCTCTGGGCAGGTGATCAACCGGCGCGCCTGGTCGGCGACGACTTCGGCAATCGCCGGATGGGCATGACCCAGCGCCGCCACGCCATGACCGCTCACACAGTCCAGGTAGCGCCGGCCCTGCTCGTCCCACAGCCACACGCCTTCGCCGCGCACGATTACCACGTCCCGTTTCGGGTACAAGCTGCTGGTGTGGCGCTGTTCCAGTTCAGAAATGTGTTTCACAAGGACAACACACCTTCCAACACGCTGACCACCTCTCCCCCGACGCGCACGGCCAGAACCTCGCCGCCGTCGCTGTCCACCTCGATGAAGATGCGGCTCGGTCGGTTGATCTCCGCCCCTTGTTCGGTCACGATGTGCGTCGTCGGCTCCGTCACCGGAACCGCGTCGTGCTGCACCAGGTAAGCCCCCAGGCAGCCGCTCCCACTGCCGGTGGCCGGGTCTTCTACGACGCCCAGTTCTGGCGCGAACATACGGGTGTGGACGGTGTTCTCCTCCCGCTCCGTCTCGAAGCTGAAGGGCATGACGCAGCAGATGTCCAGCTCGCCGAGCACCTGCCGGAGCAGGCCCTCATTCACCGCGATCTGCTGCACGGCCGCCAGCGACCGCACCGGCACGATCAGGTGCGGCAAGCCGGTGGAAACGACCTGCACCGGCAATCCGGTGCTCTCGATCTCCTGCTCCGCAATGCCTAACGCGCCGGCCACAACGTCCACGCCTTCCCAGATCTGGCCAAAGACCGGCTCGTCCTGTGACATGACCACGCTCGTGACCTGGCCGTCGGCTACGTGCAGATCTGCCGGCAGCACCCCCACTGCGAGCTCCAAGCTGGCCGTCGTGACCGGCTCGACCAGCGGGATCCGGCCGAGTTGCGCCAGAACGAAATGCGTGCCCACGACCGGATGGCCGGCAAATGGAACCTCGCTCCCCGGCGTGAAGATGCGCACCCAGAAGTCGGCCTTGGACCTGCGCGGGGGGAACACGAAGGTCGTCTCCGACAGATTCATCTCCCGAGCGATCTTCTGCATCTCGTCAGCGCTCAGTCCGGCTGCGTCGGGAAACACGGCCAGTTGATTGCCACCGAAAGGAACGTCCGTGAACACATCCACCTGATAGAACCGGTATGTCCGCACCTATACCTCCTCTCCAATCACCGTGCCCTGTCCGGCCAGCGCGGCCCGGACCGGGTTCCTGAGTCGGCTGTCACCTAGGATGACGCGCCGCAGTCCGGCGGCGAGCGCCTCACCCGCGCCATGAAGCTTGATCCGCATACGGCCTTCGGCAAACGCCATCGCCTCCGCCAGTTCCTCGGCCGGCACCTGCCGGATCAGGCTGCTCTCGTCCGGGAAGTTGCGCAGCAGGCCCGGTACGTTCGAGAGGATGAGCAGCGCATCCGCCCGCAGCGCTCCGGCGATGGCGGCTGCCGCCCGATCGCCATCCACGTTTACGGCCTCGCTCTCGTAACTGATCGCCGGCGGGCTGATCACCGGCCAGTAGCCCGCGTCGAGCAGCAGGCGCAGCAGGCCAGCGTTGACCCGCTCGACCTTGCCGGTCAGGTCGTCACGGATGATGCGCCGCCGGCCGGTGTCGGGATCAACGATGCGCAACGCTTTCTTGCGTGGGCCTTCCAGCAGCCGGCCGTCCACGCCGGAGAGCCCGACCGCGTTCACGCCGCGCCGCTGCAACCGCTCGACGATGCCGGTGTTCACTTTGCCGCAGTAGACCATCTCGAAGATCTCCAGCGTGCGCCGGTCGGTGCGCCGGCTGGTGAAGCCAGAAGCCGACGTGATGAATTGTGACGGGTGGCCCAGTTGCTGGGCGACGACGTTTGTCTCATGCGAGCCGCCGTGGATCAACACCCAGCGATGGCCGGCATGAGCGAGTGCGGCCAGGTCGGCACAGACCGCCTCGAGATCGACGCCTTCGCCCCCACCGACTTTCACGACAAACAGGCGATTCTTGGTTTTTGTCTTCATCTCTCTGTATGCGGATGGTTCTCTGGTGTGTGATGTGTGGGTGCGTGGGAGGGAGCAACACGCAACACGCTGCATCCCACATCGCACATCTCACATC
>CAZDTE010000089.1:0-12458 GCA_964508275.1 uncultured Ardenticatenales bacterium
GTGCTCCCCCAGAATTGGGGGCCGGGGGGCGTTCCCCAAGTTATTGAGATGATACAGACCAAGGATGAAAATCGCACGCAACCGATTCGCTGATTTGTTCATTCGCTGATGCGCTTATTTTCAAAGCAGGCCATTTGGCGGGGTCGAAAACCCGCCAAACAGCGCTGTTCGGCCCTGCCTCGTTCTGGTATACTGGGAGCAGGAAGTTGGGAAGCGGAACCTACGCCACGAAAGAGTGAAATGTCCCGTTATACGATCAAAATGCAGGCCGGGTTCGAGGTTGCAGTGGCCGCCGTCATGGCGGCGCTGCGGAAGCACGGTTTTCACGTCGTCCGCAGCTTCGACCTGGCCAGTGCCCTGGACCCCGCCGACCCGACCTGCAGTTGCCCGCATCACGGCACGGAACAGTGCACCTGCCGCTACGCGGTGTTGCTCGTGTATGGCAACACGGGCCGGGTGACACAGGGCGACGGCCACCCCTGTGCGATGGCTATCCACACACAGGGCGCAGAGACCTTCATCACCGTTTACCCGCTTGAGGAAATGGCCAGGGGGGTGAAGAGTGGCCCGATTGGATTTGAGCACGCCCTCCTCCGCGGACTGGCCGAAGCCTCGATCGCGGTTCCTCCTGTTTCCCTCAGCGAGGAAGGCTTGTGAGCACACCGAACGCGAGCCCGGTGAAAGAACAAGTAATAACCGGCCTGGGAGAGATCAGGGAACGGGTGCGACGGGCGCGAGAGCTTGTCATCGCCGAAGCGCCGTGCCACCAGGTTCTGTGCGAAACCAGTGCCGCACAAGAACTGCTATCCGATTTGCAAGCAGTGTTGTTGTACAACAGGCTGTTGCACTGCCTGTGCTCCATCGAAGGGAAAGACGTCCAGGCAACGGAAACGAGTCGACAAACCATCCTGGACATGTTTGCAACGGCCGGGAGATTGCCTGGGCCGCCATTACGATTGGATGTGTGAGCATGAACACGACTCAGCAGCAGGCTTATCGGAACGTTGGGTATTACCTCGCCGGCGTCAGCCTTTGGTTCTTGATCGCCCTCATCTGGCACGGGGCCGTGCATCCATTTGCCGGTGCGTCGGCGGAACAAGCCCTACCCCTGATCCGGGAACGGGCTGGCGGCTGGTTCATGATGCACTTCTTTTTCTCCTTCGCCGCCGTGTTTGTGGCCGGCGCCGCTCTAGCGGTGGTCAACCTGCGGTCATTCCTGACAGACTCGTTGCCCGGACTGGTGGGGTGGTCGGTGTTGGCCATCATCGCGATCATCGGCGCCAATCTGGCCATCATGGAGGCTACTGTCCAGGGGGATGCGGCGGTCGCGGGGAATCTGGAAACATTCGCCATGTGGTACGCTTTATCGCGCGGCGTGGAACTCCTTTTCATCCTATTCCCGTTGGGCTTCCTGGCCATTACGTCGGTTGATCTGCGGGCCGCGAACCCTCTGACGCCGCGCTGGGCCAGTGCCCTCGCGTTGCTGGGGGCCGCATTGGTGGTTCCGGCCATTGTGGGGGGCTCCGGATTCCGGATCGTCGCCTTTGGCCGCCTTTGGGGAGCGGCCGCTTTGCCGATGCTGTGGTTCATCTGGCTGGGCCTGCGCCTCGCCTCCTTGCCGGACGGCGCACACCAATGACGGGGCGTGGCCGAGAAGGGCCTTGCTACAGGGATTAGAAATAGGAGGAAGTTGCTGTTATGGCTGTAATGCAATTGACCTTGCCCGTTGAGGGCATGACCTGTGCTTCGTGTGTGAATCACGTGGAGCGGGCGCTGCGCAAAGTGGCCGGCGTGGCCGAGGCCAGCGTTAACCTGGCTACGGAGCGGGCTAGCGTGGCCTTTGACCCGCAGGCGGCCGCGCTCACCGATCTGGTGCGGGCGGTCCACGATGCCGGCTACGATGTACCGACGGAGACCATTGCCCTGCCGATTGGCGGTATGACCTGTGCCTCTTGTGTGAGGCACGTAGAACGGGCGTTGGGCAAAGTGGGCGGCGTGGCCAGCGTTGGCGTCAACCTGGCAACCGAAAAGGCCACGGTTACGTACCTCCCCGCCGCCGCCGGCCTGCCGGAGTTGCGGCAGGCGGTGGCCGCTGCCGGCTATGCGGTATTGGACACAGCGGAAGAAGCGGCGGCGGGCGAAGGCGAGGAAATCGACGAGGCAGAGCGCAAGATGCGTGCGTCCCGCTTCCGGATGCGCGTCGCCTGGGCCTTTACGGGGCCGATTATCCTGTGGATGTTCGCCGAGATGTTCTTCGGCATCGTTTGGCCCAATCAGACGATCTACGACTTGGGCATGATCGTACTGGCCTTGCCGGTCCTCTTTTGGGTGGGACGCAAAACTTACACCGGCGCGTGGGCCTCAGTGCGCCACGGCAACGCCAACATGGATACCCTGATCGCTCTGGGCACCGGTGTCTCGCTGCTGACCGGGCCGGCCACGTTCTTCTTCCCGGTGGCGAACTACGCCGGCGTGTCGGCCATGATCATGGCCTTCCACCTGACCGGTCGCTACGTGGAGGAAGCGGCCAAAGGGCGCGCCTCCCAAGCGATCCGCAAACTGCTGGAACTAGGGGCCAAGACGGCACGTGTGCTCGTGGATGGGCAGGAAGTGGACGTGCCGATCGAAAAGGTGGCTGCGGGCGACCTCATGATCGTGCGACCCGGCGAGAAGATCCCCACCGATGGCGTCATTGTCAAGGGGGAAGGAGCCGTGGACGAATCGATGGCCACCGGTGAGTCGATGCCGATCAACAAGCGACCGGGAGATGAAGTGATTGGCGCTACAGTGAACCAGGAGGGTCTGCTCCGCGTGGAGGCCACACGGGTGGGCAAGGATACGTTCCTCTCCCAGGTGATCAAGCTGGTCGAAGAGTGCCAGGGCTCCAAGGTGCCGATCCAGGAATTCGCGGACCGGGTGACCAGTGTTTTTGTGCCGGTTGTCCTCGGCATTGCCTTGCTCACGTTGGTGGGCTGGTTCTTGCTTCCCGATGCGATGCGCCCCCTGGTTCAGACTGGCACGTTCTTGCCCTGGGTGGACGCCAATCTGGGTGTGATCACCCTGGCCATCGTCTCTACGGTAGCGGTATTGGTCATCGCCTGCCCGTGCGCTCTGGGACTGGCCACGCCCACCGCCCTGATGGTCGGCAGTGGCAAGGGAGCCGAGAACGGCATCTTGATCCGCAGCGGCGCAGCAATCCAGACGCTCAAGGACGTACACACGGTCGTCTTCGACAAGACCGGCACGATCACCAAGGGCAAGCCGGCAGTGACAGACATCATCGTGTCAGGTGTCACGTATCACGTATCACGTTCAGAGCCGGAAAACGGCAATCTTGACTTGGAGGCTAAACTGCTGAGGGCAGCAGCCAGTGCGGAGAGCGGTTCCGAGCACCCGCTGGGCCGGGCGATTGTCGAGCAGGCGGCGGTCAAAGGGATAGAGTTGGGCGAGTTGGAAGGTTTTCAGGCCATTCGAGGCAAGGGGGTGCGCGCCGTGGTTGATGGCCTACCGGTCTTGGTGGGCAGCCGGCGGCTGATGCAGGAACATGACATTGACCCCTCCCCGCTAGAAACGGAAATGCGCCGGCTGGAGGAAGAGGCCAAGACGGCCATGCTGGTGGCCATTGACGGCACGCTGGCCGGCGTCATGGCCGTGGCCGACACCCTGAAGGAAGACTCTGTCGAGGCCATTCGCGAGCTCAACGAGATGGGCTTTCAGACAGCCATGATCACGGGTGACAACCAGCGCACGGCCGAAGCAATCGCCCGTACAGTCGGGATCACGCACGTGCTGGCCGAAGTGCTGCCCGATGGCAAAGTGGCCGAGGTACAAAAGCTGCAAGAGCAGTTCGGCTTGGTGGCCTTCGTGGGCGACGGAATCAACGACGCGCCGGCCCTGACCCAGGCAAACGTAGGGATCGCCATCGGCACCGGTACGGACATCGCCATCGAAGCTTCGGACGTAACCCTGGTCAGCGGTCATCTGTCAGGTGTGGTCAGCGCGATCAAGTTGAGTCGAGCCACGTTCCGCAAGATCAAGCAAAACTTGTTCTGGGCCTTTTTCTACAACGTGGTGATGATCCCACTGGCCATCGTCGGCTGGATGCACCCGGTTCTGGCGGAGATCGCCATGGCCACCAGCTCGGTGACGGTGGTCTCCAACGCCAACCGTCTGCGCCAGGTGGACATCCGGCCCGATTACGCAGTGGATTGACACGCACACCCCAACACGTTAACAGAAAGGAGGTGAGAACTATGGCAGTAGACCCCGTTTGCAAGATGGAAGTGGATGAGAAGAACGCGGCAGCCACGTCGGAATACGAAGGGCAGACGTATTACTTTTGCGCTCCCGGCTGCAAGGTGGCCTTCGAAAAGAATCCGGAGAAGTACATAGCGGCGGAACATGGCGGTGAAGAGCACGGCGGCCATCATCACCACTAGGCCAAGGCAGGGATCGCGCTCCAGCCGGTGAAAACTGGCGTGGAGCGACGCAACGCTACAGCGGATGGAGAAAGGAACGAATCTCAGGCAACGATTCGCTTATTTCCAAATTCGCTGTAGTGTTCCGGTCGTGCTGTTTTCATAACCGTGCTCATTAGCGATTGCTCGCCACCAGGGACGAAAATGGCACAGCACATTTCAACGGTGTAACGTTCAAACGTGCCAACGCCTTTTCATAACAGGACATAAGGAGACTTGTACGCAAAGATGACTCGTAAATCAAAACGTTACAAGCGAAGAAATGCACGCAGCCAACGAAAACCGCGCGGCCCACTGCTGCTTGCCGCTGCCGGCCTGGTGCTGATGGCCGGCCTGGGGCTGTGGTACGCGAATGGCCGGCGAGGCGCGGACACCTCCGCCTCCTCGACCAGCGCCTCCGCCCAGGAGGTCAACTACAACCCGGCGGACGTGGCGAACGACCAGCCGTTGCGCGGCATCCACGAGATGGGAGCGTCGAGCAGCCAGCCACCTTTTCTGCCAAAAGACGGCCCCCAGCCGAAGATCGAGATCGTGGACGACTTCCGCAACCTGGGGGCCGTGGCGCCATCGGCCGAACCGGACGTCACGTACGTCGTGCGCAACACGGGGGACGCCCCGCTGACCATCAGCCGGATGTACACGACCTGTGGCTGCACGACGGCTGACTTGACGTCACGGGTGATCCCGCCAGGCAAGGTCGCCATCCTCACTGCCCACTTCGACGCTGACTACCACGACGTGAACGGCGAAACCGTGCGGCGAGGCGTGATCCTGGAGAACAACGACCGTCGTAAACCCCAGGCCGAGGCGTGGTTCGAGGTCACAGTGCAGAAATGAGCGCGGGGAGGCGAGAAGATGAATGACGAACCCGACCTGGCCGCGGCGGAGAAGGTCGACAAGGATGGGCCTGACCTGGCCCGGCCGGAAAGTGACGCCTCACCGACCCTGCTCGGCCAGTTGCCGGCAATCGGTCGCCTGGCGTCCGTAGTGTTGATACTCGCCTTCCTGGGCCTGATGGCCTGGGGACTGGTGCAAGCCGCCACCAGTCCGCTGGAAACGGGCCAGGCACCCGACTTTACCCTGAACACGTTTGACGGCGAGACGATCAGGCTGAGCGAGTTGCGGGGTCAGGTGGTGGTGATCAACATCTGGGCTTCTTGGTGTACCACCTGCCGGGAGGAGGCCGCCTATCTGGAGAAAACGTGGCGCAAATACAAGGACCGGGGGGTCGTATTCATCGGCGTGGATTACGTGGACACGGAGCCGGACGCGCTGGCCTACATCGCCGAGTTCGACATCACCTACCCGAACGGCCCCGACCTGGGCGGCCGCATTGCGCAGATGTTCCACATGCAAGGTGTGCCGGAGACCTATTTCGTGGACCGGCAAGGCTCGCTGCGCGGCAACCGCATTGGGGCCGTTGTACCGCCCCAACTCGACATGAAGATCGAAGAATTGCTGGCCGAACCATCCGAATAAACCAAAGGAGACAACCATAACGCCATGAGACCCCTGCGCACCATCTTACTCGCGCTGGCCTGGGTGGTCGCCGTGCCCTTGCTCGCGCAGGCCCAAACGCCGGTAGCGACCGGTTCGGGCATCACCATCGAGGGCCAGGTTTCGCATGACGATACAGGTGAACCGGCGCCGGCCAGCCTTCCCCTAATGCTGCACACGTACGAAGGCCGCTCCATGACCGGCATGACCGACGGCGTCACCGACGAAAAGGGCCGCTTCCGGTTCACAAACGTGGAGACGGCACCGGGCCGCAGTTTCGAAGTCATGGTGCGGTACAATGATGTGACCTACTTCAGCGAACTGGTCGAGCCGGCCGCAACTCAGACACGACTAGAACTGCCGGTCACCATTCGAGAGACGACGACCGACACCGCGGCGTTACGCGTGGAACAGCTCGTTATTCTGCTGGATTTCACGGCGGGGAAGGTGAACATCTCTCAGGTCTTTGTACTCTCTAACGATGGCGACCGCACCGTCCTTTCGCGCGAGCATGAAGGTCTCCGTTTTCGTTTGCCGAGCGGGGCGGCAGACATTTCGTTTGAAGGCAACCGTGATCCGTCGCGTCTCCTCCAAGAACCCGACGGGTTTCTGGACAAAGGTCCCGTCACTCCGGGACGAGGAACTCACTACAGCGCTGTGCGGTACTCCATGCCCTACCAGGACAGTCTGGATCTGGACGTGCCACTGGACTATCCGACGGCCAGCGTAGGCCTTTTGCTCCCTGAAGTGGGGGTTGAGCCAGGCGGGTCTGACTGGGAGGCGGGCGAAGAGTCGTTGGTGCAGAAACAAGTGTACCAGAGCTACCGCTACCGGCTGGTACCGCGAGCTGCTGGCCAGGTGTTGAAGGTAGCCGTCAGCGGGAAACCGGAGGTGGTCACCGCCGCTCCAGAACCGAAACCGGCGCCGGCGGCGACGCCGGTCGGCGATAACCGGCAGCAAGTGCTCCTCGGCGGGCTGGCCCTGGCCGCGGTTCTGATGATCGCCGCCGGCATTTGGTGGTGGCGAGAGAAAGAGGAAGAGGGCGATTTGCCCTTCGACCTGCCTCCCCATGGTGAGGATCCAGAGCCCGAAGGTCTGGACCCGGCCTTGAAGCAGGTCGCCATACCGACCGGTGCGTATGAAGCAGAGGGTGGCGACGAAGCCGAAGGACGGGAATAGTGCGCCCGCTGGCGCGGTCGGGGGGCGCTGATGCGGGATTAGCAATCGTGTCGCAAAGGAGAATCGTATGGACAAGCCGTCATCTGTCAGCAGCTATACGGTTGCATATCGGTGTCGGTCTTCATTCGCGCGACGCCGGATGTGCTATACAAGTTGGTGTCGGACATCGAGAACCTGTCTGCCTTCTGGCCCGACTATGAGTTCCGGCGGGATGGGGCAGAGCCACTCAAACCCGGTGACTTGTACTACTCGCGCCAGAAAGGGCACGACCAGTGGGTTCCGTACCGCATAGCAATCCTGGAACCGAACCAGCGCCCGGCGGGGGAACTCGTCAAAGGAGACCGCCTTTTTGCACGCCTGCGGTATGACCACCGCTTTGCTGCCCAAGACGACGCTACCCTGTCTCACGAGACGGTGGAGTACAAACTGCGACACGGCTTTTTGGGACGCGTAGCAGACCGGTTCGTGGTGCGGAGAATCATAAAGCAACAGGTGCTCAATGCCCACCTCATGTTGAAACGAAGCGCAGAAGAGGATGAGTCATAGGGAAGGCGGGAACGCATGCCTTATTCTATGCAGCAGGTGGAATCGACGAGGCCACATACCGTGAACGGCGCACCAGATTGCGTGATCAGGAAACAGCGCTCATGGCTGCCGACCAGAATGTGGACTAGGCGGACTTGACGACCGGCCTGTCTTGTGCTATGATAGGGCCCACGTGTGCCAAGCAAGCTGGACACAGCAACCCGAGGTGTGGAATTGATCAGATGTAGAACCACCGACATGAAACTGACACGCTGCACCTGTATGGCGCGGGGACGAACGTGCCTCGCCGGAGGGTTGCGGTTGCCCATTTGACACGCGACGCCGCGTGCGGCGGCCAGGCGCGGTTCGTCCCCGCAAGCTCCACTGCTTGCGCCGGGGACGAAACACGAACGACCTAGACAAGGGTCCAGGGTTCCGTCCCTGGGCCCTTTTTCGTGGAATGCGGCCAGCCCGGGACGACCGCCCATCGTCGTGCACGCACCGCCTTGTCGCCAGCCCCACTGTCCCGCTGCCTAGCTCCCAAACGAAACCCCGGCGCCTCCTGAACAATCAAGTTTTCGTGTGATTGGCATAATCATGTGCTGCGTACCAGAGGAACGCAACACGCAGCACGCAACACGCAACCCCAGGAGGACGCTATGAACGCGTTACCCACCAATAACCGAGATTCACTCCATGCCGAGATCGATCGGCTGGCAGAAGCCATCGCCTTGCGCCGTCGGGGCGGCATCCCGGAGGATGATTTCCGCACCCTGCGATTGCAGAACGGCATCTACGGCATGAGGGGCCTGACCGGCGTGCAGATGCTGCGCGTCCGCGTCCCGCAAGGCCGGCTCGACAGCCAGCAACTGGCCATCCTGGCCGGCGTCACCCGCAACTTCGGGAAGGGGGCGGCTCACCTGACCACCCGCCAGGATGTGCAGATCTACCACGTCCGTCTGCCACAAGTGCCGCAGGCGCTGCGTTTCCTGGCCCAGGTTGGCCTCTCCGCCCGCGAAACCAGCGGCAACGTCGTGCGCAACGTGACGACCTGCCCGCTGGCCGGCGTTTGCCCGCATGAGCCGTTCGACGTCGCACCCTACGCGGCGCAGCTGGGCGACTACTTCTTGCGCAACCCGCTCACGCAACGGTTGCCCCGCAAGTTCAAGATCGCCCTCTCCGGCTGCACCCGCGACTGCGCCTACGCCGCCGTGCACGACCTGGGCGGGTTGGCAACGATCCGGCAGAACGGTTCGACAGAGCCGGGCTTCCGGCTGCTGGTCGGTGGCGGGCTGGGTTCCGCGCCGCGACCGGCCCAGGCCCTGGAGCCGTTCACCGCTGCCGCCGACCTGCTGCCCACCGCTGCGGCCATCGTCCACATCTTCAACCGGCTCGGCCAGCGGCAGAACCGAAACAAGGCCCGCCTGAAGTTCCTGCTGGCCGACATCGGCATCGAAGCGTTTCAGCAGCACGTCATCGAAGAACGCCGGCTGGTGAAGGCGACCTGGCCCGGTGCGCTGCCGGCCGTCTCCCCCGCCGAGGACCGCCCGGTTGCCGAGCTGGACGACGGGTACGCCGCCGGCGGCCCGGTGTTCGACCGCTGGCGACAGCTAAACGTGCTGGAGCAAAAGCAGCGCGGTTTCTTCGCCGTGTGCATCCGGCTGCCGGGTGGCGACCTGACGCCCGACCAGTTGGTGGCCCTCTCCCAACTGGTCACCGAACTGCCGGAGCAACAAATCGTGATCACCCCGAACCAGAACGTTGTGCTGCGCTTTATCCCGGCTACGCGGTTGCCGGAGCTGTTTGCCCGCCTGGACGAGGCCGGTCTGGCCGCCACGGACGCCGGGCACCTGGCGGACATCGTCAGTTGCCCCGGGGCCGCCACCTGCGTCCAGGCGGTGACGGGGTCCCGCGACCTGGCGGAGGTGTTGGCCCGCCGGCTGGCCGAGTTGGACGAAGGAGCCTCTGCCGGCGTCGCGGATCTGCGAATCCAGATCAGCGGCTGCCCCAACGCCTGCGGCCAGCACTGGTTGGGCGACGTCGGCCTCTGCGGCATGGCGCGCAAGGTGGACGGCCAGCTTGTGCCCCACTATCAACTGTACGTAGGCGGGGGTGCCGCCGATGGCCAGGCGACCTTTGGCCGTAGCGTGTTGCGTTTGCCGGCCAGCCGGGTGCCGGAAGCGCTGCTGCGCGTGCTGCGCGCGTACCGCGCGCGCCGGTCGGGCGAGGAGACGGTTGACGAATGGCTGCGCCGCGAACCGGCGGACAACGGGTTCTGGCGAGAAACACTGGCCGATCTGGCCGTGCTCCCCACTGCCGAGCAGGACCCGTCCGCCTATCTCGACTGGGGCAGTGCCGAAACATTTCACGTAGAAATCGGCGAGAGCGAGTGCGCTTGAGTCTGGGGAGGAACACAGGATGACACCGATTATCGAAGATTTCGAGCGCCTGAATGCCCGGCTGGAAGAGGCTACGCCGGAGGAGATCGTGCGCTGGGCCGCGGATACGTTCGGCGCTGATGTGGCGGCCAGTTCGTCATTCCAAACCCAGAGCGTGCCGCTGCTACACATCATCAGCCGCATCTGCCCGGACCTGCCGATCCTGTTCGTGGACACCGGCTACCATTTTCCGGAAACGTTGCAGTTTCGGGACGACCTGCGGGAAGCCTGGCACCTGCGCGTGACTACGGTCGGCCCTCTGCTGAGCAGGCCGTGCTATCCGGCCCCGTGCGACGCCGATCTCTGCTGCCATCTGCGCAAGGTGGAGCCGATGCAGCGGGCGCTGCAGTGCTACCGGGCATGGATCACCGGCATCCGTCGTGACCAGACCGCCCAACGGCGGAACGTGCGCGTCCTGGAGCGGCAAGCGGGTGGGCTGGTCAAGGTCAATCCACTGGTCAACTGGACGCGCGCCGATGTAGAGGCCTACCGGGCCCGGCACATCTTGCCCGCGCATCCGCTGTATGCGTACGGCTACCGCAGCGTGGGCTGTGCGCCCTGCACCCGCGCCGTCCAGGACGGCCAAGATGACCGCGCCGGTCGCTGGGTGGGCCTGGACAAGACCGAATGTGGCTTGCACTGGTCACCCGATCGCGGGCCAGTTTGTCGCCGGCTCGTCGCCGTCGAACGGACATGAACGACATCCGATTTACATCTGTTCTTCATACCGCCTTCACATCGGTGTGGTATCCTTTAGGTGAATGAGAACGATGCCGGCGAACTGGCACCGGCTTGAACAATCACTTGAAGGAGGTAATCAGAAGTGAAACGGACACACAGTTGGAAGCGGGTCATTGGAACCGGCCTGATCGTCGGGCTGCTGGCGTTGGCCGGGTTGGCCGCGGTGGCCTCGGCGCAGGGGCCGATGGGCGGCAGCGGCTTCGGCGGCTACGGCGGCAGCGGCTTCGGCGGCATGATGGGCGGCTACGGCGGCAGCGGCTTCGGTGGCATGATGAATGGCCTGCGTGGGATGATGGGCGGCTTTGGCAACGGCTGGGTTGGCAACATGATGGGGAGCGGCAACGGCGATTACGGCGACATGGATCCCCAGGACTGCCACGGCGACTGGGGCAACCCGGGCGACGGCGAACCGCTGACCCTCGACGAGGCCACGCGACGGGCCGAGGAGTACATCAGATCGCTGAACAACGACGACTTGGCCCTGGCCGAGGTGATGGCCTTTGAGAACAACTTCTACGCCGAGGTCGCAGAGGAGAGCACCGGCACGCACGCCTTCGAGCTGCTGATCCACCGCTACACCGGCGCGGTGACGCCGGAACCCGGCCCGAACATGATGTGGAACGCGAAGTACGGGCACATGAGCGGCTTTGGCGGGATGATGGGCGGCTGGTGGGGCACGCCGGCCGGCGGAGAGATGACCGTCACGCCGGCGCAGGCGCTGGAGAATGCCCAGCAGTGGCTGGCGACGAACCAGCCGGGCTCGACCGTGGCCGACGAAGCGGACGCCTTCTACGGCTACTACACCATCCACACGCTGAAGGACGGCCAGGTCACCGGCATGTTGAGCGTGAACGGCTACAGCGGCGCGGTGTGGTACCACAGCTGGCACGGCGACTTCATCGCTATGAAAACATTGGATCAGTAGGGTCAAGTCGGATGGAGACCTCCCAGGGCGTGTTGGCCTGGGAGGTTTCTACTTGCAATTTCCACTGTCGCTACGTAGCCTGCCTTCAGGTCGAGAAACAAGACGTAGGGACACATCAAGTCTGTGATGTAGCGACCAATGCGATGGTGACCAACAACGGTGAATCCTTATGCAGTTGTAGAGTCAGGCGGTTGTGTAAGAGGGCATTGCCTGGTATATCACCGGCCGGTAGATGGGTGGCGGGACTGGTTTCCCCTCGGCACGGGCCGCCTCGAGCCAGGCCTTTTTGGCAATCTCAACCTGTCCGAGGGCCTCTTCGGGTGTATCCCCAAACGCAGAACAGGATTGCAAGTCGGGGATGTCCGCGATATACCCGCCGTCCTGTTCACTGTAAAAGATATTGATGTGATAGTCTCTCACAACTCGTCCTCTCCTTCATCTTCCATTGTAAGATTGTACCATTCCACCAAGCGGAGGAACTAGAGAATCTGGTA
Source organism: uncultured Ardenticatenales bacterium (assembly GCA_964508275.1). Classification (GTDB taxonomy): domain Bacteria; phylum Chloroflexota; class Anaerolineae; order Ardenticatenales; family JAADHH01; genus CAZDTE01. The sequence goes on from CAZDTE010000089.1 coordinate 12,278, forward strand.
CGGTTTGGCCTTTCCTCCTACGCTTTGCAAATTGATCAGTTCCTGCACTTGTGGATGGGCAAAGATATGGTGGCTACCCTTGACCCGCGACAAGCGAAAGCCGAAAGCTTCCACGAGTGTAATCATTTCGCTAAACCGGAGGTTCTTTGAGCCCGAAAGAGCTTTTTGTAGTAGCTTTCGT
>CAZDTE010000090.1:0-12400 GCA_964508275.1 uncultured Ardenticatenales bacterium
TTGGGGGGGCAACCCCCCCAGAATTGGGGGGGCATGTGCTCCCCCAGAATTGGGGGCCGGGGGGCGTTCCCCAGGTTATTGAGATGATACTTTCCAGAGAAATAAACCTTCCAGGAAGATATCACGAAGCCTGTTAGAATTCGCGAAATGTCTTCAAACGAGGTGGAAAAGCCCAAGGAACTCCCTTGCAGATTGCTTTATCGATCTATTGTGGGCTGCATCGAGAATCTGTTTGGGAGAACTGTTTTCTTGGAGTTCCCTTAGGCGCTCCGCGCCACGAAGGGCCGCACCGCCACGTTGCCAAATTGCCGACCCTGCGGTATAATGGCGTCATGCGAGAAAGACTGCAAAAGGTGATGGCACGGGCCGGCGTCGCCTCGCGGCGTCGCTGCGAAGACCTGATCGTCGATGGACGTGTTCGCGTGAACGGTCGCGTTGTGCGCGAGCTCGGCACCAAGGTGGATCCGGCGCGAGACCGGATCGAGGTGAACGAGCAGAAACTCACGTTCGCTTCGCGGTTCACCTACGTGATGCTCTACAAACCACGCGGGGTGATCAGTGACGATGGCGAACCGACCGGCCTGCCCACTGCTCGCAACCTGGTGGACTTGCCCGGCCGGCTGTTCACGGTGGGCAGGCTGGACCTGCGCAGCGAGGGGTTGTTGCTGCTCACAGACGATGGGGCCCTGACCCACCGGCTGACTCATCCCCGCTACGGGCACGAGAAGGAGTATCGCGTGCTGGTGCAGGGGCGGCCCAGCAAGAGCGCCATCAACCGGCTTCGCCGTGGTGTGGAGATCAAAGACGGCATGACGCGACCGGCGAAGGTTTGGGTCCGGCGGGCAGAGAAGGGCAACACCTGGCTGCGGTTCGTGCTGCGTGAGGGACGCAAGCGGCAGATACGCCACATGACAGCCGCCGTCGGCTGCCCGGCTTTGCGCATCGTACGTGTGCGGCTGGGCCCCTTGCAACTCAGCGATCTGCGCCCGGGCCAGTGGCGACTCCTGACGCGAGACGAGGTGCGCCTGCTGCGCCAGGCAGCGAAACGCGGGCGGGGTTCATCGTGAGCACCGCCCGCAAGAGTGACCACCTTCCCCAACCCACGGTCGCTCTCATTCGGGGTGATGACCGCTTCGACAACGTGCGGCACGCCCTCAATGCCCTCTCGAGCGAAGTAGACCTCTCCACGGTCCGTTCGCTGCTGATCAAGCCGAACTTCGTGGTGCCAGATCGCCCGCTGGCCGGGACCGATCCGGAGGCTGTTCGTGCGGTGCTCGAATTCGTCCGCGCCCGCTACGACGGCCCGGTTATGATTGCCGAGGGCTCGGCCAGCGCCGACGTGTGGGAGGCCTACGACCGGTACGGTTTCCACGACCTGGCGCGCACCTACGACGCCGAGCTGGCTAACGTGAACGACGACGAGGGCGTCGAGGTGACCGCCTGGCGCTGGAACATGCGCCCGCAGGTCTTGCGCCTCTCCCGGCGAGTTGTGGAAACGGACTACCGGATTTCCGTGGGCCCGCCAAAGACGCACGACACAGTGATCGTCACCCTGTCGCTCAAGAACATGGTCATGGGTAGTTTGCTCAGCGGGCTGGGCACAACGAACAGCCGCAACGGCCACGACCAGGGTTCGGCGCGCTGGGCCGCCTGGATGCGCAAGCTGAACCGCCGGATCGGCCCCTACTTCGAGCGGTCATCCCTGTTCTTGGGCCTGCGGGCGGGCTATTTCGGTCTGCTCATGGGTGCCCACAGCCATAAGGCCGCCATGCACCAGGGGTTTGGGGCGATGAATCTGAACCTGGCCCGACTCGCGCCGTACGTCTTTCCGCACCTCAGCGTGATTGATGGCTTTCGGGGTATGGAAGGCGAGGGGCCAACCCAGGGCCAGGCCGTGGATTGGCGTATCGCTGTGGCCAGCACCGACTGGCTGGCCGCCGACGCCATGCTGACTCACCTGATGGGCTACAGTCTGGCGGAGGTCGGATACCTGAGCTACTGCGCGCAACTGGGCATGGGCGAGGCGGACTACCAGCGGATGAACGTCATCGGCAATGTGTCGCCCAATCAGGTCCGCCGGCGGTTCACGCCCCATCCCAGCTACCGGTGGCAGCGCCGTTGGCACGTGCGTCACCCGGTTGCCCACTTGCGGCCGGCTGTGGGCGATTCCTAAACACCAACCAAGCGCAACCATGCGCACGCGGCCGGGCGGCTATGACCGGCTATGACCCGTCGTTCAACACGTCGTCCACGATCTCCAACCAGGCGTCCACGATGCGAGCGTCCCACTGTTTGCCGGCCCCCTGGCGCAGAATGTCCAGCGCCTCTGCGACAGACATGGCCCGGCGATAAGGCCGGTCGGAGGTCATGGCGTGGAACGCATCAACGACCGCGATAATGCGGGAACTGAGCGGAATCTCGTCGCCGCGCAGACCGGACGGATAGCCGCTGCCATCCCAACTCTCATGCTCGTGCTTTATGCCATCCACGATCTCGCCCAGTTCGGTGATCGGGCGCAAGATCCGTTCGGCGACCAGGGGATGCGTCTTGACATGTTCGAACTCGTCCGGCGTGAGGGGGCCCGGCTTGTGCAACACTTCCTCGCGTATGCCGACCTTGCCGATGTCGTGCAGCAACGCTGTGACCCGCAAGTTCTCCTCTTCTTCCGGCGGGAGACCCAGCGTGCTGGCCAGGGCAACGGTGTATTCCGCCACGCGGTCGGAGTGCCCGTGCGTGTAGGCGTCCTTGGCCTGCACCGTCAAGGCGACCGATTGAATCGCACTTAGATAGAGCTCACGCACTTGCTGGAACAACTGGGCGTTGCGGATGGCGATCGTGGCTTGATCCGCCAAGATGGACAGCAAGTTGACATCACTTTCGGTGAAGCGAGCCGCGCCGTTCGGCCTGCTCAGGTTAAGCACGCCGAGCGGTTTCCCTTCGCTGACCATGGGCAGGGAAATCAGCGGGACAGAGGCCGCGGGGCCAACGTGATGCAAGTGCAGCCGTTCCCGGATCCAGGGTTCCATCTCTTCATCGCTGTTGATCACGAGCGGGTTTCCGCTTTGGGCCACGTGCCCGGCAATGCCTTCGCCGAGTGGTAGGCTCGTGTGGGCAACGACGTCGGCCGGCAAACCGCGCGCGGCCACAATGGTCAATGCCGTGCCGGCGCGATCAGCGAGCATCAGCGATGACCGATTTGCATTTGCCTCCGTAGCCGCAATATCCACAACCAGCTTGGCCAGGGGCTTGATGTCCAGCGTACGCACCAATTCCCTGGTGATTTCCGAAATACGGGCCAGCGTTTTCAGCCGCACGATTTCTTCCTGCGTCTCCTGGCGACGAAATGCCGTGCGGATGGTGAATCGCAAATCGTCAATGGAGAACGGCTTCACCAGAAAACCGGCTGCACCAAGGCGAAGGGCTTCCAGCACGTAGGAGATCTCCGTATAGCCGGTCATGATGACGACCAGGGGTCTCGGACTCACTTGTTTGGTTTTCTTCAGCAGCGTAAGGCCATCCATCCCGGGCATGCGGATGTCGGAAATGACGAGGTCGCAGGAATAGATACCCAAGTGGCGTAGCCCTTCTCTTCCGTTGCTGGCCACCGTGACGTGATGGCCTTCTGCAGATAGGGCCGTACTGAGCATGTGGCAGACCGGTTCTTCGTCGTCAACGACCAGGATGCGCTTTGCCGTCTGTGGGATTTCGTCGCTTGTTTCACCCATCGGTTCAACCTTCTTTCAAATCCGGCAACTGGCGACCGCGAAACACCGTCCCGTAGCCACCACGGATAGCGGCTTCAGAGGATCAGGTGCGTTCCGGCCTGGCCGGCCAACGCCCGCGTGATGTTCTCCGGATTGGTGATGATTACTTTCTTCCCTCCACGCTCCAGGAATTGGACGGCGGCTTCGATCTTTGGTCCCATGCTGCCCGGCGGGAAGTGGCCTTCGGCCAGGTACCGGCGAGTCTGAGAGACAGTGAGCCGGTCTAGCCAGCGTTGGCCGGGCCGGTCATAGTTGAGGGCCACCCGGTCAACGGCTGTAGAGATGAGGAACAGGTCCGCCCGCAGCCGTTCGGCAAGCAGCGCGCTGGCGTAATCCTTGTCTATCACCGCTTCCACTCCGGACAGCGCGCCGGTCTCGTCACGCACGACCGGGATGCCGCCGCCCCCCACGGCCACGACGACCAGTCCGGCCTGGAGCAACACGCGAATCCCATCCCGCTCGACGATTTCGACGGGGCGCGGGGAGGGGACTACTCGCCGCCAGCCGCGTCCGGCGTCCTCGATCACGTTCCACCCGTCTTCCGCCTGCCTTCGTTCGGCCTCCGCGTGTTCCAGGAATGAGCCGATCGGTTTGGTGGGCTTCTGGAATGCCGGGTCGTCCGCGCTCACCACAACCTGCGTAACGGCGGTAACGACGTGTTTGTGGATGCCCATTTGCCGAAAATCGTTGTGCAGGCACTGCTGAATCATGTACCCGATGGCCCCTTGGGTGTCCGCGCCACAGGAATCGAGCGGCACCCGGTGGAGTGCGTGGGCCGCCAGTTCAGCGCGGCGCAAGATGAAGCCGATCTGCGGCCCGTTACCGTGCGTAATCACGACTTCCCAACCTTGGGCGATCATCTCGGCGATGTGCAGGGTCGTTTCCCGCGTCGCAGCGAACTGATCGGGAACGGTTTTGTGTCCTGCGTCTTTGATCAGGGAGTTGCCGCCAACCGCGATGACGGCGGTTCGTTGGTTCATGGTGTGCCGAGGGCGTATAGACTGGCAAGTGCATCGTCACAGGCCGGCAAGCAGGATCGGAGCGCCACGCGTCGTGTCGCACGCTGCACATCATTTTTGTCCATGCCTCTACCCTTGTGGCGGACTTGGTCGCGTTCCACGGAGCCTTCGTTCGGCCTTGGCGATGAGCTGGCGGACCTCGTCTACGGAAAACGGTTTTTCGAGGCATGGTTGCCCTGTGTTGGCCAGGAACTGACGAGTCAGGGGGCTTGCCGTGTCGCCGGTGATGAAAACGACTCGCGACGCCAGCAAGGGATTGTCAGCGTCCACCTGTTCGTAGAATCCACGCCCGCCGATCCCCGGCATTCTTAGATCGCAGAGGATCAGGTCATAGTCGGACCTGTCCCGCAGGAGGGCCAAGGCCTTCTCAGCCTGATCCGCGTGGTCAATCCGGTGGCCGTCGACGCCTAAGGCATCGGAGAGGAAACTCGCCACAATTTCCTCATCGTCCACGACCAGGATGCGCAGGGGGCTGTTTTTCGGGACATCCCGATCCATCTCTTTCGCCATCATCTCTGCGGCCCACGTGGATTTGCGCAGAGGCAACTCGACGGTAAAGCGCGTACCGGGGCCACGTCCGGAGTCCGCTTCTCCTGCGGGACTCTCTGCCCAGATATGGCCACCGTGCTCTTGCACAATCCCGTAACAAATGGAAAGCCCCAGTCCGGTGCCCTGGCCCACCTCCTTCGTGGTGAAGAAGGGATCGAACACCTTGCCCAGGTGCTCTTCGGTAATGCCCGGGCCGTCGTCTTCGAATTCCACGCGGATGGTTTGTTCGTCGATCTGACGGCTGCGTATCGTCAAGTTCCCTCCAGCGTACGTGTTTGACAGCGCCTGCTCGGCATTGTTCACCAGGTTCAGGAAGACCTGCTGTAACTGATGGGGGTCGACGACCGTGATCGGGAGTTCCGCAGCCAGCTCTGTTTGCACCGCGATGTTGCTCGTGCGCAGAGCATACCGGCGCATCTGCAGCACGCGCCGGAGCAATCCGTTGACACTGGCCGGCTCGCGACGGGGCTCGCGTTGCCGCGCAAATGACAGGAGGTCCTCTACGATACGGCGCACCCGTTCGGCCTGCTCGCGGATCTTAGATGTGTAAGAGGCCGCCAGTTCTGGGTCATGCAGGGCCCTGTCTCGGCTGAGCAACTCGCTGAAGCCGATGATGCCGGTGAGGGGGTTGTTGATTTCGTGCGCTACACCGGCCACCAGTTGCCCGATGGCCGAAAGCTTCTCCGATTGGACCAGCTGCGCCTGGGTCTTACGCAGTTCCTCGTAGGCGGCCACCACTTCTTCGTGAAACTGCTGGCGCTCCAACGCGCTTCCCGCCATCTCGGCGATCGTGGCCACCAGGCGCTCATCGCTGGCATCGAATTGCCGGGTCGTCTGGGTGGCGCTCAACAGCACCCCGGTGATCCGCTCGCCGGATCGCAGAGGCGCAGCGATCCCGGCCTTGGCCTTGTTCGCGACACGAGCCGCGGACAGAGCGTACGTTTCCGGGTCATTACCTAGATCGTCGGTTGCAAAGAGCGTGCCCTGGCGGAAAACCCGGCCGACGATGCTCGCCGCGGTGGGAATGTCCAGCCCGGCCAACTCCCGGATGACACCACGGGCTTCCTGCACGTGCATGATCTCCCCAGTGGAATCGGGAAAGAACAGGCCCCCGTCCTCAACCCCAATCACCTGTAATGTCTGATCCAGCACCACCCTCAACAGTTCATCTCGACCGGTGGCTGTACGCAGCGCCGAAGAGACCTGAAACAGGGCCTGCAATTCCTCCCCGTGTTGGCGAGTTTCCTGGTACAGGCGGGCATTCTCCAAAGCGACGGCCGACTGGTTGGCGATAGCGGCCAACAGCATTTGGTGGTGTTCGGTGTACACATCCGGCCGTTCATAATCTTGAACAGTGATTACGCCGATAGTTTTCTGGCCGACACGCATAGGCACGGCCAGGAGGGAGAAGCTGATCTGCCCGATCAGATCGATCCCGAGCGCGCCCAATTTCCCGGGAATGTCGCTGTTGAGGAGCAGCGGTTCGCCCGCCCGAATCACGTATTCGGTCAGGCCATTGCCGAACGGACGAGAAAGGGGTTCTTGTTCCACACCGTTAATGAAATATAGCGGGAAATGTACAGTGTTGGTTTCCTCGTCGTGGAGCGCCACGTACAGGTCGTCGGTCTTCATCACCTGCGCGATGGCGTGGTGGATGCGCTCGATGATCTCATCCAGATCAAGCACCCGGCTGAGACCGATCGTTAGCTCGTGCAACGTCTCCAACTCGCCCAGGCGCTGCTGGGACTGCTCGAAGAGGCGCGCGTTGCGCAACGCCAGAGCAACCTGTTCGGCGATGGCCACCAACAGCTTCTCGTCCGCCTTGGTGAATGGCTGGGTCCCCTTCTCCCGTGCGAGCAGGATGTCGGCCAGTGGCGTGCCGTCAACGAAGACCGGCACGCCCAGGAAAGGACCGATGCGGACATGGTCCTCCGGGAAACCCACGCTGCGTGGGTGAGCGCTGACATCCAGAGTTCGCACGACCTCCCGATCAATGAGTGCTGCGCCGTTTACGCCTTCGAGGCACGGTTCGCTGGCAATGTTACACTCATCAACGGTCAGGCCGCCGAAATATGTCCGGTGTGAGCCGTCCGTCGCTAACAGATGGATTTCGCCCCAGTCGGCGTCCAGCCGCTCGACGGCGAGCTCGATTACACGCTGGACAATCGTTTTGGTGTCCAGGCTGGCGGAGGCGATGGCCAACACCTCACGCAGGGTCTCATCTCTCTGTTTCACGTTCATGACCACCTGTGTCACGGGCTCCTTCAATCGGAACAGGGCAGGGTTTCATCCAAGGCCGGGCGCGTACCAGACTGCGCGCCGTGCAGGGCCATCCAGCCAGTGGGGAGTGGCGACAACCCATTGCGCGCTACCTACACCCAAGCAAGTGCCGCCTCCGGGTTGTGAGACGGAAGGACAACGACCGGTCTATCTCGGCCCCCGCCCAAATCCGCTCGCGGTCTCCCCACATGGTTCACTACGCCAACAGATTATACACTCATTTCGCGTTGGGGGCAAGTGTCTGCGCCGGCGGTAGTGTATACAACTCGGTGGAAATCCGACCGGCGGAAACATCGTGCGTTCAGTAAGGGCAAGGTATTCCCCAGAGCCTGTTTCGATAAAAGATACAACAACCTCACCGGCCCGTCCTTCGTGCGGCGCGCCCCACGCACAACACCCGTCACCGCGTTTTTGAGAACAGTCCAAAACGGTGTATAATTGGGGCCAGGGTGATCGCCGTTCTTCAACCTGACAGGAGGCAACGAATGACACGATCTAATGTTTTCCCTTCGCCCCATCCGCTTGTGCAGCACAAATTGACCCTGCTGCGTGACCAACGCACCGAACCCAAGAAATTCCGAGAGCTGATCAGCGAGGTGGCAGCGATGCTGGCCTACGAGGCGACGATGGATCTGCCGCTGCGCGCCGAATCGATCCAGACGCCGTTGACCACCACGTCATGCCGCGTGGTGCAGGAGAAGATCGGCCTGGTGCCCATTCTGCGGGCCGGTCTGGGCATGGTCAATGGCATCTGGAATCTGCTGCCCCAGGCAGAGGTCTGGCACATCGGCCTCTATCGAGACGAGCGTACGCTGCAGCCCGTCGAATACTACAACAAACTGCCGGTGTCACCCACCGTCCAACTTTGCCTGGTGCTGGACCCGATGCTGGCCACCGGCGGGTCGGCCGTGGCCACCGTGGATATTCTGAAGGAGTGGGGGGCCGATCGCATCAAGTTCGTGGGCGTGATTGCCGCGCCGGAAGGGGTTCGGGCACTGCACGACGCGCACCCGGATGTACCCATCCACATCGCGGCCGTGGACGAGCGCCTGACCGGCGGGGACGAGAACTGGCCACCCGGATTCATCGTGCCCGGCCTGGGCGATGCCGGGGACCGGCAATTCGGGACGGAGTGAGCGTTTCTGGTCATTTGCCAGTCACCCGTCATTGTGGTATAGTATTCCCGAACTCAGTGAACCCCGCCCTTTCGCCCTGAGTCTGGGGAACCGTTCTGCGCTGGCCGGCGTGCGTAGTGGACTCGCACGATCCGCACGAGGGGGAGTTGTCGGTTGTGAAGAAAAAACTACGCGGCATTAAGCGTCGCGCCATCCAGCTTGATTTTGACCTTTACCGGGTAGATGTGCCCATTCGCGGGCTCTCCGACGCAGCGCTGAGCGTGATTGATATCTGGCCCCAGGGAGTCGAGCGGACGATCGTGTTCGTGCACGGCTATGCCGGCTGTGCGGAGACCTGGGAGTATCAGATCAACCACTTCGCCCGTGAGTATCGCGTGGTGGTGCCTGACCTCCGAGGACACGGTCAGAGTGACGCCCCCTTCACCGCATACACCATGCCCGAACTGGTAGCCGACCTGGACACGATCGCCGAAGAACTGAACCTACCGGACACGTTCATCCTGGCCGGCCACTCCTTTGGTGGCTCGGTCTGCGTGGAATACGCCACCGCCCACCCGGAGCGGCTTCAGAAACTGATCCTGGTGGCGACCGCCGGCGAGTACCCGCTCCCCCGCATCGCCTCATGGGCCTATCGCATCCCGACGGCGGCCTTTCGGCCCTGGTGGGAATACCGCCCGCGCTGGAACGCCGAGATCCACGTCATGAAGCGGATGATGCTGAACAACATGCGCAACTGGCAGGGTTGGTCAGCGCTGCGCAACATCCGCACACCGACGATGATCATTACCGGGGAGCGAGACGCGTACTTCCCGCGCCAGGTGTTTGAGGACGTCGGGAAGATGGTTCCCGAGGCAGAGGTCGTGGACGTGGGTGCCTCCAAGCACAAGGTCCAGCTTGAGCGCCACCAGGCCGTGAACCGGGCGATCGAGCGCTTCATCGGCGACCGGGGCGAGCGCCGGCCCAGCCTCTGGCGCGAGCAAATCCCCGCATCGAAGCATCTGGCCCAACGCCCCTGGTTGAAGAGCTACGGCGAGGGCACCCCGCACACGGTCCCCATCCCGCGCCAACCGCTGCACAAGTTTCTGGAGGCCGCCGCAAGCTGGGTTCCAAAACGAACGGCGACACTGTTCTACGGTTCGCGGCTGACGTACCGGGAGTTGAACCGTAGGGCAAACCAGTTCGCTCATGCCCTACACGGCCTGGGTGTCCGGCCGGGCGACCGGGTGATGGTGGTGTTGCCCAACATGCCGCAGATGATCATTGCCTACTACGCTACGCTCAAGGTTGGCGGCGTGGTGGTGCTTCCTAACCCTGACGCCGACGGGCCACGGATCGTCGAGCAGGTTCGGCAGACGGACGCCCGAGTGTTGGTCACATTGCGCGATTTTGGCGGGTTGGCGGAAGCCGTCCGGGCACGCACCGGTTTGGAAAGCGTCGTGTTTGCCGACATCCGCAACGTGGTCTCGGCGCACGTGTACAAGAAGCTGATGTCCCGGTGGGACGCGGCCGGCGGCGATCGCCAAGGCGAGTCTGGGGAGGAGGGCAAGGTCGGGTACCGCATGGACCGGTTGATGATGGATGCGGCCAGGGAGTCGCCCGGCGTCGAGGTTTCCGGAGACGACATGGCGGCTATTCTGTACACCAGCGGTACGACCGACGAGCCCAAAGGGGTCTGCCTGACCCACAGCAACCTGGTGGCCAATGCCCTACAGACCCGTCACTGGATTCCCGATCTCAATTTCGGCAAGGAGACGTTTCTCTCGGTCATCCCGCTGACGCACAGCTACGGCATGACCAGCGCGATGAACATCCCGATCGCGATGGGCGCGACGATTGTGTTGTTGCCGGTGTTTGAGCTACAGCAGGTGTTGGAGCACATCAAGCGCTATGAGCCGACGATTTTCCCCGGTGTTCCCTCCATGTACATGGCGATCAACCAGGCACCGGGCGTGCGGGGCTACGGCCTGTCGTCCATCAAAGCCTGCATCAGTGGCGCGGCCCCGCTCCCGGTCGAGGTGCAAGAGGCGTTCGAGAAGCTCACGCGAGGCCGGCTGGTCGAAGGGTACGGCCTGACCGAAGCGTCGCCGGTCACCCACGCCAACCCGCTGTTCGGGACCCGGAAGATCGGCTCGATCGGCATCCCTGTCCCGAACACCGATGCCAAGATCGTGGACCTGGTGACAGGGGAAGACCTCTCTCCCGGACAGATCGGCGAGTTGGTGGTTAAGGGCCCACAGGTCATGCAGGGATACTGGGGTCATGAGAATGAGGACGATACAGAATCTGTGTTGCAGGATGGCTGGCTCTTCACCGGCGATGTCGCCGTGATGGATGCGGACGGCTATTCTCAGATCATCAGCCGGAAGCGTGACACGATCATGGCCGGCGAGTACAGCGTCTATCCCCGAGATGTGGAGGAGGTGCTGTACGAGAACAGCAAAGTGATGGAAGTGGCCGTGGTAGGGGTGGCCGGTGAGGAAAGCGGACAGAAGGTGAAGGCCTTCGTGGTGCCGCGCCCCGGCACCACCCTCTCCAAGGAGGAGTTGCTGGACCTCTGCCGCCGCCGTCTGGAGGAGTACGCCGTGCCCTGGGAGATCGAGTTCCGCGAGGAGTTGCCCAAATCATTCGTGGGAAAGGTGCTGCGCCGGTTGCTGGTTGATGCCTAATCCGAATCAACATGGCCGCGATTTGGTGGCCCGGAAATGCGCTGTGGCGTTCTAAGGAGAGCAGCTTTGGACCGTTCCAAGATCGGGTTGGTATTGGGCGGCGGCGGCGCCCGGGGCCTTGCCCACATCGGCGTCTTGCAGGTCCTGGACCGGGAGCGAATCCCGTTCGATTTCATCGTCGGAACGAGCATGGGCGGCATCGTGGGTGTCTTGCATGCGCTGGGTATCTCGCCGGAGCAACTGGCCGAACAGATGAGAGCCATACGGGGCAACTCGTTGATCAACGTGACCCGGCTGAGCGCTCGCCGGCGCCAGCGCATGATGCGGAACCTGCTGGCCGGGGCGTTGGAGGGCAAAACGTTTGCGGACCTCAAGGTGCCGGTCATGCTGACAGCTGTGAACATGATACAAGGCAGAGAGGTGATCCTGAACGAGGGCCCCCTTATGCCGGCCGTGTTGGCGAGCAGCGCCATGCCCGCCGTCTTCCCGCCGGTTGAGCTGAACGGGATGCAATTGGCCGATGGTGGCGTGATCGACAGCCTGGCCACTCACGTCGCCTACGAGCACGGCGCGGACAAGGTTATTGCCGTGGACGTTTACCCACCGTTGAAAGAGGGTACGTCCTGGGCAGATCCGATAAGCGCCGTCACCGGTGTTCAACTACCTTTTGGGAACGGTTCAACCCGACCTCCAGGCATGGTCAAGACCACGTGGCGTGCCGCGCGGGTGCTCCTCTGGTACGTTCATCAACAACGCCTCGCCGCGCACCCTCCCGATGTTCTGCTCCGACCAAACGTTTCGGACTACGGCTCGCTGGACTTCCGTAACCTGGAGGGCCCCTTGCTCGCCGGCAAGGCCGAGGCCGAGCGTCACCTCGAAGAGATCAGAGCGCTGCTACGAGAATAGCTGCCCCCTCTTCCCCCAACGGGGGAGATCGAGAATCTGTTTGGGAGAACTATTTTCTTGGAGTTCCCTAACACGGAAAA